>JAOPZA010000109.1 GCA_025964325.1 Conexibacter sp.
ACTGAGGTCGACTCAGTGCGCCGTCGGTCTGCTCGCCCGCTTCGGCGTCCAGACGGTCCGGTGCTTGTGGCCGGCGATCTCGAGCGTGCCGTCGCTGCGCAGCGAGAGCTTCGCGAGTCGCCCGTAGGTGCTGCTCGACCACAGCGTTCTCCCGTGCGGGTCGGAGACGACGAGCCGTCCGTCCTTGCGCATGTGCGCGTAGGCGCCCGGGTGGCCGACCGTCTTCGTCGACCAGACGGCCGTGCCGTGGCGGTAGAGCGCGAGGTTGCCGTTGGGTCGCATCACGAGTCTGCTGCCGCCGCGTCTCAGCGCGGCGCGCGGCAGCAGCCCGAGGTCTTTGTCGAGCGCCGTTGCCGTCGGGTCGGCCGGGTAGGAGTAGCTGACGCTGCCGGTCGTGAACAGCGCTCTGTGCGAGCGCGCGCGCAGCACAACGTTGCCGTCGCCCTGCAGCGACAGTCTGGCGCCCGGGCTGCCGCTCGTGTGGCTCGACCACAGCGATCGGCCGCTCTTGCTCTGGACCGCGAGGTTGCCGGCGCCGCTCACCACGAGCCGGGCGCCGGGCGAGCTCGTGGCCGACGACCAGACCGGGTATCTCGCGTGGTTGACCGAGACGCGCTCGACGAGGTTCCCGCTTCTCTGCATCGCCAGTGTGAAGGGGCCCTTCTGGACCGACGCCCCGGATCTGAGCCCGTTGCCGCTGTCGATCGTCACCTCGTCGTCGTCATCGCCGTTGTCCGTGCTGTAGGACCAGCTGTTGACGAAGGTCAGGTAGTCGTCGGCGAACCCGGCGAGGATCGTCGCGAAGTCCTGGGCCACGAGCGGCTCCTGGCCGATCTCGGACTGGCCGTAGATCATCACGCCGTACCAGGCGTCGCCTGAGGGCGCGCCGGGGCCGGGTGTGATCGAGATGTCGTCGGACTGCGTCTGGGCGTAGGCGATCGTGTGGCCGTACTGGTAGTCCCAGTGGCCGTTCGCGCCGCCCCACGTGAGGATCGTGCACTCGCCGCCCCAGGCGCTCATCGTGCAGGTGTTGGGCTTGTACTGCTGGCATTCGCTGCCGTTGAAGTAGTCGGGGATGAAGCAGCCGCCCGGATGGTCATTGATCAGCTGCTCGATCGTGGGGCTGCGGTCGGTGACGGTGACGGGGGTGCTGCCGCGGTTGATCAGGTAGAGCGTCTCGAAGTTGTTCGGGTCGACGGGGCTGAAGCCGGCCATCGAGGGCTGGCCGACGGTGCAGTCGAGGGTGTCGCCTGGGCTGAAGTAGTCGTTGCACGACTGCCCGGCGGCCGCGACCGATGCCATCCGGCTGCCCCCCGGCGCGCCGCTGGAGTTGTCGCGGAAGTTGAAGAACGGCGAGAAGCTCGAAGGCGAGGGCGTGTAGCCGCCGTTGCTGGGGTTCTGCGGGGGACCGCCGGTGTAGCCGAGCGTCGCCGCGCAGCTGTAGTCGGAGAGCGTCGTCGACGGGTCGCGCAGGACGCATGTCGGCGAGGAGACGGTCTGTCCCGGCGTGCGGTTGTAGTCGTCCTGCACGACCGTGTCGAACTGCGAGTTGTCCGGCATGATGTAGTTGACGAAGGCGTCGGCGCCCTCGAACAGGTCCGGGGCCGTCAGCAGCCAGGTGAATTGGTTGCCGTTGTCGCCCGGCTCGTTGCCGAACCCCATCGGGGTGCGGTAGTCGGGCTGGGTGACGAAGTTCCCGCCGCTGCTGTTGCCGCCGGTCCAGGGGATGATCTGGCCGCTCGTCTCGTTGATCGTCGTCGGCGTGATGTTCCACGTCTTCGCCGACGCGGCGCCGCTGGCGAGCAGGAGCGCCAGCGTCGTGAGGGCCGCGATCGTCGCTCGTCTCATCGTCTCGCTCTCCAGATCGTCTTGCTCGCCGTGTCGGTGACGTCCAGGGCACCAGTGGCGCTCAGTCGCAGCTGCGCACCCGTGTGGCCGGCGGTGCGGGTCGACCAGATCGCTCGGTGGTCGAGCGAGTAGAGGACGGCGTTGCCGTTGTGGCGCATCTGCAGGTAGGCGCCGGGCTGTCCCTGCGTTCTCGAGCTCCAGCGGACGTGGCCGCGGCGGGTGAGGACGAGGTCGCCGTCAGCCTCCATCGTCAGTCGCGCGGAGCCGGCCGTGAGCTGGCCGCCGGCGGGGATGCCGTCGCCAGTTCCCAGCGTCACCGCTCTGGCGCTGTGCCGACTCGCGGGGCCGGCGAGGGGCCCGCTGCTCGACCACAGCCGACGGTGGCGCTTGGAGAAGAGCACGAGGTTCCCCTTCGCGGCATACGTGCTGGACGCTCGGTCGTCCGAGGACCACAGCGTGCCGCCCTTCGGCGAGCGCACGGCGATCGTGCCGTTGGCGCTCGCGACGAGCGTCGAGCCGGGCACGGCGGTCCCCGGCGTGAAGACGCGGTAGTCGTTGGCGCCGACGTGCGCGAACTCGCCGAGCTCGCCGTTGCGCGCCATCGTCAGCTTGTACGGTCCGACGGTCGCGGTCTGTCCGGCTCTCACCGTCTGCCCCGCTCTCAGCGGGCCGATGACGTCGCTGCCGGGATTCTGCAGCGGCGGGGCGATCGGGAGCCTCCCGACGCCGACCGAGATCACCTCGATTCTCGCCCCGACAGGGCTCTGCTGGCTGCCGCTCAACGCCATGTTGACGTTCGGCGGCGGGCCGAAGAAGTAGAGGATCTGCGTCGTGCAGGTGCTGCCCGCGTCGCCGCCGAGGTTGCAGACGTTCGACCAGCCGGCGACGCTGAGCGTCACCGGGACCGAGGGCGTCAGCGTCTGGAACTCGATCGCCGTCCAGGTCGTTGTCGGGATCGGGCTGATCCGGCCCTGCGCGTCGGTCGCGCAGTCGACCGTCGTGGCTCCGCCGCCGCCGAGCGTCGCGCCGCACCACTGGCCGGCGGAGATCGTCTGCGGCTGCGTCGAGGGCGCGAAGTCGTAGCCGACGTTCATGTTCTCCTGGTCGCCCGACCACGACGGCGTGCAGACGTACTGTGGCGATTGGGCGCTGGGCTCTGAGCAGCCCGCGTAGACGCCGGAGGAGGTGCCCTCGGCGATGTCGTCCTGTGCGACGGTGAGGAAGCTGCTGCCGTCCGGCGTGACCGCGTTGCCGTAGAGGTCAGCGCCCTCGTCGTAGTACGGCGCGAACATCTCATAGGTCTGCGGCTGCTGGCCGACCCCGACGAAGCCGGGCGGCGGCTGGCCCTGCTGATTGTTCGCGCTCCAACTGCCGTCGACCCAATACCAGTACGGGAAGTTGACGCAGCCGACCAGCTGCGAGGTCGGCGGACACGTGTCGGCCGACGAGCCGGTGTCGTTGGAGAAGGAGCCGTTGATCGTCCACGTGCCCGCGAGCGCGCCCGGCGCCGCGGTCAACAGCAGCACGACGGCCGCTACCGCGACGACTCCCGCCCGCATCCGCTTCACGTCGGCCCTGCGCCGGCGGCCTGCACCATCGTTGCCCTGCACGATGCCTGTTCCCGCCTTCCTCGAGGACGTGCCCGTGCCAGGTTGGCGCGCTTCCTCCACTTCGATTTCCAGAAGATCAGGTACTGCACGGGTTCCGCGCCGAAACGAGATAAGACGTAGTCCAGCCGTGCCGACGCCCGTGAGCCGAGCTCAGCGACGGAGAGGAACGTCGTGACGAGCCTCGATGACAGCTGTACGAGTTCGCTCGAGATGCAGCCACAGCCAGAGCACCGCGCGCGTGCGACGGCAGTCCACGCGAACAGTGCCTCCCGCAGCTCGCCGACAGTGCGCACGTGAAGGCCGTCCCGGCCAATGGGACTTTCCTGTTGAGAAACACCCGCAGCCGCCTAGGCCGCGGTTCGCCTCTTCCGAGTCGCTACTCGGACAGCCAGCGTTCGGAATCCGCTGCGCCTCGTGTCGATGTATGTCGGGCCGGGAACCGCCGCGTGACCTGCCGGGCTCGCGCCGGCGGGGCTACGACCAGAACTCGTCCCAAGCGTAAAGGTCGTGGAAGTGCTCCCGACCGTCAGTAACCCGACCGTCCTTGAGCTCGAAGACAATGCAGTCGCCAACATCCAGGTGCTTGCCGCCTCGCTCCGCGGTGCTGCGTTGGATGCCGACCACGCGGTCGTCATCTGCAAGCAAGTGCTCCAGTTCGGCCCGGAAGGTGCCCCCCGTCTCCTGCCCCAGCCGGCCGAAGTACGCAAAGATCGCCTCGCGGCCCTGGTAGTCGTTGGCCAGCGAGCTCCGCCCCGGCAAGTGCCACACAGCACTTTCGTCGAAGACCTCGCTGAGCGTCTTCATGTCGGCCGTGTTGAAGGCCTCGTATGCGCGCCGCAGGGCGGCGACGTTTTCGGCTGCGCCCATCGTTTCCCCTTCTGCTCGCTGCTATGAGTCCACGCGGGACACTAGGCGCTCCCGCTTCCAATGCAAGGGAGCAGCCGAAGCTCAGACACTTCCAGGTCCACCGGAACCGAATGGGAACGTATGTTCGTGTATGCTTGGGAGGTGAGCGTTCCGACCTACGTCGTCTATCGCCCCGCCAACCGCACCTGACGCTCTTTGTCGGTCGCTCGAAGTGGTCGCCGAGTCGATCGCGGCACAGCCCGATGCGGAGGAGTCGCGATCGCCCGCGCCGCGATCCGTGAAGGCATCGAGACGCTCCCGGTCGCCCAGCTCGCGGGGCCCGAGCTCGATGTGCGGCTGCTGGTCGACCACCGCGAGCGG
>JAOPZA010000119.1 GCA_025964325.1 Conexibacter sp.
CGCGGTCGCGAGCGCGTCGGCGCCGCGCGCGAGGGCGCCGCGGGCGACCGCCGCCGAGACCGCGTCGGCCGACGGGTCCCAGCCGACGACGTCGGCGTCGAGCCGCTCCCGCGCGGCGAGCCCGATCGATCCGCCGATCAGGCCGACGCCGATGATCGCCACGCGCACGAGCTGTCTCCCGCGCCTAGGCGACGGCCGAGAAGGCCTTGCCGGCGACCGCGGCAGCCTGCTCGACGCGCTCGGCGTAGTCGGCGAAGTCGTCGGCGAAGAGCTGCTGCGGCCCGTCGCAGATCGCCTCGTCCGGATTCGGGTGGACCTCGACGATGATGCCGTCGGCGCCGACAGCGGCGGCCGCGAGCGACAGCGGCGTGACGAGGTCGCGGCGACCGGCCGCGTGCGAGGGGTCGACGATGATCGGGAGGTGCGTCAGCTCCTTCAGCACCGGCACGGCCGTGAGGTCGAGCGTGAAGCGGTAGGCGGTCTCGAACGTGCGGATCCCGCGCTCGCACAGCATCACCGACTCGTTGCCCTCCTTGAGGATGTACTCGGAGGCCATCAGCAGCTCCTCGAGCGTCGCCGAGAGGCCGCGCTTCAGGAGGACCGGGCGCCCGGCGCGGCCGAGCTCGGTCAGCAGCGTGTAGTTCTGCATGTTGCGCGCGCCGACCTGGATCACGTCGGCGACCTCGAGCACCGGCTCGAGATCGCGCACGTCCATCAGCTCCGTGACGATCGGCAGGCCCGTCTCCTCCTTCGCCTCCGCCAGCAGCCGCAGGCCCTCCTGGCCGAGCCCGTGGAAGGCGTACGGCGAGGTGCGCGGCTTGTAGGCGCCGCCGCGGAAGAGCGTCGCGCCGGCCTCCTTGACCACGCGGGCGGTGCCGAGCGTCTGCTCGCGCGACTCGACCGTGCAGGGCCCGGCGATCAGCGCGAAGTGCGGTCCGCCGATCCTGCGGCCGCCGATCTCGAGGACGCTCGGCTCCGCATGTCGGATCTGCGCGGAGGCGAGCTTGTAGGGCTTCAGGATCGGCACCAGTCTGTCGACGCCGCCTGCACCGTCGAGCTCCAGCCGCTGGATGTGCTCGCGATCGCCGACGGCGCCGATCACGGTCAGCTCCTCGCCGTTGATCCGGTGTGCGCGCGCGCCGACGTCCTCGACACGGGCGACGACGGCTTCGATCTGCTCCTGCGTGGCGTCCTGCTTCATCACGATCATCATCGGAGGGTCCTTTGCTCACCCGGGAATCTACGGAAGGGACGGGCGCTGTGGCGCCCGGGGCGGATACGGCGCCCGACCTTCGATGAAACCCCTGCAGGGGACCGCGAAGCCAGGCCGAGCGCCTAGATAAATCGCCAGGCGAGATACCGCCAGGAGCCAGCGAACGACGGAGCACCGGCGGAGCCGGCGGGCGTGAGAGCGGTCGTTGCGTGACGGTGCGACATGGCGGTGTTGGCCATTCTGCCAGAGCCGGCTGGTGCTGTGAAGCCCCGGATGTGGGCGGCTACAGAAGCTCGCGCAGCGCGGCGAGGTAGCGCGCGTTCTCGTCCGGTCGGCCGATCGTCACGCGCAGCCATCCCTCGCGGCCGAGCGCGCGGCCGGAGCGCACGAGCACGCCGCGCTCGCGCAGCCCGTCGAGCACCGCCGTCTCGTCGGCGTCCTCGGGCAGCGCGTGCCAGATGAAGTTCGCCTGCGACTCCGCGACCCGCAGGCCGAGCTCGCGCAGGCTCTCGACGAGGCCGATCCGCTCCGCCACGACCAGCTCGACGCGGCGGCCGACCTCGTCCTGGTGGCGCAGCGCCTCCTCCGCGGCGACCTGGGCGAGCGAGTTGCAGAAGAACGGCTGGCGCACCTGCTCGACCGCGACGCGGAAGCGCTCGTCGCCGCAGAGCGCGTAGCCGCAGCGCAGCCCCGCCAGCCCGTAGACCTTCGAGAAGGTCCGCAGCAGCACGACGTTGGGGTGGCGACGGGCGAGGTCGAGCGAGCTGTCGGGATCCTCGAGCGTCGAGAACTCGCAGTAGGCCTCGTCGACGATCACGCAGACGTGTCGCGGGACGCGGGCGACGAACTCCTCGATCGCGGCGAGCGGCTGCGCCGTCCCGGTCGGGTTGTTCGGGTTGCAGAGCAAGACGAGCCGCGTCGCGACCGTCACCTGCGCCAGCATCTCCTCGAGGTCGTAGCGGTCCTCGTCGTCGAGCGGGACCTCGATCGCGCGCGCGCCGGTCGCCGCCGCCATCTGCGGGTAGACCGAGAACGACGGCCAGCCGTAGACGACCTCCGCCCCCGGCTCCAGCAGCGCCTCGGCGGCCGACAGGAGGATGTCGCAGGAGCCGCTGCCTATCGCGATCCGCTCCGGCGGGAAGTCGAAGCGGCCGGCGAGCGCGCGGCGCAGCCCCATGTTCGTCGGATCGGGATAGCGGTTGACGTGCGAGAGCGCCGCGGTCGCCGCCTCGACCACCGAGGGCATCGGCCCGAACGGCGCCTCGTTGCTGGCGAGCATCGCGACGTCGTCGCCGAGCGCGTAGCCGCCCGCGGTCGGATAGACCGGGATGCGTCGGATCTTGTCGGTGAACTCGATGGTCATGTCGGCTGGGTCGGGAGCGGCGCGCCGCCTATTGTGCCGACTCGATGTCGGCCCGGAGCGATCTCGCCTCGCCGAGGTAGACGTGGCGCGCCTCGTGGTCGTCGTCGGCGTAGTAGTGGACCATCACGCGGATCACGCGCGGCAGCGAGCCCGGCACCGGGATCTCGCGGGCGCACATCAGGGGCACGCGGTTGAGGCCCATCCGCCGCGCGGCGACCGCCGGGAACTCGGCGTCGAGGTCGTCGGTGACGGTGAAGATGCAGCTCACCATCGCCTCCGCCTCGAGCTGGTTGCGTTCCATCAGCTCGCGCATCAGCGCATCCGTGGCCGAGAGGATCGCCTCCGCCTCGTTCTCCTGCACCGTGTTTGCGCCGCGGAGGGCGAAGAGCCGCATCGCGGCGGGATTCTGTCAGAGCACGACCCCCTGCCGCCGGCCGTGCGCGTCCGTCTGGCTGCGCTCAGTGCTGGAGCGCGCGCGCCCGGTCGGTCGAGACGCGGCCGACGGCGCTGTCCATCGGCCGGTAGTGCAGGGCATTGAGGACGATCGAGCTCACCGGCAGCGACGTCAGCATCAGGTAGCCGGTCAGGACGAGCGTGGCGATCCGCAGCGGGCGGCTGCGCGAGATCGCGGTCAGCGGCGCCAGCCAGACGATGTAGGACGGCAGCGACCACGAGAGCGAGAGGATCAGCGCGAAGGTCGCCCAGCCGCTCGCCGCGATCCAGTCGATCTGACCGCGCCAGGTGCGCACGCCGAGCCACAGCACCGTCACGACGACGGCTCCCTTCGCCGCCACGAGCAGCCACGGCGGCGCCCCTCCGAGACCGACCAGCTGGCCGAAGGCGTTGGGGACGCTGAAGGAGCTCAGCAGCGTGCTCTGGTCCCCCAGGTTCGGCACCGCGAAGCCGAAGACGATCGTGCTGAGGACGATCGAGCCGACGCCCGCGACGGCCGCCGCGACGACGAACGGGCCGCGCCGCCGCGCGGCGATCAGCCCGAACGGCAGCAGCACGGCGGCGGACGCCTTCACCGCCGTCGCGGCCACGAGCACGACGCCGCCGACGGCCGAGCGCGCCCGCTGCGCGCGCTCGTCGAGCAGCAGCGTGATCCCGATGAGGATCGGCAGCAGCATGAAGACGTCGTTGTGGAAGCCGCCGAGTCCGTAGACGAGCACGAGAGGGTTGGCGGCGAAGAACAGCACCGGGCGCAGCGACCCTCTGCCGAGCTGGCGCGCGCAGCGCCACACGAGCGCGACGCAGCCGAGGCTGGCCCCGACCGTGGCGAGCTTCAGCAGCCAGTAGGCGACCGGCAGCGGCAGCGGCGCGAGCGCATACGTGGTGACGGTGAAGAGCGGCCCGTAGGGCGTCTTCAGGTTGTGCCACGTGGTCAGCACGTTGACGGGGTCGTGCAGCGCCACGCCGATCCCGTACTGGTAGGGGTTGAAGCCGTGCAGCGCGCCGAGGCGCGCATAGCCGATGTAGTTGAAGACGTCGGTCAGCGGCATCAGCGGCGCCAGCAGCCAGATCGCGTGGAGCGCGACGATCGTCGCGACGACGACCCGCGGACGCAGCGCACCGGCGCAGCGCAACACGACGACGTAGGCGATCGCCATCAGCACGAGCGTGGCGCTCATGCCGTAGCTGAGCAGGTTGGCGGACACCGAGATGCCGGAGGCGAGCGGGTGCAGCGGGCCGGCGAGCCAGCCCGGGAAGACGACGTTGCTGCGCGGCACGAGCCAGGTCGGCTGGCCGGCCGCGACGATCACGATCGCGAGGCTCGCGAGCAGCAGCACGCCGAGCGAGACGCGACCCCACAGCGCCAGCCGCGCGTCGTCCTCCTCGCGTGGCCGCGGGCGCGCTGCCGCGGACGCGGGCGCGCCGCCGTTGCCGTTGCGGCCGTT
The DNA here is from genome assembly GCA_025964325.1 of Conexibacter sp. Taxonomy (GTDB): domain Bacteria; phylum Actinomycetota; class Thermoleophilia; order Solirubrobacterales; family Solirubrobacteraceae; genus Conexibacter. The sequence continues at coordinate 4,475 of JAOPZA010000119.1, forward strand.
CAGGCCGACCGGAAGGGCCGCGCCGGTGCGCGCGTCCTGGGCCCGCGCGCTCATCGACGTCCTGACTTCCCCGGCACCATCGCTCCAGAAGTCTTCCCCGCTGCGGTCGCCGGCGCGCCGATCATGCTCCGGTGCCTCTCAGGCGCCCCGCCGGCGGCTCGCCGCGCGGGCCTCCGGCGGCTGCGTCGCCTCGGTCAGTGCCTGCAGCTCCGGTCCCGACAGGCGCCGCGACTTGCCGACGCGCAGGTCGCCGAGCGCGAGCGGCCCGAAGGCGACGCGCGTCAGCGAGGAGACGGGGCAGCCGACCGCCTCGCACATCCGCCGCACCTGGCGTTTGCGCCCCTCGTGGATCGTCAGCTCGATCTGGTGGCCGGCGAGCCGCTTCACACGCGCCGGGGCGGTCATGCCGTCCTCGAGCCGCACGCCCTCGCGCAGCGCTCTGATCGCGCGGTCGCCGATCGGCTTGCCCCCGAGCACGACGCGGTAGGTCTTCGGCACCTCGAAGCGCGGGTGCATCAGGCGGTTCGCCAGCTCGCCGTCGTTCGTCAGCAGGATCAGGCCGGTCGAGTCGGCGTCGAGGCGTCCGACCGGGTAGAGCCGGCGCGGATCGGCGACCAGGTCGATGACCGTCGGGCGCCCGTGCGTGTCGCTCGCGGTCGAGACGACGCCGGCCGGCTTGTGCAGCGCATAGACGACGTGCGACTCCTCGCGGCGGACCGGCTCGCCGTCGAACGCGACGCCGCTGTGCTCGTCGACGTCGCGCGCCGGGTCGCGCACGACCGCGCCCCCGACGGTCACGCGACCGGCCGCGATCAACTGCTCGGCGGCGCGTCGAGACGCGATGCCGGCGTGGGCGAGGAACTTGGCAAGGCGCATGAGCCTGCCACCATAGGGGTTGACATGGATCTCAAGCTTCTCGACGAGACCCTCGCCGCCCGCGGCGAGCCCGCCTTCCGCGCCGCCCAGGTGTGGGAGTGGACGGCGCGCGGCGCCTCCTCCTATGAGGAGATGACGAATCTGCCGGCCGATCTGCGCGCCGTGCTGGCCGAGCACGTGCCCTTCTCCTCGCTGACGCTGGAGCACGAGGCGCACGCGAAGGACGGCACGATCAAGGCGCTCTTCTCGACGCAGGACGGCCGCGCCGTCGAGGCCGTGCTGATGCGCTACGGGGCACCGACCGACCAGCGCGCGCAGCGCGATGGTCGGTCGGTCGGGCGCCGCTCGCTCTGCGTCTCCTCGCAGTCGGGCTGCCCGCTGACCTGCACCTTCTGCGCGACCGGCACGATGAAGTTCGGCCGCAACCTGACCGCCTCCGAGATCCTCGACCAGGCGCTCCACTTCCGCCGCATCGAGCCGGTCGACCACTGCGTCTTCATGGGCATGGGCGAGCCGATGATGAACCTCGACCATGTGCTGGCGGCCTGCGAGCGGCTGCCGAGCATCGGCATCACGAACCGCCGCACGGCGATCTCGACGGTCGGCTGGATCCCCGGCATCGAGCGGCTGACGGCGAGCGACCTGCCGATCCGCCTGGCGCTCTCGCTCCACGCGCCGGACGGCGCCCTGCGGAGCCAGATCATGCCCGTCAACGAGCGCTACCCGCTCGCCGACGTGCTGCGGGCGTGCCGCGACTTCTACGAGAAGAAGCGGCGGATGGTGTTCATCGAGTACGTGATGCTCGCCGGCGTCAACGACGGCTACGCCCAGGCGCTCGCGCTGGCGGAGCTGCTCGAGCCGTGGATCTACAAGGTCAACCTGATCCCCTACAACCCGACCGACTCGATCTACGACGGCTCGAGCCGGGGCGCGATCGACGCCTTCCGCGACGTGCTCGAGCAGCACGGGATCTCCGCGACCGTGCGCCTCACGCGCGGGCGCGACATCGACGCCGCGTGCGGCCAGCTGGCCGCCAGAGCCGGCGCCGCGTCACCGACGTAACCGCGGCGAAACACTCCCGATACGCGGCCGAAACGCTCGCGTGCCAGCTTTCGCGCATGCTGACGGCACCCACGCGACCCCGCGAGATCCGCGCGTTGCGCCAGCGCGACGCGACCCGCCGGCTGCGCGACGTGCTCCGCTCGAACATCATCCGCGGCGCCTACCCCGAGGGCCGTGTCCCGAGCGAGAGCGAGCTGATGGGCGCGCACCGCGCCTCCCGCGCGGTCGTGCGCGAGGCGCTCGCGCAGCTGCGGGAGGAGGGGATGATCGAGCGCGTGCAGGGGATCGGCACCTACGCCATCCACCACACGATCGTGACGCGGCTGGTCGAGTCGCACGGCGTCGAGCCGGCCAACCGCAGCGGCGTCTGGGCGGGCCAGCAGCGACCGCGCGTGATCGACCGCTCGATCGTCCCGACGCCCGACGCGGTCGCGCCCCACCTGCCGGGGTGCGGGCCGCGCTGCCTGCGCGTCGAGTACGTCGGCCAGTGGGGCGACGAGCCGTTCGCGGTCGCGACCAACTACCTGCGCTTCCCCGAGGCCGACGCCGTCGACGGCGTCGCGTTCGAGACCGACTTCTACGCGCTGCTGGAGGACGCGGGCCTGACGGTCGGCGCCTCGGAGTTCCTGATCGGCTGCAGCAACGCCGACGTGCTGACGGCCGAGCTCCTCGGGGTGCCCGCGGGCGCCGCGGTCGCGACGATGGAGCAGGTCATCTTCGACCGCGACGGGCGGCCGTTCGACTACGCGTTCATCTCGACGCGCGCGGACCGCTTCATGTTCCTCTCGCGCGCGGAGCGCCCCGGCTTCCCGGCCCAGAGCCCGTCTGGCAGACTGCCCTGACCGTGGAGGAGTTCGCCGTCGACCTCGACACCAGCTACGTCCTGCGCACGGTCGAGGAGCGCGGCGTGCGCTTCGTGCGTCTGTGGTTCGTCGACGTGATGGGAACGCTGAAGAGCTTCTCGGTGCCCTCGAGCGAGCTCGAGCAGGCGCTCGAGGAGGGCGTCTCGATCGACGGCTCCTCGCTCGAGGGCAGCGTGCGACTGCGCGAGCGCGACGTGATCGCGAAGCCCGACCCGCGCACCTTCCAGCTGCTCCCGTGGCGACCCGGCGCGCCCGTCGGGCGCATGTTCTGCGACATCCGCGTGCCCGACGGCACGCCCTTCGCCGGCGACAGCCGGCAGGCGCTGCGCAGCGTGCTCGCGCGCGCCGGCGAGCTGGGCTACTCGTTCCAGGTCGGCTGCGAGCTCGAGTTCTTCCTCTTCGCCGCGCCGCAGGAGGACGGCGCCGTCCCGCAGCCGCTCGACCACGGCGCCTACTTCGACCTGACGCCGCGCGACGAGGGCAGCGACTTCCGCCGCCAGACGATCGAGCACCTCGAGCAGATGGGGATCCCCGTCAAGGCCTCCCACCACGAGGTCGGCCCCTCGCAGCACGAGATCCAGCTGCAGCACGACGACGCGCTCTCGATGGCCGACGCGGTCAGCACCTTCCGCCTCGCGGTCAAGGAGGTCGCGCACGAGCAGGGCATCTACGCGACGTTCATGCCGAAGCCGCTCGAGCACGAGTCGGGCTCCGGCATGCACCTGCACCTGTCGCTGTTCGAGGGCGAGACGAACGTCTTCCACGCCGGCGACGAGTCGGCGCCGCTCTCCGCCACCGGGCGGCAGTTCCTCGCCGGCGTCCTGGCGCACGCGCGCGAGCTGACGGCCGTCACGAACCCGTGGGTCAACTCCTACAAGCGCCTCGGCGGCGGCTTCGAGGCGCCCGAGCACGTCGGCTGGACGCGGCACGGACGCAACGCGCTCGTGCGCGTCCCCTCGGCTCGGCCGCAGCGCCCGACGGCGGCCCGCATCGAGGTCCGCTCCCCCGATCCCAGCTGCAACCCCTACCTCGCGTTCGCGCTGCTGCTGGCGGCCGGTCTGCGCGGGATCGAGCGCGGCTACGAGCTGCCCGCGGAGGTCGAGGACGAGCCGCCGGCCGACGCGCCGCGGCTGCCCGAGGACCTGCGCGAGGCGACCCAGCTGTTCGCCGACTCGGCGCTCGCCCGCGAGACGCTCGGCGAGCGCCTGAGCGAGTGGTACGTCGCCAACCAGCGGCGCGAGTGGCGCGACTACCAGCGCACCGTGACCGAGTTCGAGCGTCGCAGGTACCTCCCGATCCTGTGAGCGATCCCGGCAGCGCGAGCGTCGCGGTGGGACGCGCTGGATGACCGACGCGTGGATCTACCCGTGCGAGGCCGGCCTCGGCGACGCGCTCGCCGGGGATCTCGCCGAGCTCGGCTACAGCACGCACCGGGTCGCCGTCGACGGCGACCTGCAGGGCGGTCGGGAGGCCCTCGCTCCGGCGCGGGACGCCGTCGCCTCGCGCCCCCCCGGGCTCGTCGTGGTGACGAGCGGCGCGAGCCAGCGCACGCGCGCGAGCGAGCTGTGCGCCGCGCTGCGCGCGCTCGAGGAGCTGAGCGAGGTGCCGCTGCTGCTGGCGCTCGAGCTCCCCGCGCTCGGCATCGACGGCGCGCCGCCCGACGGCGACGAGCTGCTCGTCGCGCCCTGGTCGGTCGCCGAGCTGCGCGCGCGGATCGAGCGCGCGAACCAGCGACTCGGCCTCGCCGACGACGGCGACGTCGTGCGCGTCGGCGGGCTCGAGCTGAACCTCGCGACCTACCAGGTGACGATCGACGGCACCCCCGTCGACTTCACCTACATGGAGTACGAGCTGCTGCGCTTCCTCGTCACGCACCCGAACCGCGTCTTCTCCCGCGAGGCGCTCCTGAGCCGCGTCTGGGGCTACGACTTCTACGGCGGCACGCGCACCGTGGACGTGCACGTGCGGCGCGTGCGGGCGAAGCTCGGCGCCGAGCACGCCGCGCGCATCCGCACGGTGCGCTCGGTCGGCTACCGCTTCGAGCGCTGAGCGGCGTCGGCGGCCGGCTGCTCGTCCGTGAGGACGGCGATCAGTCCCGGGAAGCGCGCCTCGAGCTCGTCGCGGCGCAGGCTGATCAGCCGCACCGTGCCCTGCGCCTGCGCCCGCGTGACGCCGGCCTCGCGCAGCAGCTTGAGGTGGTACGAGCTGGTCGAGACGGGTAACCCGAGCTCAGTCGCGATGTCGCCGCAGACGCGCGGGCGGTCGTCGGCCAGCAGCCGCACGATCTCGAGCCGCACCGGCTCGCCGACGGTCCGCATGATCGTCGCGAGGTCGAACGCCGAGACGGACGGATGGGGGATCTTCTCCCGGGCTGTGGTTGTGGTCGGCACGGGGTTCATGCTACAACGTTCGATACTTCCAAGATCATCGAAATACCGTCCCGAGGTCGAGTCGCCCATGTCCGTCGTCTCCACGCCCCTCCCCACCCGTCGTACGCTCTCGCCGCGCTGGGCCTACGTCCTCGTGGCGGCCGTCATCGGCCTCGCGCTCTTCGCGTCCGGCACACCGTCCCCGCTGTACGGGATCTACCGTCAGCTGTGGGGCTTCTCCCCCGTCGTCCTGACGCTCGTCTACGCGACCTACGCCTTCGGCGTGCTGACGACGCTGGTGCTCGCCGGCCGCGTCTCCGACGACGTCGGTCGCCGTCCCGTCCTGCTCGTCGCGCTCGGCACGCTGATGGGCTCGACGATCCTGTTCATGCTGGCGGACTCGGTCGTCTGGCTGTTCGCCGCCCGCGCCGTGCAGGGGCTCGCGACCGGCCTCGCGCTCGGCGCCGCCAGCGCCGCGCTGCTCGACCTCCATCCGCGCCGCGACGCGGCCGGGGTCGGGCTCACCAACGGCGTCGTCAGCGCGGGCGGGATGGGGCTCGGCGTGCTCGTCTCCTCCACCCTCGTCCAGTGGCTGCCGGCGCCGCGCGTGCTCCCGTACGTCGCGCTGCTGCTGCTGTTCGCGATCGCGTTCGCCGGCGCGAAGGCGATGCCCGAGCCGGTGGAGGGTCGTCGCCCGCTGCGGCTGACGGCCGAGCGGCCGAGCGTGCCGCCGGTCGTCCGGCGCCCGTTCGTGCTGGCCGCGCTCGGCGTCGTCTCCTCGTGGACGATCGGCGGGCTGTTCCTGTCGCTCGGCCCGCAGCTCGGCGCGAGCCTGTTCCACACGACCAACCACCTCGTCGCCGGCGTCAGCGTCTTCGCGCTGGCCGGCATGGGCGCGACCGCGCAGCTGCTGTTCCGGCGCTCGGCGCCGTGGCTCGGCGCCTCCGCCGGCTCCGTCGCGCTGGCCGCCGGCATGCTGATCGTCGTCGCCGCCTCGGCGACCGAGTCGAGCGCGCTGCTGCTGATCGGCTCGCTCGTCGGCGGCGGCGGCTTCGGCGTCGCGTTCCTCGGCGCGCTGCGGGCACTCTCGGCGGCGATCCCGAGCGCCCACCGGGCCCAGGTGATGTCGGCCTTCTACATCGTCGCGTACTCGTCGATCTCGCTGCCGGCCGTGCTCGCCGGCGTGCTCGTCACGCCGCTCGGCCTCGCGACGACGTTCGAGCTCTTCGGCAGCATGATCGCCGCGCTCGCCCTCGTCGTCGCCTTCGAGGCGTGGCGGACGCGGCCGCGCGGCGCGATCCCGGCGTAGCTCGCGGGAGCGCCGCGCGGCCGCGGCGAAACGGCCGCCCGGCAGCGGCGATCGCCCGGCCCGGCGGGCGGTTCGCGATCTCCTCCCCGGCGTAACCACGGCGTAACAGGGCGGATCGCGGCACGAAACGAACGCGGTCGAGCATGCCGGTCGTCTCCTTCGTCCCCCACCAGGAGCCGACCGCATGACGAGCTTCCTCTCGAGGCGCCTGCTGCTCTCGATCCCGATCCTGATCGGCGTCTCGATCGTGGTCTTCATCACGATCAAGCTGATCCCCGGCGACCCCGTGGCCGCGCTGCTCGGCCCCAACGCGACGCCGCAGGCGCGCGCCGACCTGGTCGCGCGGATGGGGCTCGACAAGCCCGTCCCGGTCCAATACGTCGACTGGGTCTGGGCGCTGCTGCACGGCAACCTCGGCACCTCGATCTCGCTCCAGCAGAGCGTCGCCGGCCTCGTCATGAAGGCGTTCGGCAACACGCTGATCCTGCTGCTCGCCGCGCTGCTGATCGCGACCGCCGGCGGCGTCGTGCTCGGCACGATCGTCGCGCTGCGGCCGCGCAGCTGGCTCGGCCGGCTCGTCTCGACGACGTCGCTCGGCGCGATCTCGGTGCCGCAGTACACGGTCGCGCTGCTGCTGCTGCTGTTCGCCGTGGAGACCGGTGCGCTGCCGACCGGCGGCATGCACGGCACCGGCGGCGGCGGGATCGGGGACCTGCTCGGACACCTGCTGCTGCCGGCGGTCGCGGCCGCGCTGACGCCGATGGGGATCGTCGCGCGGATGTTCTCGGTCGCGCTCGCCGACGTGCTGGGGCAGGAGTTCGTCGAGTCGATGCGGGCACGCGGCCTGAAGCAGTCGGCGATCGTCCGCCACGCGATGCACAACGCCCTGCCGTCGCTGCTGACGATCACCGGCCTGCAGGTCGGCTACCTGCTCGGCGGCGTGCTGTTCGTCGAGACGATCTTCGCCTGGCCCGGCCTCGGCCAGCAGGTCTACCAGGCGATCTCCTCGCGCGACATGCCGCTGATCCAGGCGGGCGTGCTGATCTCGGCCGTCGTGCTGGTGCTCGTGAACGTGCTCGTCGACACGATCCACGCGCTCGTCGACCCGCGCGTGCGGGCCTAGTCCCGCCGCCCGCCGCCTGCGACTTCCCGCTGCCCCCCAGCCGATCTACGGAGGAACCACGTCCATGTCCGCAACGACCGTCGAGATCGCCGGCACGGCCGCGGCGAGCGACCGGCCGAGCCGCTTCGCACGGCTCGCCGGCCTGCCCGCCGGGGTGCTCGTCGGCGGCACGATCGTGCTGCTGCTGGTGCTGATGGCGCTGCTCGCGCCGCTGGTCGCGCCCCACTCCGCCACCTCCGGCTCGATCTCGGAGCGGCTGTGGGACGTCGACACGATCGGCCACCCGCTCGGGACCGACGGCCAGGGCCGCGACATCCTGAGCCGCCTGATGTGGGGTGCTCGCCCGACGCTCGTCGCCGGCATCGTGCCGGTGCTGATCGGCGCCCTGGTCGGCACGTCGCTCGGCGTCGTCGCCGGCCTCTCGCGCCGCGGCGTGCGCAGCCTCGTCATGCGCACGCTCGACGTGATCTACGCGTTCCCGGCGATCCTGCTGGCGATCGCGATCGGCGCCGCGCTCGGGCCCGGCATCAAGAACGCGATCATCTCGCTCTCGATCGTGCTGGTCGCGCCGATCGCACGCGTCGCCGAGGGCGAGGTGCTGCGACTGCGCTCGGCCGACTTCATGGAGGCCGCCCGCGTCAGCGGCGCGCGCTGGAGCACGATCGCGCTGCGCCAGGTGCTGCCGAACATCGCCCCCGCGCTGCTCGTCTACTGCACTTCCATGGTCGGCCTCGCGATCGTCTACGCCGCCGGGCTCTCGTTCCTCGGCCTCGGCGTCGTCCCGCCCAACCCGGACTGGGGTTCGATGCTCAACGACCTGCGCCAGAACATCTACGAGCGGCCGCTGCTGTCGCTCGTGCCCGCCGTCGCGATCTTCGTCGCCTCGGTCGGCTTCAACGTCCTCGGCGACGGCCTGCGCCGCCTCTTCGACGTGAAGCAGGAGGCGCCGGCATGACTCGCGCAAAGCGCTCGCATCCCGTGCGCCAGCTCGCCCAGGGGCTCGCTCGCACGGCCCACATGAGCCAGCAGGTGGTGGCATGAGCACCGCGCGCACCACGCTCCAACGCACCACCGTCGACGACATCATCACGCGCGCCGGCGACCACGAGCACGTGCTGACGGTCGAGGACCTGACGGTCGCGTTCACGCGCCGCAAGCGCCGCATCGAGGCGGTCCGCGGCGTCTCCTTCGCGCTGACCGCCGGACGCACGCTCGTGCTGCTCGGCGAGTCGGGCTCCGGCAAGTCCGTGACCGCCCGCGCGATCCTGCGCCTCTACGGCCGCTCCGCCGCCGTCGGGGGCTCGGTGCGGCTGGGCGACACCGAGCTGACGACGCTCGAGGAGTCGTGGATGCGGGGCATCCGCGGCGGCGCGATCGGGATGGTGCCGCAGGACCCGTCCGGCTCGCTCGACCCGCTGCGGCGCGTCGCCTCGCAGATCGTCGAGGTGCTCGCGCGCCACGACGTCGAGCAGGACGCGCGCAGAGCGCGCGCCTTCGGCGCCGGCCTGCTCGAGCGCGTCGGCATCCATGACCCCGACCGCGTGCTCGACGCGTTCCCGTTCGAGCTCTCCGGCGGGATGCGCCAGCGCGTCGCGATCGCGATCGCGATCGCCTGCCGGCCACGCGTGCTGATCGCGGACGAGCCGACGACGGCGCTCGACGTGACCGTGCAGGCGCAGGTGCTGGAGCTGTTCACCGAGCTGCAGCAGGAGCTCGACATGGCGCTGCTGCTCGTCACGCACGACGTCGGCGTCGCGCGCATCGTCGGCGACGACGTCGCGGTGATGTACGCCGGCCGGCTGGTCGAGACCGGCCGCGTCGACCAGGTGCTCGCACAGCCCGGCCACCCGTACACGGCCGGCCTGCTCGACGCGCTGCCGACGCCGGGGATACCGCGCGGCGAGCTGCTCGCGATCCCAGGCCGCCCGCCCGGGCCCGACGAGCTGATGCAGGAGCACATGTGCGCCTTCGCGCCCCGCTGCCGCTTCGCGCAGCCGGCGTGCGAGTCGCACCGGCCGCCGCTGGTCGAGGTGCGCCCGGCGCAGGCAGCGGCGTGTGATCTGGTGGAACCGCTCGCCCTCCGGCCTCGCGGAACCGTTCGGCCTGCGGCCTCAGGTTCCGCCGGAAGAACTCGCCCAGCGGGCTCGCTCTCCCAAGGGGGAGTCCGATGAGCGCCACGCCGCTGCTCGTCGCCGAGCACCTGATGAAGCGCTTCCCGAACGGGGTGCAGGCCGTCGACGACGTCTCGCTGACGGTCCATCCCGGGGAGACGGTCGGGATCGTCGGCGAGTCGGGCTCGGGCAAGTCGACGACGGCGAAGCTCGTGCTGCGGCTGCTCGACGCCGACGAGGGCACGATCCGCTTCGACGGCGAGGATCTGCGCGCGCTGCGCGGCGGCGCGCTGCGGTCCCTGCGCAAGCGGCTGCAGCTCGTGCCGCAGAACCCGCAGACGTCGTTCAACCCGAAGCTGACGATCGGCGACTCGATCGCGTTCAACCTGACCGTGCACGGGACGCGCTCGAAGCCCGCGCACGCGCGCGCCGTCGAGCTGCTCGAGCGGGTCGGCGTCGCCCGCGGGCACGCCCGCAAGCACCCACACGAGCTGTCCGGTGGGCAGCTCCAGCGCTGCGCGATCGCCCGCGCGCTGGCGACCGAGCCCCAGCTCGTGGTCTGCGACGAGGCGGTCTCCGCGCTCGACAAGAGCGTGCAGGCGCAGGTGCTGAACCTGCTCGCCGAGCTGCAGCGCGAGACGGGCGTCGCGTTCCTCTTCATCTCCCACGACCTCGCGGTCGTCGAGCACGTCGCCGACCGCGTGATCGTGATGTACCTCGGCGAGGTCGTCGAGGAGGGGCCGGCGATCGACCTGTGGCGCGCGCCGGCGCACGAGTACACCCGCACGCTGCTGGCCGCGACGCCCGAACGGCTGCTCGCCACCCGCGACGCCGCGACCGCTGCGGCCCCCGCCCGATGACCAGGACACCAGGAGGACCGTTGCAGATCATCTCCACCATCCGGCGCCGGCCGGCGCCGCTGCTGGCGACGGCCGCCGCCGCCGCGGCTCTGGCGCTCGCGGGCTGCGGCAACGTCGGCAGATCGCCGGCCAGCGTGAGCGGCGCGGGCGCGACCGGCGGCGGCTCGACGGCGACGACGAGCGCCGGCAGACCCGGCGGCAAGGGCGGGACGCTCGTGATCGCGATGACGGCCGCGAACGTGCCCGCCCTCGACACCGAGCTGTCCGGCGGCCAGGGCTACGAGGGCATCCGCTTCGTCGGCAACCAGCTCTACGACGCGCTCACGCGCCACGACCTCGGGCAGTCGAAGGCGATCCCGTCGCTGACGCCCGGCCTCGCGACCTCCTGGAGCGCCAACAGAGACGCCACCGCCTGGACCTTCAAGCTGCGCCCGGGCGTCAGCTTCACCGACGGCACGCCCTGGAACGCGGACGCCGCGGTCTTCAACTTCCGCCGCTTCAGAGATCCCAGATTCAGATACACGACACCGCAGCTGGTCGGCTTGGCGGCGACGTACGTGGGGATGGTCAGAGGCTTCAAGGCGCTCGACCCGATGACGGTGCAGATCACGACCGTGGCGCCCGACTCGCACCTGCCCGAGGACCTCTCGACCGCGTTCATGGCGAGCCCGACGGCGGTCATGAAGGAGGGCGCGGCGAAGTTTGCCGCGGCGCCGGTCGGGACCGGCCCGTTCAAGTTCTCCTCGATGTCCACCGGGCAGCAGCTGACGCTGGTGCCGAACAAGGACTACTGGGGCGGCGCGCCGAGACTCGACAAGCTGATCCTCGAGCCGATGCCGGACGCGACCCAGCGGATCGCGGCGCTCAGATCGGGCGCCGTCAACTGGGCCGAGTACCCGAACCCGGACGACATCCCGTCGCTGCAGTCGGGCGGCTTCCAAGTCCTGACCAACTCCTACGACCACATCTGGCCGTGGATCCTCAACTCCTCCGCGGGCCCGACGAGCGACGTCCGCGTGCGGCAGGCGATGAACTACGCGATCGACCGCGACGCGATGTCGAACGACCTGCTGCACGGGACCGCGGAGCCGGCCTACCAGGTCGCCCCGCGGGCCAACTCGGCCTACGCCGTCGCCAACGACGTCTACAGACTCGACGCGGCGAGAGCGAGAGCGCTGCTGAGCGCGGCCGGCTACCCGAACGGCTTCACGCTCAACGTCGAGTACCCCACCTCCGGCTCCGGCAACATGATCCCCGGCCCGATGAACGAGGCCCTGCAGAAGGACCTCGCGGGCGTCGGCATCAAGGTCAAGCTCAAGCCGATCGAGTGGGCGGCGATGCTGACGCAGTTCGTGACGGGCAGATTCGCGTCCGGCATCGACGCGGTCAACATCTCGCTCTCGTTCCAGCAGGAGTCCTTCTGGGGGCAGTCGTTCTCCTCTGCCGGGCCGCTCAACCTCGGCCACTACAGAAACCCGAGAGTCGACGCGCTGCTGGCCCAGGCTCAGACGGTCGTCGACAGCGTCCAGCGCAACCGCCTCTACGGCCAGGCGGCCGGTTACATCACCGACGACGCACCGTGGCTCTACGTCGTCAACGACCGCAACCCGCGCGCGCTCGCCTCCGACGTGCACGGCTTCGTCGAGCCGAGATCGTGGTTCGTCGACCTCACGACGACGTACGTCGGCAACTGATTTCCGTGAATTGAGAGAGAAAGGAACGCCCGACATGTTCCCCACCCGAGCCACCGGCCGGCTGCGCGGCCCGACCTCCGACCAGATCGCCGAGTACGCACGCCGTCACCACCTCCCGCTCGACGCCGCCGGCGCCGCGCGGATGGCCGCGATCGTCACCGGCGGCCTGGCGGCCTACGACCGCGTCGACGAGCTCGACGCACCCGCCGTCCCGCTGCGCCACACCCGCCGCGACCCGGGCCGGCCGCCACGCGCCGGCGAGGACCCGTTCAACGCCGTCGTGCGCTTCTGCGAGGTGCAGGGCGCGGCGGACGGCCCGCTCGCGGGCCGCACGCTCGCGGTCAAGGACTGCATCGCGGTCGCCGGCGTCCCGACGACGAACGGCGGCCGTCGCGTACCGTACGCGGTCCCGACCGAGGACGCCGTCGTCGTCGAGCGGCTGCTCGACGCAGGCGCGACGATCACGATGAAGACGAACATGGAGGACCTCGCGCTCGGGCTCGGCGAGGCGTCCTTCTTCGGCGCCGCGCGCAACCCGCTCGACGAGCGCTTCGCGACCGGTGGCTCCTCGAGCGGCTCGGGCGCCGCCGTCGCAGCCGGCATGGTCGACCTCGCGCTCGGCGCCGACGAGGCCGGCTCGGTCCGCATCCCCGCCGCCTGGTGCGGCCTCGTCGGGATGAAGGCGACCCACGGGCTCGTGCCCTCCTACGGCCTCTCCTACATGGACCACACGCTCGACCACATCGGGCCGATCACGCGCACGGTCGCCGACAACGCCCTGATGCTCGAGCTGATGGCCGGCGCCGACTGGCGCGACCCGCAGTGGGTGCGGGCCGACCCGCGGCCGGGGGCATACGGCGCGACCGCCGGGCGCGGGATCGAGGGGATGCGGATCGGCGTGATCGCCGAGGCGCTCGAGCCGATCGGCTGCACGGCCGACGTGCTCGAGGCGTTCGCCGCCGCGCAAGCGCAGCTGACCGCGCTCGGCGCCGTCGTCGAGCGCGTCTCGGTTCCGCTCTGGGCCGACGCGTGGGCGATCGAGTCCGCGACGATCGCGTTCGGCCTCCACGCGATGGTGACCTCCGGCGGGCAGGGCGTGGGCCACCTCGGGCGGATCGACGTCGAGGCGATGGCGGCGACCGTCGCGCAGACGCGCCTCGGCGCGAACGACCTGCCGCCGTTCCTGCAGATCATGCTGTTGACCGTCGAGCACATGTGCGACGCCTACCTCGGCGTCCACTTCGGCAAGGGCCAGAACCTGCGGCTCGAGCTGCGCCGGCAGGTCGCCGCCGCGCTCGCCGGCGTCGACCTGCTGATCACGCCGACGACCCCGTCGGTGCCGTTCGAGCTCGCGAACGAGGCGCTCGGCGACGACGAGATGGCGGCGCGGATGGGGATCGACGCGGTCCTCAACACCTGCGCGCTCGACCTGACCGGCAACCCGGCGCTGACGCTGCCGGCCGGCACCGGCGCGCACGACCTGCCGGTCGGGCTGCAGCTGATCGGGCGCCACTTCGAGGAGGAGCGCATCTACCAGGCGGCGTTCGCCTTCGAGGCCGCCGGCGACGGCGACGGCGCCGCGGCGCCGGCCGCAACCGCGGAGGCGATCGCATGAGCGCCTCCGAGCTCGCGCTGACGCTCACCGATGCCGCCGCCGCGCTGCGGGCGGGCGAGCTGACGAGCACGGAGCTGGTCGGCGCCGCGCTGGCCCGCGCCGACGCGCTCGACGAGCAGCTCGGGGTCTACGTGACGCGATTCGACGACTGCGCGCTCGAGCGCGCCGAGCAGGCCGACGCCGACTTCGCCGCCGGCGTCGACCGCGGCCCGCTGCAGGGGATCCCGATCGGCGTGAAGGACATCCTCGCGGTGTCCGAGGGCCCGACGACGGCCAACTCGCTGATCCTCGATCCCGCCTGGGGCGAGGGCAGGGACGCGATCGTCGTCGAGCGCCTGAAGGCGGCCGGCGCGGTCATCACCGGCAAGCTCACGACGATGGAGTTCGCGATCGGGCTGCCCGATCCGGAGAAGCCGTTCCCGTTCCCGCGCAACCCCTGGAACACCGACACCTGGCCCGGCGGCTCCTCCTCCGGCACCGGCGCCGGTGTCGCCGCCGGGCTCTTCCTCGCGGGGATCGGGACCGACACCGGCGGCTCGATTCGGATCCCGGCCGCGTTCTGCGGCGTCTCGGGGCTGATGCCGACGTTCGGCCGCGTGCCGAACGCCGGCTGTGCGCCGCTCGGCTACTCGCTCGATCACATCGGCCCGCTGGCCCGTTCGGCACGCGATTGCGGCGCGATGCTGGGCGCCTTCGCCGGCCCTGACCCGCGCGATCCGTATGCCGTCGATCTGCCGGTGCCCGACTTCCTCGCCGGCCTCGCCGGCGACGGCTCGCTCGCCGGCCTGCGGATCGGGGTCGACCGCGCCAACACGCTCGGCGGCGAGCATGACGACCCGGCGACCGCGGCGGTCTTCGACGCCGCCGTCGCGCAGCTGTCGGCGCTCGGCGCGACCGTCGTGGAGCTGACGATCCCGCACTACGCCGAGGTCGTCGCCGCGCTGATGATCACGATGGTGAGCGAGGCGTTCGCCTACCACCGCGAGGACATGCGCGAGCGCTGGGGCGACTACTGCGCCGCGACGCGCTCGTTCGTCGGCGCCGGAGCGCTGTTCTCGGGCGCCGACTACGTGCAGGCGCAGCGCGTCCGGCGCGTCGCGCAGCGCGCGCTCGCCGAGACGTTCGCCGACGTCGACCTGATCGCGACGCCGACCGCCGCCCAAGTCTCGCCCTCGTACGACGAGCTGAAGGACCGCGGCACGCGCGGGGTGATGCAGAGCATCCACACGTCCTACTGGGACGCGGTCGGCAATCCCGCGCTCGTCGTGCCGATGGGCTTCAACGCCGGCGGCCTGCCGCTCTCGCTCCAGCTCGCCGCCCGCCCGTTCGAGGAGGCGCTGCTCGTGCGCGCGGGCGACGCCTACCAGCGGACGACCGACTGGCATTTGCGCATCCCGCCGCTCGGCTTGGCGGAACCGCTCGGCGCGGAACCGCTCGGCGCGGAACCGCTCGGCCTGCGGCCTCGGGTTCCGTCGGAAGAACTCGCCCAGAGGGCTCGTTCTTCCAGCGCGGCGATCGCCTCCGCCTGACCGCCCCACCTCGATTCCGCCTCACCCAACCGAAGGAGCCGCTCCATGGCCCTCACCAACGAGACCGCCGCCGTCGACGCGATGCTCGACGCCGCCGGGCTGTCGCCCGCGCCCGCCGAGCGTGAGCAACTGCTGCAGATGTACGCCCTCTTCAAGCCCGGCGTCGAGGCGCTCTACGCGCTGCCCGAGGCGCGCTACGAGGCGCCGGCGCTCGTCTTCCAGGCGGAGCCGAAGCTGACCGCGTGGGGGGCGTGATGACCCAGATCCCCCTCACCCTCACCGACGCGGGCGCCGCGCTGCGCGCCGGCGAGCTGACGAGCGTCGAGCTGGTCGAGGAATCGATCGCGCGCGCCGACGCGTTCGACGATCAGCTCGGCGTCTACCTCGCGCGCTTCGACGACTACGCCCGCGGGCGGGCCGCGCAGGCGGACGCCGACTTCGCGGCCGGCGTCGACCACGGGCCGCTGCAGGGCATCCCGGTCGGCGTGAAGGACATCCTCGCGATGGCCGAGGGACCGACCACGGCGCAGTCGCTGGTGCTCGACCCGGCCTGGGGCGAGGGCAAGGACGCGATCGTGGTCGAGCGGCTGAAGGCGGCCGGGGCCGTCATCACCGGCAAGCTCTCGACGATGGAGTTCGCCTCCGCCCTGCCGGATCCGGAGAAGCCGTTCCCGCTGCCGCGCAACCCGTGGAACACGGACACCTGGCCCGGCGGCTCCTCCTCCGGCACCGGCGCCGGCGTCGCCGCCGGGCTCTTCTACACGGGGATCGGGACCGACACCGGCGGCTCGATCCGCATCCCCGCGATCTTCTGCGGCGTCTCGGGGTTGATGCCGACGTTCGGCCGCGTCCCGAACGCCGGCTG
Organism: Conexibacter sp.; assembly: GCA_025964325.1. GTDB lineage: Bacteria > Actinomycetota > Thermoleophilia > Solirubrobacterales > Solirubrobacteraceae > Conexibacter. Next base: position 20,751 of record JAOPZA010000119.1, read on the forward strand.
CGTGCCGCTGGGGTACTCGCTCGACCACATCGGCCCGCTCGCCCGTTCCGCGCGCGACTGCGGGGCGATGCTGCAGACGTTCGCGGGCGCGGATCCGCGCGATCCCTACGCCGTCGATCTGCCGGTGCCCGACTTCCTCGCCGGGCTCGACGGCTCGCTCGCCGGGGTGCGCATCGGCGTCGAGCGGGCGAACCATCTGGGCGTCGACGCCGAGGAGGACACGGCTGTCGCCGCAACCTTCGAGGCAGCCGTCGAGCGCCTCGGCGCGCTCGGCGCGACCGTCGTCCAGGTCGAGATCCCGCACTACGCCGAGGCGCTGGTGGCCGCGATGATCACCTGCGTCTCGGAGGCGGCGGCCTACCACCGCGAGGATCTCCGCACGCGCGCCGAGGACTACTTCCGCGCCAACCGCTCGATGTATCCGCTCGGCGTGTGCTTCACCGGCGCCGACTACGTGCAGGCGCAGCGCGTGCGCCGCGTCGCGCAGCGATCGCTCGCCGGCGTCTTCACCGACGTCGACCTGATCGCCACCCCGGGAGCCGTGCGCGTCGCGCCGACGTACGAGCGGATGCTGGCCGGCGGCACGTTCGACATCCTCGACGGCGTCCATACGATGTACTGGGACGCGGTCGGCAACCCCGCGCTCGTCGTGCCGATGGGCTTCAACGCCGGCGGCCTGCCGCTCTCGCTCCAGCTCGCCGCGCGCCCGTTCGAGGAGCAGCTGCTCGTGCGTGCCGGCGACGCCTACCAGCAGGCAACCGACTGGCACCTGCGCGTGCCACGGCTGGCGGCGGGGGTGGCAAGCGCGGCGTGACCGCCCGCGGTCACGCTCGCCGGCCCGCTCGCCGAGCGCGTCAGCTCGCCGGCGCGAAGGGGATGACGGAGCCGGTGAGCGCGGGCCCGTCGCCCTCGCCGTCGTCCCGCGCCTCCAGCCCTGGCCGGAGCTCTTCGTCGCCGGGGTCTTGCTCCCGTTCAGCAACGACGCCTCGTACCACGTGCGGCGCATCCTCCGGCTCTGCGAGAGCTTTCACTACCCGGGCCTCTTCGACCCGCTCCTCGACTGGCCGCGCGGGGCCGCCAGCCACTGGTCTCCCGG
>JAOPZA010000177.1 GCA_025964325.1 Conexibacter sp.
GACTCCTCGGGTTGGACTCGAACCAACAACCCTTCGGTTAACAGCCGAATGCTCTGCCAATTGAGCTACCGAGGAACGCACGCGGGATAGTAGCGATCCGGGCGGCCAGGGTCATCCCGAGCTGCTCCCCAGCTGCTCGCTGAGCCGGCCGCGTTCGATCCGGACCCGCTCGTACTCGGGTCCGAGGGCCGCCATCCCGCTGCCCTCCACGCGGGCACGGGCTCTCGCGCGGTCGAGCCGCGCCAGCTCGAGCGTGAGCCACGCGTGTCGGAGGTTGGCCGGCCCGACGCTGCCGCCGCGCGCGGCCTGCTTTCTCAGCTCGAAGACGTACGCGCCGAGATCGGGGTCCTCGGGCGGGAGGCCCTCGAGCGGATCGGCCAGGCGCGGCGCGAGGTGAACCGCGGCGCGGCGTGCGAGGTCGCTCGTGAAGTGGGATTCGGGGTCGATCTGCGCGAGTGTCTCGGCGCCATCGCGCGGCAGCGCGATGCAGAGCGCGAGGAACGTCCGCTCGCCTCTCGCGCGGTGGTCGAGAACGCCGGGGAGTGCAGAGCGGGCCGAGCTGCCGCCGGCCGCGGGCGCGAAGGCGCCCCAACCCTCGCCACCCTCCGGTATCCCCGCCGGATCGGGGCCGGGGTCGGCACGCGCGGTCCGCGTGGCCGCCGGCGCGGCCGCGGAGCCGCCGTTGGCCGTGCCGGCCGCCTCCAGCAGGGTCGCCGCCAGCCCGTCGGAGAGGTCGAGCCGGCCCGCGATCCGCCGCACCAGCTCCTCGCGCAGGACGCTCGGCGCCAGCGGCGCCAGCACCGGCCCGAGCTCGGCCAGCGCGCGGTCCTTGCCCTCGGCGTCGCCGAGCGACGCCTGGTCGAGGATGCGGTCGACGTGGAAGGAGACGAACGGCACGGATCTCGCAACCCGCGAGCGCACCGCCTCGGCGCCGTCCTGCGCGATCAGGTCGGCGGGGTCCGAGCCCTCCGGGAGCGGCACGACGCGCAGCTCGAGGTTGCGCCCGGCCGCGATCCGCGCTGCCCGCAGCATCGCCTCCTGGCCCGCGCCGTCGGCGTCGAGCGCGAGCACGAGCGTGCGCGCGGTGCGCTCCAGCTCTCTCGCCTGCTCGTCCGTCAGCGAGGTCCCCATCACCCCGACGGCGTTCTGGATCCCGGCCTGGTGCAGGGCGATCACGTCGGTGTAGCCCTCCGCCAGCACGATCGAGCCGGCACGGGCCGCGTGTCTGCGCGCGAGGTCGATCCCGAACAGCTGGCTGCCCTTGTGGAAGACCTCGCCCTCGCTCGTGTTGAGGTACTTCGGCGGCTGGTTGTCGCGCATCGCGCGCGCCCCGAAGCCGACGACGCGGCCGCGGGCGTCCGCCAGCGGGAACATGATCCGCTCGCGGAAGCGGTCGTAGACGCTGCCGCGCTGCTTCGCCGAGCGCTGCACGAGGCCGGCCGCGAGCAGCTCCTCCTCCGTGAAGCCGGCCTGCCGCGAGGCGAGCAGCATCCGGTCCCACGCGCTCGGCGCGTACCCGACGCGGAACGTCTTCAGGGTCGCCTCGTCGAGCCCGCGACGCGCGAGGTAGTCCCGCGCGCGGGCCGCCTCGCCGGAGTCCCACAGGTAGCGCGCGTAGTAGCCGGCGGCGCGCTCCAGCAGCGCGTGCAGGCGGTCGCGGCGCTGGCGTTTCGCGGCCGCCGCCGGATCCTCGTCCTCGACCTCCAGCGTCACCCCGAAGCGGTCGGCGAGCGACTCGAGCGCGCCTCTGAAGTCGAGCCCCTCGCTCTCCATCGCGAAGTCGAACGGGTCGCCCGACAGCTGGCAGCCGAAGCAGTGGTAGTGCTTCTCCTCCGGGCGGACGTGGAACGAGCCGGTCCGCTCGTCGTGGAACGGGCAGCGGCCGAAGTAGGAGTTGACGCCGGCGCGCCGCAGCTCCGTCCGCGTCGAGACGAGCGCGAGCATGTCGACCGCGTCGCGGACGCGCTCCTTCGAGTCGGGCGTGTAGCGGGTCACGGGGTGAACGCGCTCGGGACGGTCAGCGCTTCGAAGCGCCGGATGCAGAAGCGGTCGGTCATCCCGGCGAGGTAGTCGGTCACGCGCGCCGGCAGGTCGGCGTCCGGCAGCAGCGGCGGGATCTCGTCCGGGTGGTCGAGGTAGTGCTGGAAGAGCGCCGTCACGACGCGGTCGATCTTCGCGTGCTCGCGGCGCGCGTCGGGCCCGAGGTAGACGCGCTCGAACATGAACGCGCGCAGCTCGCTCATCGCGACGCCTGCCTCCGCGCCCTGCACGATGTCGCCAGCCGCCTCGGACTGCTCGACGACGTCGTGAACGAGCGCGTCGATCCGCTCCGACCCGCTCGCGCCGAGCACGGCGATCGGCTCCGGCGGGAGGTCGCGCTCGGCGAGCACGCCGGCGCGCAGCGCGTCGTCGATGTCGTGGTTGATGTAGGCGACGCGGTCCAGCAGCCGCACGATCTTGCCCTCGAGCGTCCGCGGCTCCGGTGCGCGGCCGGAGTGGCAGAGGATCCCGTCGCGGACGACGTCGGTCAGGTTCAGCCCGGCGCCGTCGCGCTCGAGTCGCTCGACGACGCGCAGCGAGTGCTCGTGGTGACGGAAGGCGCCGCCGAAGCGCTCGCGCAGGCAGCGGTCGATCGCCGCCTCGCCGATGTGGCCGAAGGCCGGGTGGCCGAGGTCGTGGCCGAGCCCGATCGCCTCCGTCAGGTCCTCGTTCAGCCGCAGCGCCCGCGCGACCGTGCGTGAGACCTGGGTCACCTCGAGCGTGTGCGTGAGGCGCGTGCGGTAGTGGTCGCCCTCGGGGGCGACGAACACCTGGGTCTTGTGCTTCAGCCGGCGGAACGCCTTCGAGTGGACGATCCGGTCGCGGTCGCGCTGGAACGGCGTGCGCAGCCCGCACTCGTCCTCGGGCCGCTCGCGCACGGCCGGGTAGGACCTGGTCGCGCGCGGCCCGAGCGCAGCCGCCTCCTGCGCCTGGACGCGGGCGGCGAAGCGGTCCGCGACGGGACCGGAGGGGTGCTGGTGGAGGGTCGTGCTCATCGCCGCTCCGATTCTCGCACCGCTGGTGGCGAACGCCACCCCCGGCGGCTCATAGACTGCCGCGGGGTGCGCTTTCCCGCGCTCAAGGGGCAGCAGCTGCTCGCGGTCCTGCTGCGCGAGCCGCTGGCGTATGCGATCGTGCGCCAGAAGGGCTCGCACCGCAAGCTCTGCTCCGAGCGCGGGTTTCCGGACATCGGCTTCTCGTTCCACGATCGGGCGACGATCCCGCCGGGCGTCGTGCGCAAGATCCTCGTCGCCGACGTCGGCCTGAGCGAAGCGGCAGCCCGAGCGCTGGTCTAGTGTCGTGTCCGGTGACGTTTGCCCTGGTCCGGCGTAGTCATCGTCGTCGCTGGCAAGGGCGCAGACCCGAAGGAAGACCGGAGGTCTCTCGAGTGGTCGAGGACGCCGCCAGGCGCGGCGAGGACGAGCCCGACAAGGCAAACATTGCCTGACACGGCACGAGGCGGTCATCTAGGATCTGCTCATGCGCGTCGCCCAGATGATCTACCACGACGAGCCCGCCGGCTGGTGGGCCGCCTCGCCGGACCTGCCGGGGTACTCGGCCGCCGGCTCGAGCTACGACGAGGTCCGTGACCTGGCACGCGACGGTGCGCCCTGGTTCGCCGAGCAGGAGCTCGAGCTGCACCACCTCGTCCTGCCGGAGCCGCGCGTGACGGTCTCCGCGTCGGTCGGCACGCGCGGATCGTTCGCCGTCGAGCTGCCGTCGCGCCGCCGCCCGGCGTTCGCGATCGAGCGCAGCGGGTTGCACGTCTGATGGAAGCCGACCTGCTGCTCTGCGATCACGCGGAGGCGATCAACGGAAAGCTGTACATCATGGGCGGTGCCTGGAACGTGCTGCAGGCGCCGAACCAGCCGATCGACGTCGCGCTCGCGATCGTCGTGAAGGTCCCGTGGGACCAGACGATCGGACCGCACGAGCTGATGGCCGAGCTGGTCGACTCCGACGGCGAGCGCGTGACGATCGGCGGCGAGGAGGTCGTGCCGCGCGGCCAGTTCGAGCTCGGGCGCCCGCCGGGCCTCAAGCCCGGCTCGACGCTCAACATGCCACTCGCCTTCAACATGCACGGGCTCGTGCTCGACATCGGCCAGTACGAGTGGCGACTGTCGATCGACGACCAGCCGCTGGCGCGCGCCCCGTTCAGCGTGCTCGCACCGTTCACCGGCTGAGGACCGCCCGGCCGGAGGCCGCTCGATGAGCAGCTCGTCGGCCGCCGTCCCTGAGCGTCGCCGTGCCGACGTCGAACGCAACACGCGGCGGATCCTCGACGCCGCCGCGCAGGTGCTCGCGCGCGACGCGGGGGCGGGGATGGCGGAGATCGCGACGGCCGCCGGACTCGGCCGCGCCACCCTCTACCGCCACTTCCCGGCGCGCGACGAGCTGATCGAGGCGCTGCACGAGCAGGCGTTCGCCGATGCCGGCGTCGCGATCGCCGCGTGTCGGCTCGAGGACGGGTCGGTGCTCGACACGCTGCGCCGCGTCGTCGCGGCGCTGCTCGAGGTCGCGGTCCAGTACCACATCCTGTTCGACGACTCGTTCCTCCAGCGCACCCATTCCGAACGGCAGGCTGAGCGCAGAGCGCGGCTCGCGACGCCGATCGCGCGGCTCGTCGAGCGTGGCCAGCGGCAGGGCGAGCTCGCGCCCGAGCTCCCGGCGCGGTGGGTCGGGGACGCGCTCGGAAGCCTGCTGCTGACGGGGCTGCGGCTCGTCGTCGAAGGGGAGCTGACCCACGAGCAGGCGCGCCAGCTCGCCGCCACGACGCTGCTCGACGGCGTCCGCGCCCGTCACTGAGGGGCTCCCCGATCGTCTAGGAGCCGCGCGCGAGCGACTCGACCAGGGCGGCTGCCCGCGACGCCCCGTCGTGCGCGGCGGCCCACGCCGCCAGCTCGCCGGCGCGCCGCGCGAGGGTCGGCTCGTCGAGCGCGCGCTGCACGGCGAGGCGCACGCCCCGCGGCGTCGTGAAGCGCCAGGGCAGCCGCACGCCCGCTCCGGCCCAGGCGACGCGGGCCGCGTTCTCGCCCATGTCCCCGACCGCCGGGCAGGCGACGACGGTCGCGCCCGCGGCGAGCGCCCGCACCATCGTGCCGTGACCGGCGTGGCAGACGACGATCGCCGCGCTCGGCATCGTGCGCGCGTACGACACCCACTCGACCAGGCGCGTGTTCGCCGGCACCCGGACGGGCGCCGTCAGCGGGCGGCGGTTCCAGGTCGCCAGCACGCGGATCGGAAGGCCGTCGAGGCCCGCGAGCGCGGCGCGCAGCAGCCGCTGCTCGCGATCCTGCGCGGTCGACGGCGCCACCAGCACGAGCGGCGCGCCGCCGGGCGGCGCCGCGACGTCGGCGGCTGGCGGCTCCCACAGCAGCGGGCCGACGATGTGGGTGCCGGAGGGCCAGGCGCGCGGGTACTCGAGCTGCGGGAACGTGCCGACGAGGCAGAGCTGCTCGCTGATGCCGCCGTGCACGCGCGTGACCGGCGGCAGCCCGAGCTGGCGCCGGGTCGCGTTGAGCTCCTGCCGCCCGCGCTCGAGTCCGAGCGCGACGAGCGGGTCGAAGACGCGCCAGAGGCGGGCGCCGAGCGCCGTGCGGGGCCGCTGGGCGCCGAACGAGTACGGCGGCGAGCCGGGCTGCGTGTGCGGGTGGACGTGGGGGATCAGCGTGCCGACGGGCACGCCCTCGAGCTCGCCGGCGAGCGCCGGCGCCAGCGTCAGGATGTCGTGCACGAGCGCGTGGGGCCGCATCGCGGCGACGTGCGGTCGCGTCGCCGCCGTCGCGTGCAGCACCGCCTCGTACGGCGTCAGCGGCCGTTCCTGCGTCGGGAAGACCGGGTACTCCGGTGCCGCGACGAAGGTCATGCCGCCGGCCTCGACGTGCTCGCGCCAGCGACTCCACGTCTCCAGCTGGACCTCGTGCCCGCGGCGCGCGAGCGCGCTGCCGAGCGCGATCATCGGGAACGCGTGCCCCGGATCCCCGAAGGCCCCGAGGAACAGGCGCAGCGGTGCCTCTGGACGGATGTCGGGGTTCAATCGCGGGTTCACGGAGCTTTGATGAGCTTTAATGAGGCTTTGTCGTACGGGCACGGATGACCGGTGACTCAGAACCAAGAGACTGACGGCGAGCGGATCAGGGACCGGCCGCGAGGATATGGCGAGCCGCCGTCCGTCGCGCCGCCGCCTGCGGTCGCGTCCGCTCGGCGCACGACCGCGACGTTGGTCGGCGCCGCCGCCGTGCTGGCCGGCGCCGTCGCCGCGCTGCTGTCGGTCGCCGTCTTCGACGAGGGCGCGAGCACGAACGCCGTCGTCGCGGTCGTCGCCAGCGTGCTCGCGCTCCTGGCGGCGGCGGTGCTCGGCCGCGCGGTGCTCGTCCTGCGCGGGAACCAGTCCACGCTCGCCGCGCGCGAGGCCGACGCGCTGCGGATGGCCGAGCTCGACGAGCTGACGGGGCTCGGCAACTACCGCATGTTCACGCGCCAGCTGAGCGCCGAGGTCGCGCGCTCGCGCCGGCACGACGATCCCTTCTCGCTCGTCCTGCTCGACCTCGACGGCTTCAAGGCGGTCAACGACGAGCTCGGCCACCTCGCGGGCGACGACGCGCTCCGCCTCGTCGCCGACGCGCTGCGCGGCGCCTTGCGCGAGGAGGACGTCTGCTGCCGTCAGGGCGGCGACGAGTTCGCCGTCATCGCCGTGCGCGCCGGCGAGCAGGAGGCCCGCGAGCTGAGCGAGCGCTTGACGCAGGCGATCGCCGCGATCCCGCTTCCCGGCGGCGGCGGGAGGCGGCTCGGCGCCGGCGCCGGCTGGGCGACGTTCGGCCGTCCCGCCCGCAGCGCCGACGAGCTGATCCTGCGCGCCGACGCACAGCTGCGCGGCGTCAAGCGCGGCGAGGGCCGGGGCGATCATGCGCCCGCGCAGCCCGCACCCCAGAGCCGGCCGCGCGGCCGGCTCGGGCGAGGCGAGGCCGCGCGCCTCACGCTCCTCTCGGGCCTCTCGCGCGCGCTTGCCGGCGCGCACGACGAGCGCGCGCTGGCCGACACGACCGTCGCCTTCCTCGCCGGTGCCTTCGACGGCGTCGGCGCGGCCGCGCTCGCGATCGACACGCTGGACCGCCCGCGCCTCGTCGCGCTCAGCTCCCGCGCGCACGACGGCGCCGCCGCGGCCCTCGCTGCCCACGACGCGGTCGAGCGCGCCGTCGCGGCGAGCAGCGCCGACGGCCGCGCCGTCGCGACCGCGATGATCGCCGACGAGCTCGATATCGACTGGCTCGACGGCACGCACGTGCGCTGCGAGCTGGCCGTCGCCGTGCGCGGCGAGGGCCGCTGCTGGGGGACCCTCGTGCTGGCGAGCGACCGCCTCCACGCCTACGGCGACGCCGAGCGCACACTCGCGGAGGCGATCGCCGAGCAGCTCGGCCGCGCGCTCGCGGCGCGCCGCCTGTTCGACCGTCTCCGCGGCGCGGGCTTCGGCGAGCTCTACCGCGTCGCCGGCGACGGCGACGGGCCGGCAGAGGACGAGGGCGAGCAGTGGCGCGTCGCCGACCTCGCATGGCGCGTCGGTCGCGTGCTCGCGCTCGACGACGCGGACCTCCGCGCGCTCTACCTCGCCGCGCTCTTCCACGACGTCGGCACGGTCGGCGTGCCGGCGACGCTGCTGACCCGTCCGGGCGAGCTGCATGAGGAGGAGCTGGTGCTCGTGCGCGAGCACCCGCTGATCGGCGAGCGGATGCTCCGCTCGCTCCCGCTGCTGCGCGAGGCGGCCCCGATCGTGCGGCACGAGCACGAGCGCTACGACGGCGCCGGCTACCCCGACGGCCTCGCCGGCGACGCGATCCCGCTGACCGCGCGGATCCTGCTCGCCTGTGACGCGCTCGTCGCGATCACCTCGCCGCGGCCGTGGCGCGCCGCCCGGCCGCTCGACGCTGCGCGCACCGAGCTGCGCCGCGTCGCCGGCGCGCAGCTCGACCCGCGCGTCGTCGACGCGCTGCTCGAGGTCGTCGAGGGCGCGCCGGACGAGGACGTCGAGCTGAGTCGCAGCTCGTCGATGCCTAACGCCGTCGATTGGGAGTTTCGCTAGCGCGAAGCTCCCGGGCGGCTACGCCTCGGCCAGGTCCGCTACCAGCCGCAACTGCTCGACGCGCTCGTCGGCCGTCCACGCGATCGGCGCGACCATCAGCGTGCCGATGCCGGCCTCGCGGTAGACGGCGAGCCGCTCGCGCACGGCGTCTCTCGGCCCGATCAGCGAGACGAGGTCGATCAGCTCGTCCGGCAGCGCGGCGGCCGCCTCCTCGCGCTTGCCGTCGAGGTAGAGGTCCTGGACCGTTCTGGCCGCGTCCTCGAAGCCATAGCGCTGGACCAGGCGGTTGTAGAAGTTCTGGTCACGCGAGCCCATGCCGCCGACGTAGAGCGCCAGGAACGGACGCATCGCGTCGCGCGCGGCCGCGAGGTCGTCGGTCACGAACGTCTGCACGCTGGGCGCGATGTCGAACCCGTCGAGCGAGCGGCCGCCGCGCGCGGCGCCCTCCTCGAGGTCGGCGCGCAGGTCGACCACGTGCTCCGGCGAGAAGAACGTCGGCAACCAGCCGTCGGCGATCTCGCCCGCGAGCGCCGTGTTCTTCGGCCCGATCGCGGCGAGATAGATCGGGATCCGCTCCTGCACCGGCGCGATCGTCAGCTTCAGCGCTCTGCCGGGACCGTCGGGCAGCGGCAGCTCGAGCGTCTCGCCGTGGAACTCGAGGCGCTCGCGCGCGAGCGCGATCCGCAGCACGGCGACGTACTCGCGCGTCCGCTGCAGCATGCGGCCGTAGCGCTGGCCGTGCCAGCCCTCCGCCACCTGCGGGCCCGACGCGCCGATGCCGAGCCGCATCCGGCCGCCCGACAGCTGGTCGATCGTCGCGGCCGTCATCGCCGTCATCGCGGGGCTGCGCGCCGGGATCTGGAAGATCGCGGAGCCGAGCTTGATCGTGCTCGTCCCGGCCGCCAGCCACGCGAGCACCGTCGCGGCGTCCGACCCGTACGCCTCCGCCACCCAGGCGGAGTCGTAGCCGAGCCGCTCGGCCTCCTGGACGATCGCGAGCTGATCGGCCGGGCTGAGGCCGAGACCGAGGTAGCCGACGTGAACCCCGAGGCGCATCAGAGCTCGTCGCCGGAGCGCTCGAAGATGATCTCGGGCACGATGCACGCGGGGGAGAGGCGCAGCAGCATCCGCACCGCCTCGGCGATGTCCTCGGGCCGGATCATCTTCTCCGCCTCGATGCCGCCGGCCTTCGCGAACTCCGTCATCGGGGTGTCGACGAAGGCGGGGCAGAGGGCCGTCGACTTGATCCCCTCGCCCGCCAGCTCCTTGTTCATCGCCTCGGTGAAGCCGACGACGCCGGCCTTCGTGGCGGAGTAGACCGACAGCCAGGCCTGACCGCGTCTGCCGGAGATCGACGCGGTGTTGACGACGAGGGCGCTGCCGTGCTCGGCGGCCGCCTCGCGCAGGAGCCCGACCGCCTCGCGATAGGCGAGGACGATCGCGCGGAGGTTGACGTCGAGCTGCATGTCGAGCCGCTTCGTCGCGATCTCGGCGACCGGCGCGCCGATCCCGACGCCGGCGTTGTTGACGAGCACGTCGAGGCTGCCGAAGCGCTCGCGGTGGGCGGCGAGGACGGCCTGCACGACGCTCTCCTCCGACATCGACCCGGCGACCTCCTGGACGTCGTAGCCCTCGGCGCGGAGCCCCTCGGCCGCCGCCGCCAGCTTGTCGGGACGGCGGCCCGCGACCGTCAGCCCGTAGCCCTCCTGGCCGAGCATCCGCGCGATCGCCAGTCCGATCCCGCTCGATGCCCCCGTCACGATCGCCGCGCGCTGCGCCATGCTCACGTCCCTCTCCGGTCTGGGTGCAGATCGCGCGATATCCAATCACGCGGCGCGCCGCGGCGAGCCGGCGCGGCCCGCTTCCAGACGGGCGCGCACGACCCGCCGCGTGAGCGGCCGTCCCGGCGCGCCGGCTGCTCGAGCCGGCGCCCGGGGCGAGCGCCTAGCGCGTCCGCAGGCCCCACCCGAACGGGTAGAGCGGGTCGTAGCTCGCATCGCCGACGTTGATCGGCTCCTGCGCCAGCGTCTTCGGCCACGTGACCGGGAGCCGGCCCGTGAAGGGACGACGGCCGAACAGCGTGTCGGCGACGCCCGCGCCCTCGCTGCCCGGCAGCCAGGCGGCGACGAGGCCGTCGATCTCGTGCAGCTGCGCGGGGTCGATGATCAGCGGGCGACCGGAGACGACGACCACGACGCAGCGCTTGGCGGCGGCGCAGACGCGGTCGACGGCGAGCTTGTCGGCGGGCGAGAGCTGCATGTCCTCGACCGGCCGCGGCACGCCTCTGTCGCCGGGATCGCCCGAGTACTGCGGGCCGCCGACGTCGCCGAAGCCCTCGGCGTACGGCGTCTCGCCGACGACGACGATGCCGGTCGCGTGGCGCGAGATCGGCGCCGAGGCATCGGCGCTGTAGGTCACCGATCCGCCGTGAACGGCCTGCTTGATCCCCTGCAGGATCGTCGTGCCGGGGATCGCGTTCGTCGAGCCGCCCTGCCACGTGAGCGTCCAGCCGCCCGCCTGGTTGCCGATGTTGTCGGCGTTCGAGCCGGCGACGTAGACGTCGCGGCCCGTGCTCAGCGGCAGTGTGTGGCGGCGGTTCTTCAGCAGCACCTGCGACTCGGCGACCGCGCGCCGCGCGACCGCGCGGTGCTGGGGCGAGCCGATCTCGCCGATCTGCGTGCGATCGGTGTAGGGGTGCTCGAACAGGCCCAGCTCGAACTTCTTCGTGAGGATCCGGCGCACCGCGTCGTCGATCCGGCTGATCGGCACGCGACCGCTGTCGACCTCGTCGGTCAGCGTCGTCTCGAAGCTCTGGTAGGCGTTCGGCTCCATCATCAGGTCGATGCCGGCGTTGACGCCGGTCGCGACCTGCGTCGGCCAGTCGCCGGGCAGCTGGTGGATGCCCTCCCAGTCGCTGATGACGAAGCCGTCGAAGCCCAGCTTCTGCTTCAGCACGCCGGTCAGCAGCTCGTGGTTGCCGTGCATTCTGATCGGGTTGCCGACGCCGTCCTCGGTCCAGTCGACGCTCGAGTAGGACGGCATCACGCTTCCGGCGTGATGCTGCTGCACCGCCGGCACGTACTGCGCCAGCGCGTTGCGCCAGAAGTCGGGGCGACTCGTGATCGCGACGCCCTGGTCGATTCTGTAGCTGCCGTTGCCGGTGCCGTAGGTGGTGTCGCCGTCGCCGGCGTAGTGCTTGGCGGTCGCCAGCACGCGGTCGGCGTCGGAGAGATGCCCGGGCGGTCCCTGGAAGCCGTCGATCGCCGTCTCCATCTGCGCGACCAGCTTCGGGTCCTCTCCGAAACTCTCGTAGGTGCGGCCCCAGCGGTCGTCGCGCGCGGCGCAGATGCACGGCGCGAAGCTCCACTGCGGTCCGCTCGCGCGCGTCTCCGCGGCCGTCACGTGCTCGACGTCGCGCACGAGCGCCGGGTCGCGCGTCGCGCCGAGGCCGATGTTGTGCGGGAAGACGGTGGCGCCGTACATGTTGCCGTCGCCGTGGACGGCGTCGATCCCGTAGAGGATCGGGATGTGCAGGCGCGTGGCGAGCGCCGCTCGCTGGAATCTGTCGACCATGTCGGCCCACGCCTGCGGCGTGTTCGGCGTCGGCACCGAGCCGCCGCCCGAGAGGATGCTCCCGAGGTTCCAGGTCGTGATCGGCGTCGGGTCGTCGTAGACCTGGTAGCGCTCGGTCTGGGTCATCTGACCGACTCTCTCCTGCAGCGACATGCGCGACAGCAGGTCGGCGACCCGCTTGGCGACGGGCAGCTGCGCGTTCTCGTACGGCAGGCCGCTGGTCGGCACCGCCGGCGCCGGCGCCGTCGGTCCGGGGTCGCCGCCGGCCGCGACGCTGCCGCCGCCTGCTCCGGCGCCGGAGGCGACCGCGGTGGCCGCCAGTCCCGTTGCGAGTGCGGCGGCCGTCGCCGCCCCGATGCGTCGACGCTTCGATCGCTGTGCGGACATGAGCTCCCCTCCTGTTGGATGGGGCCATCCGAAGGCGCGTGGGTCGTCCCCCGCCGCGGCCGAGTCCGTCGGCCGGACGCTCCTCCGGGGCCACGTGGCGGGTACCCGCTCGCTCCGCGCCGATAAACCGCCGTTGCCGGCGGCGGTCAGACGACCGCGGATCGCGGACGCCGCGCATCGGCGCTGGTTGCTCGCGGCCGCCGGCGTGCCGGAGTCAGCCTGGGGCGCGCACGTCGCGCGCGGGCTGGTCGGGTCGGTGTTAGCTTGCTGTGGCGTGGAGCCTCGTTCGCCGATCGATCAAGCGTCGACCGCGTCGTCGTCGAAGCACGTGCGCGATGTCGTGGCGCAGCTGAGCGAGGCGATCCAGGGCGGCGAGCTGCGCTTCGGCGACAGACTGCCGGCGGAGCGGACGTTGGCGGCCGAGCTGGACGTGAGTCGCACGACGTTGCGCAAGGCGATCCGCCAGCTGGCGGAGGCGGGCGTGCTCCAGATCCGCTCCGGCGCGGGTCGGCGCAGCGGGACGATCGTGCGTTCGGAGCTGGTGCCGACCGAGCTGCTGCGCAGCACGTCGTCGCTGCCGTTGGGTGAGATCTCCGGCGTGCTGCAGGCGCGGCGGCTGTTGGAGCCGCGCGTAGCGCAGCTGGCCGGCTTCGCCGCGACCGCCGACGACCTGGCCGAGCTGGAGCAGGTGATCGAGCTCCAGCGGGGCGCGATCGAGGACATCGACCAGGTCCGCCGGCTCGACCCGTCGTTCCACCTCGCGATCGCCCGCGCGACGCACAACGAGACCGTCGTGATGCTGATGCAGGCGCTGCTGCAGCGGCTCGACCTGACGCGCGCGGTCGCGGTCGAGGAGGACGAGGCCGAGCGCACGATCGAGATCCACGAGCGCACGCTGGCCGCGATCGCCGGCCGCGACCCCTACCGGATCGAGGTCACGATGGACGAGCACCTGCGGATCCTCGAACGCACCTGGCAGCTCGAGAGCGGACACACGCTCCCACGGCAGGTGCCCGACTTCCTCCAGCCGTCCGACGAAGACGCCGTCGACGAGACGAGCGCGCCCTGAGTGCGGCGACGGCCGACGCTCAGGCGCCCGGCCACGCGAGGTCGGACATCGCCCCGAGCGACAGCAGCAGGGCATGCGTCCCATCGCTGCCGAGCCCGTGCGCGCTGGCCGCGACGTAGAGCTGCTCGGCGAGCGCGAGGCCCGGCAGCGAGAGCTTCGTGCGGGGCCTCGCACTCGCCGGCGCCATCAGCTCAGCCGTCCGAGCTCGGCGACCAGCAGGTCGACCTCCTCGACGGTGTTGTAGTGCGACATCCCGATCCGCAGCGAGCGCTCGCCGAAGCCGAGCGTCTCGTAGAGCCCGAGCGAGTACCAGGTGTCGCTGCTCCAGACGCCGACGCCGCGCTCGGCGAGGCGCTCGGAGGCGATGTCGGCGGGGACGCCCTCGACGTTGGCCACGAAGGTCGGCAGGCGCCCCTCCAGATGGGGCAGCCCGTAGTGGACGACGGTGCTGGGCAGGGTCGCGAGGAAGCGCTCGGCGAGCCCGCGCTCGTATGCGCCGATCGCGGCCATGCCGCCGATCTCGTCCAGGTAGGCGAAGGTCGCGTTCAGCCCCGCGAGCGCCTCGAACGGGAACGTCCCGGTGCTCATCTTGCGCCCGGTCGTGGGCGTCGGCAGCGGGCGCACCTTGTACGGGCGCCAGGTCTCGGCGACCTCGGCGCGCACGTAGGCGAATCCGAGGTGCGGGCCGCAGAACTTGTAGGTCGAGCAGAGCAGCGCGTCGGCGCCGAGCGCGTCGACGTCGACCGGCTCGTGGGCGGCGAAGTGGACGCCGTCGACCCAGCTGAGGGCGCCGACGGAGTGGGCGAGGTCGCTGATCTCGCGGACCGGCGTCTTGGTGCCGACGGCGTTGGACGCGGCGGTGAAGGCGACGACGCGGGTGCGGTCGTCGAGCTTGGCGCGCAGATCGTCGAGGTCGAGCGTCGTGTCGGCCTTGATGGCGATCGTCTGGAGGTCGAGCTGGTGATCGTGGGCCAGCTCGATCCATGGCGCGACGTTGGCGTCGTGGTCCAGGGCGGAGACGATCACGCGGTCGCCCGCCTGCCACGTCCGCGCCGCCGTGCGCGAGAGCGCGAAGTTCAGCGACGTCATGTTCATGCCGAACGTGATCTCGCCCGGGCTCGCGCCGACGAACGCCGCCGCGCCGCGCTCGGCCTCCTCGAGGATGGCGGTCACGCGCCGGCTCGTGGCGTACGGCGCGCCGAGGTTGGCGCTCGCGTCCCGCGTGGTCGCGGCGATCGCGGCCCCGACTGCGTCCGGCGTCTGCGAGCCGCCTGGTCCGTCGAAGAACGCGAAGCCGCGCGAGAGCGAGGTGAACCGCGTTCGGACATCGGCGATGTCGAACGTGTCAGTGGCAGACATGAGGCCTCCGGGGTGGCAAACGGGCGGATCGGTTAAATGGGCCACAAAGATGTACCACAGTGCGCAAGATACGCGATTCGTCGAACGGAGCCAGCGCAGTGCGGTGTTGCGGCGCCATCACCTTTGGTCTAGGGTTCCAGCCCATGAGGTGGTCCACGGTTCCTCGTCCCGAGGGACCATCAGCGCCGACGGGGTCACTCCCGCAGTCCGGGAGCTGCTCGCAGAGGACGTCGGCGGAGTGGATGTGCCGCGAGCTGGTGATCAAATGTCAAGAATATGACCGCGCCTGTTCCCGTTTCTCCCGCTTCCCAAGGAGCCGCCCGTGAGCGTCAGGACCGTCCGCACCGCCGAGGCCGACCGGCAGGGTCCCACCCTGCCGGCGCACGTGCCCGCCGTCGTCAGCGCAGACCGCGCAGGAGCATCGGTATGAACGCTCGCGACCCCCGCTCCCACGGGCGTCGATGGGCCGCCGCGGCCGCGTCGGCGACGCTGCTCGCCTTCGGGTTGGCCGCCTGCGGCTCGTCCTCCGGCAACTCCGGCTCGGGCTCCCAGACGAGCGCGAACGCCGGCTCGCAGACGGGCGCGAGCACGGGTTCAAGCGGTGGCAAGGCATGCACCGCCGCGATCGGCATCGAGGCCCCGATCACCGGGCAGGTGGCCCAGCTCGGCGGCGAGCAGCTGCACTTCACGCAATTCGCGCTCGACCAGTACAACCAGAAGAACGGGACCAGCTTCTCGCTCGTCCAGGGCGACACGCAGCTGACGCCGGCGCAGGCGACGACGGTCACGCAGCAGTTCATCTCCAACGACAAGATCATGGCGATCGTGGGCCCGGCCGGGAGCCAGGAGGTCAGCGCGATCGGACCGCTGGCGTCGCGCGCCAACCTCGCGATGATCTCGGGCTCGGCCACCGCCGCGGCGCTGACCGACGGCGGCAAGTACCCGACCTTCTTCCGCGTCGTCCCGCGCGACGCCGTCCAGGCCGCCAACGACGCCGACTACATCATCAAGACGCTGCGCCCCAAGCAGGTGATGATCGTCGACGACCAGAGCTCCTACTCCACCGGACTCGCCGCGGCGGTCGAGCCGCTGCTCAAGCAGGCGGGCATCCAGGTCGACCACGAGTCGGTCAACCAGAAGCAGACGGACTTCTCCTCCGTCGTCAGCAAGATCACGCCGGAGACCGGCGTCGTGTTCCTGCCGTGGCAGGTGGCGACGAGCTCGCAGCAGTTCGGCCAGAACCTCTCCGAACAGGGCAAGAAGGCCGTCATCTTCGCCACCGACGGGTCCTACTCGCCCGGCCAGTTCAGATCGCCGGGCGCCTATGTCTCGTCGTTCGCGCCCGACATCACGGCGATCCCCGAGGACGCCGACCTGGCGAGACAGATCAAGGCCAGATACGGATCGTTCGGCACCTACGGACCGCCCTACTACGCGTCCGCGATCGTCGCCGCGGACGCGATCGACGCGGTCTGCAGATCGGGCCAGACGCCGACGCGGGCGAACGTGCTCGCGCAGGTGAGGAAGACGTCGGCGGCGACGTCGATCCTCGGCCAGCCGATCAGATTCGACGCCAAGGGCGACCTCGTGGACGCGAAGTTCTCGATCTTCAAGGTCGGTCCCGACGGCAGATACAGCGCGGTCCCCAGCGCCTGATCAACCGATGCGGATCACGGAGCGCCCCCGCCCGGGGGCGCTCCGCCGCGACCTCCTCTCATGACCTTCTTCCTCCAGCAGGTCGTCGACGGCCTCACCACGGGCAGCGTCTACGCGCTCATCGCCCTTGGCTACTCGATGGTCTACGGCGTCCTCAAGCTGCTCAACTTCGCCCACGGCGACATCTACATGGTCGGGGCGTTCATCGGCTACTTCGTGCTGCAGGCGTTCGGCGGCGCGACGGCGCTGGTCGCGCCGGTCGCCGTGGTGCTGATCGCCATGTTCGCCGCCGCGGCGCTCGGCGCCGGCCTCCTCGGCGTCGGCATCGAGCGGTTCGCCTACCGGCCGCTGCGCGAGTCGCCCCGCATCGCGCCGCTGATCACCGCGCTCGGCGTCTCGTTCTTCCTCGAGAACGCCGTGCTGCTGTTGTTCGGCTCCGAGACGCGGCTGTACTCGACCTCCAGCTTCATCCCCTTCTCGACCGGGGTCCACGTCGCCGGCGTGAACATCTCGCTCGTCCGGATCCTCGTGGTCGTCCTGGCCGCCGTCCTGATGGTGGGCCTGCGCGTGCTGGTCGAGCGCACGCGCCTCGGCAAGGCGATGCGCGCCGTCGCGTTCGACCGCGAGGCGGCCGAGATGATGGGCATCCAGGTCGACCGCACGATCAGCGCGACGTTCTTCATCGGCTCGGCGCTGGCCGGCGTCGCCGGCGTGATGGCGGGGCTCGTGTTCGACCAGGTCTTCAGCCTGATGGGCTTCATCGCCGGCCTGAAGGCGTTCACCGCCGCGGTCGTCGGCGGCATCGGCAACGTCCCGGGCGCGATGCTCGGCGGCCTCCTGATCGGCCTCGCCGAGTCCTTCGCGACGGGCTACATCTCGTCGACCTTCCAGAACCTGATCGTGTTCGGGATCCTGATCGGGGTCATGCTCCTGCGCCCCAACGGGCTGCTCGGCCGCGCGACGCTGCAGAAGGTCTGAGGGGATCGGCGTGAGCACTCCGAACGACGCGCCGCCGCGCATCGGCGTCGACGAATGGGTCGCCCGCTCGGGCGAGCGCCGCGACCGCGGCAGCGGACCGAGCGCGGCGATCGTGCGAGCGCTCGAACGCGTCGGCTGGTGGCAGCGCCTCGCGGTGATCGCCGCGATCGTCGCGCTCTTCCCGCTGCTGACGAGCTCCGACTACGCCGTGCGCGTCGGTGTGAACACGCTGCTGCTGGCGACGCTCGCGCTCGGGCTCAACGTCGTCGTCGGCTGGACCGGCCTGCTCGACCTCGGCTACGTCGCGTTCTACGGCTTCGGCGCCTACGGCTTCGCGCTGCTGTCCTCGAACCAGCTCGGCAGCAGCGGCATCCACCTGCCGTCGCTGCTCGCGATCGTGATCGTCGTCGTCGCCGCCGCCCTGCTGGGCCTGCTGCTGGGCCTGCCGTCGCGACGATTGCAGGGCGACTATCTGGCGATCGTCACGCTGTTCTTCGGCCAGATCTTCGTCGAGACGGTGACGAACGTCGCTCCGAAGGTGACCGGCGGCCCGAACGGCGTCGTCGGCATCGACCCGCTGAACTTCTTCGGCCTGGAGGTCACGACCACGCGCGGCTACTTCTACGTGCTGCTGATCGTGACCGTGGTGATCATGGGCGCGCTGCACCTGATCGACTCCTCGCGCACCGGCCGCGGCTGGCGCGCGGTCCGCGAGGACCCGCTCGCGGCCGCACTGATGACGATCCCCGTCAACAAGGTCAAGCTGCTCGCGTTCAGCGTCGGGGCTGCGGTCGCCGCGCTCGCGGGCACGATCTTCGCCGCGTTCCAGGCGGGCGCCTACCCGACCGACTTCGACACGCCGTTCCTGATCCTCGTCTACGCCGGCGTGATCCTCGGCGGCTCCGGCAGCATCGCCGGCGCCGTGCTGGGCGCGACCGTGGTGAGCGTGACGCTCGAGCTGCTGCGCAACCCGAGTCAGGCCGCCACGCTCTTCTACGGCCTGATCCTGCTCACGCTCGTCGTCAGAGTGCGGCCGTGGCGCAAGCTCGGCGCGGTGCTCGCGGCGCTGGTCGCGTTCGGGTTCGCCGTACACGCGGTCATCGGCGCGATCTCGGCCTCGGCGGTCGCGGGGCATCCGCGCAGCGGGGGATGGGTCGGCGACGCGCTCGGCTCGTGGGTCGTCGTCCCGGCCGACCCGAAGGGGCCCGGCAACATCGCGTTCGTCGTCCTGATCCTCGGCCTCGTCGCGCTCGTGCAGCTGAAGGGGACGGCGCGCACGGTCCTGCTCGTGCCGCTGCTCTACCTCGCGGCGTTCGTCTGGGAGACGCGGCTCGTGGCGGAGGCCAGCATCACGCGCCAGATCCTGCTCGGCGCGATCCTGATCGTGATGATGAACGCACGCCCGCAGGGGCTGCTCGGATCGAAGCGCGTGGAGGTCCTGTGACGAGGCCCCTGCTGGAGCTCGACCACGTGACGCTGGCCTTCGGGGGCCTGCACGCGGTCGAGGACCTCTCGATCGCCGTCGGGGAGGGCGAGATCGTCAGCCTGATCGGCCCCAACGGCGCCGGCAAGACGACGCTGTTCAACCTCATCACCGGCGTCTACGCGCCGACCTCGGGCGACATCCGCGTGGCCGGTCGCAGCATCGCCGGGCTCGCGCCCCATCGGATCGCCGGGCTCGGCGTCGCGCGCACGTTCCAGACGCTGCGGCTGTTCGTCAACATGAGCGTCAAGGAGAACGTGATGGCGGCGACGTACGGCCACACGAGCGCGCGCATGTGGCAGTCCGTCCTGCGCACGCCGAAGGCGCGCCGCGAGGAGCGCGAGGTCAACGCGCTGGCCGAGGAGGTGCTCGGCTTCTTCTCCCAGCGGCTGATGGGCTATCGCTGGGACCAGCCCGCCTACAGCCTCTCGTACGCCAACCGCCGCCGGCTCGAGATCGCGCGCGCGATGGCGACGCGGCCGCGGGTGCTGCTGATCGACGAGCCGGCGGCCGGGATGAACCCGCAGGAGACGCACGAGATCACCGACCTGATCGCACGGCTACGCGACGAGCGCGGCTACACGATCCTGGCGATCGAGCACGACATGCACGTGGTCGAGGGGATCTCCGATCGCGTGATCGCGCTCGACCACGGCCAGAAGATCGCCGAGGGCAGCTTCGAGGCGGTCGCGACGAACCCGCTCGTGGTCGAGGCCTACATGGGGCGCGGGACGGCGGTGACGAAGGGATGAGGAACGGCGATCGAGCCGCGAGCGACGCGATCCTGCTGCGGCTCGAGGAGATCACGACGCACTACGGGCCGATCCGGATCCTCGAGCAGGTCTCGATCGAGGTCGGCGAGGGCGAGCTCGTCTGCCTGCTGGGCGGCAACGCCTCCGGCAAGTCGACGACGCTCAAGACGATCCTCGGGCTGGTGCGCCCGACCTCGGGGCGCGTGCTGCTGCGCGGCGAGGACGTGACGAACCGGCAGGTCAGCTACCGCGTCGGGCGCGGGATGGCGATCGTGCCCGAGAACCGCCGCGTGTTCGCGCCGCTGACCGTCCTCGAGAACCTCGAGCTGGGCGCCTACCTGCGCCACGGCGAGGACCTGCGCGAGGAGTTCGAGCGCGTCTACACCTTGTTCCCGCGCCTGCACGAGCGCGGCGACCAGCTCGCGGGGACGCTGTCGGGTGGCGAGCAGCAGATGCTGGCGATGGGCCGCGCGCTGATGTCGCGTCCGCGCCTGCTGCTGATGGACGAGCCGTCGATGGGGCTCTCCCCGGCGCTCGTGGAGCAGAACTTCGAGATCATCGCGCAGATCCACGCGACCGGCGTCGGCATCCTCGTGGTCGAGCAGAACGCCAACATGGCGCTGTCGATCGCCGACCGCGGCTACGTGCTGCAGACGGGCCAGGTCGTGCTCGCGAACCGCTCGAGCGAGCTGCTCGCGAGCGACGAGCTCAAGAAGGCCTACCTCGGGCGTTGAGGTCGAGCACCGGCGCGGGCGAGGCGATCGCGTCGATCCCGCCCTCGGCGGCGACGATCGCGGTCCCGACCGCGAAGAACTCGATCACGTGGCTGCCCCAGCCGTGGTTCTTCTCCTGGAGGTCGACGCCGACGATCCCTTCCGCCTGCAGATCCTGTGCCTCGCTCTGCATCCGCTCCATCGCGAGCTCGCGCGCGTCGTAGAGCGCCTGGGTGAAGTTCGGCAGCTCGACGTTGCGTCCCATCTGGCCGAGTGACTGGAACATCCCGCGGTGCGCGACGTGGTAGACGCAGCTGCCCATCACCATCCCGACGGGGCGATGGCCGGTCCGCATCAGGGTCCAGAAGTCCTGGCCGGAGAGGTCGCTCGTGAACGGGCGCCCGTTGGGGGCGCGGTGCAGGACGCCCTCGCGGTGCTTGATCGCGGTGCCGATCGCGATGAACTCGGCCATGTTCTCGCCCCACTCGTAGCGGCCGATGTCGAGCCGCACGCCGACGATCCCGTCGGCGCCGAGCTGGTCGGCCTCCTCCTCCATCCGCGTCATCGCGAGCTGGCGAGCCTCGTACATCGCGCTCGAGAGGACGTTCATCTCCTGGCTCTTCTTCCAGTTCGAGCCCTGCAGGCCGATGTGGTAGATCGAGCTGCCGACGACGAGGCCGAGCGGATCGAACCCGGCCTGCTTGACCAGCAGGAACTCGTTGACGGAGAGGTCCGAGGTGAAGAGGCCGCGCTTGTTCTGCTCCAGGCGCGCGCGCCCGGCGTCCGGGATGCCCTCGACGGAGGTCGGATCGTAGTTCGAGCTGCTCATGGTCGGGACTCCTGCCTCGCCAGCTCAGGTGGCGAATTCGGGGGATGGAAGCGTCGGCATCGGCTCGGTCTGCCACCTCAGCCGAGCAGCTGCGCGAGCGCGGCCCGCGCCTCGTCGCTGCGCTGCGCCTCGGCCTGCAGCGCAGCGGTCAGGGCAGCGATCCACGCGCTCAGGTCGAGCGGCTCGCGCGCGATCGCGATCCCTCCGACGCGCTTCTCGCGCCACGTCTCGACGCGGCCGTCGTCGTTGCGCAGCGAGAAGACCCACGGCGCCAGCTCGACCTCGATCGAGCGCACCGGCCTGTGCGAGGACAGCAGCCGCCGCGCGCGGCGCTCCGTCCGGGTGCGCGCCGGCAACGCCGCCTCCAGCTTGCGCGCGAGCACCTCGACCGCCACCGACAGCTCGACGCCGTCGAACCGCAGCCCCGCCGCCGAGAGCTCGAAGGCATCGTCCGCCGACACGCCGACGAGCGTACCGCGCGCGGGAGGGCGGGTACGACCTGCGGCCCGCTAGAGCTTCTCCCAGGCGACCGCGATCGCGGTCTCGAGGACGGCGCCGGGGGCGAGCGTGCGGAGGGCGCCCGCCGCGATCGCATCGGGCGTCGAGCGTCCCGGGATCGTGGAGAACTCGAGCGCGAAGGTGTCGCCGCCGCCCCACAGCGGATAGCCGTCGTCGGGTCCGAGGTCCTGCCACAGGAGCACGTGCGGGAACGTCGCGGCGTCGTAGTCGACCCGCAGCGCGCGGCCGAAGCGCGGCGCCTCGATGCGGATGCGGCCGCGCGGCACGTCGAGGCAGGCGTGGTCGACGCGGCCGTCGCGCTCGACCGGCACGGTCGAGAGGTCCTCCTCGCCGCCGTCACGCCGCCGCGCGTGCGGCCAGTCGAACGCGACGCCGGGCTCGAGGACCGCGTGGCCCGGCGCATGCGCGGGCGCCGGCACGGTCGCCGCGCTCGGCGCGATCGCGATCCGGCCGCCGGCGAACGTCACGCGCGAGAAGCATGGGTGGTGTCCCCACGCGTAGGGCGCCGGCAGCCCGCCGACGTTCTCCACTCGTTCGTGCACGCGCAGCGTCGCGCCGTCGAGCGCGAGCCGGCGCTCGACCGCGAAGGGACGGCGCAGCGTCCGCACGCGCGCGGTGACGCTCGTCGCCGAGCGCTCGACGAGCTCCCACGGGAGCCGCACGACCTCGCCGTGGAGGAAGGACGTCGGGTCCTCGGCGAGCGGGTAGCCGACCTCCGGGAACATCGCGAACCAGCCGCCCGCGAAGCGGTCGAGGAACGTGGCGACCGACGCCTCCCCGGCGCTCCCGAGCGCCCGCGTGGCAGGCGCTGGCTGGTGGGCCGGCCGGCGCCACAGTGCCTCGGCGCCGCTGGCGCGGTCGAGCAGCGAGTCGATCGTGAAGCCGTGCTCCGGGGCGCAGTCGACCTGCAGCTGCTCGTTCGCGAGCGTCAGGGACCCTGGCAGCGGCGGGCTCACGACGCTCCGCTGCCGGCGTGCTGGCCGAGCCGGCGCTCCCAGCCGTCGGCGTGGACGTCGAGGTAGGCGCTTGCGTCCGGCGGATGCGCGCGGGCGAGCTCGACGTCGAGCTCGAGGCCGAGGCCCGGTCCCGTCGGGATCTCGAGCTCGCCGGTTGCGGCGTCGAGCGCCGGGATCCAGCTGACGAGCTCGCGCGTCCACGGCTCGTTGAACGGATCGAAGTGCTCCTGGATCAGGACGTTCGGCACGGTCGCGGCGAGCTGCAGGCAGACGGCGGTCGCGACCGGGCCGCCGCTCTGGTGCGGCGCGACCCACGCGCCCGCGGCCGCCGCCATCTCGGCGACGGCGAGCGTCGGCGCGATGCCGCCGAGCGACATCGGCTCGGGTTGCACGATGCTGACGCCGCCGCCGGCGAGCAGCGTGTGGAACTGGCCGACGAGATGGAACGTCTCGCCGCTCGCGACCGGGATCGGACTCGCGTGCGCGACCGCGTTGGTGGGCGCCTCGCGCTCGCGCGTCGTCGGCTCCTCCCACCATCCGATCCCGAGCGGCGCGAAGCGGCGCGCGACGCGGATCGCCTCGGCCTCGGCGAAGCGCGCATGGACGTCGATCAGGAGCTGCAGCTGCGGTCCGCCGCGCTCCCGCAGCGCCGCGACGATCTCGTAGGCGCGCGTCAGCTCGGCCTCCGAGATGAACCCCTGGGCGGTCCCGAACGGGTCGAGCTTGAGCGCGCGGAAGCCGTGCGCGAGCGCGACGTCGGCGGCCGCCACGAACGCCTCCGGCGTGCGCTCGGCGCGATACCAGCCGTTCGCGTACGCGGGCACCCGCGTCCGCACGGGGCCGCCGAGGAGCCGGTGGATCGGCACGCCGAGCGACTTCCCGAGGATGTCCCAGCAGGCGACCTCGATCGCGGCGACGGCCGTCTTGTGGATGTGGCCGCCGTCGTTGGAGACGCGCTCGACCAGCCGCCGCGAGAGGCGGCGGACGTCGCGCGGATCCTCGCCGACGACGAGGTGGGAGAGCTCGTGGACGGCGGCCTCGATCGTCTTCGCGAACCCGTTGAGCGTGCCCTCGCCGAGGCCGACGATCCCGGCGTCGGTGTGCACGCGCACGAACAGCCAGTTCTTCCAGCCGGCGCCGACCGGCAGCGTCTCGAGCTCGACGATCCTCACGGCGCCGCCGCCTCGAGCTCGTCGAGCGCCCGCGCCCAGACCGCGTCCTCGACGCGGATGTAGTGCGTGTTGCGGTACTCCTCGAGGCACGGCACGCCCTTGGCGAGCGTCGTCTCGAGCACGATCGCGCTCGGGCGATCGCGCGTCGCGCGGGCCTGCGCGAAGGCGGCCAGCAGCGCGTCGACGTCGTGCGCGTCGACGCGCCGGGCGGCGAAGCCGAAGGCGGCGAACTTCTCCGGCACCGGCTCGACGCCCATCACCGATGCCGTCAGGCCGTCGGCCTGCGTGCGGTTGTTGTCGATCAGCACGACGAGGTCCTCGAGCCTGTGGTGGCCGGCCGCCATCGCCGCCTCCCACGTCTGGCCCTCCTGCAGCTCGCCGTCGGAGACGAGGCAGAAGACGCGGTTGCCGCTGCCGGCCAGGCGCTCGGCGAGCGCGATCCCGACCGCCTGCGAGAGACCCTGGCCGAGCGAGCCGCCGGTGATCTCGAAGCCGGGCAGGCCTTCGAGCGGGCTCTCCTCGATCCGCGACCCGTCCATCCCGTAGGTCGCCAGCTCCTCCGCCGCGTAGACGCCCAGCTCGCCGAGCACGGCGAACAGCGCGATCGCGCTGTGGCCGGTCGAGATCACGAGCGCGTCGCGGTAGCGGCCGTCGTCGCCGCGGCGCAGCTCGTGGTGGTGGAGGCAGGCCATCAGGTCGGCGAGCGCGAGGCCCTGGCCGGCGTAGCCCTGGCCGCGGCCGCGGCACATCTCCAGCACGCGGCGGCGGATCCCGTGCGCGTGGCGCGCGAGGTCGGCGCGATCCATCTCCAGCGCGGTCATCGGTTCTCCTCCAGGCGGGTGGCGAGCGCGTCGGGGTCGAGCCCCAGCTCGCGCTTGATGTGGTCGAGCGAGCCGGCGGGCGCCCAGACGTCGGGCACGCCGGCGGCCTCGACGCGGGTCGCGGCTCCGGTGCGCGCGAGCGCCTCGGCGACGACCGACGCGAGCCCGCCGATCGTGGTGTGGTTCTCGACCGTCGTGACGACCTCGAAGCGGGCGCAGAAGGCGGCGATCGCCGCCTGGTCGACCGGCTTGAGCGTCGGCACGTGGAGCACCGAGGCGTGCACGCCGCGCTGCGCCAGGCGCTCGCTCGCCTCGAGCGCCCATTCGGTCCCGAGCCCGGTGCCGATCACGCCGACGTCGCCGCCGTCGAGCAGCGTGCGCACGGCGCCGAGCTCGAACGCGAAGCCATCCGGCTCGACGTGCTCGCGCACCGCTCCGCGCAGGCCGCGCAGGTAGACGGTGCCGTCGTGCGCGGCGGCGGCGTCGAGCGCGCCGGCGAGTTCCGTCGCGTCGAGCGGGTCGATCACCGTCATGCCGGGCAGCGCGCGCATCAGCGCGAGGTCGTCGATCGCCTGGTGGGTGGCGCGGAACGGCGTCGTGATGCCGGGCAGGAACGCGACGACGATCGCGCGGCTGGGGCCGGTGCAGAGCGCCATCGCGACCTGGTCGTAGGCGCGCCGGGTGGCGAACACGCCGTAGGTGACGGCGATCGGCAGCAGCCCGCGCTTGGCGAGGCCGCCGGCGATCCCGATCATGTTCGCCTCCGCCATCCCGCACTGGAAGAAGCGGTCTGGGAACGCCTGCGCGAACGGCAGCACGTCGGTGTATCTCGACAGGTCGGCCGACAGCACGACGATGTCGTCGCGGCGGCGGCCGAGCGCCAGCAGCGCGTCGGCGAACGGAGCGTCGCGCGTGCGCGGGGATGGTGGCGCGGTCGTCTCGGGGCTCATCTGGACTCTCCTCGTCATGGGGCTCGGCGGCTGGTCTCGCCGCTACAGCAGCGAGCCGCCGTTGACGCGCAGCACGTGGCCGTGCACGAACGTCGAGAGCGGGCTCAGCAGGAAGACGCAGGCGGCGGCGATCTCCTCGGGGCGGCCGAGGCGGCCGAACAGCGTGCGCGCGCCGACGCTCGCCTGCTGCTCGGCCGTCGTGCCGCCGATCAGGGACGGCGTCCCGATCGGGCCGGGGGAGACGGCGTTGACGCGGATCTGGTGGGGCCCCGCCTCACGCGCGAGCGTCTTCGTCAGCGCGATCACGCCGCCCTTCGCGACGGCGTAGTGGGCGGCGGGGCTGATCGCGCCGTACTCGCCGGAGGTCGAGGCGAAGTTGACGATCGAGCCGGAGCCGCGCTCGATCATGCCTGGCAGCACCGCCCGGCAGCCGGCGACGGCGGTGTCGAGGTTCGCGCGCACGACGCGATCCCAGGCGTCCTCCTCGAGCTCGGTGAAGCTGCCCGTCTCCCAGATCCCGGCGCAGTTGACGAGCCCGTCGACCGGACCGAGCCGCTGCTCGACGCGCTCGACGAAGCCGCGGAACTGAGCGCGGTCGGAGGCGTCGATCGCCTCCGCGAAGGCGTCGTCGCCGAGCTCGGCGGCGACCGGCGCGAGCGTCTGGGCGAAGCGATCGGTCAGCGCGACGCGCGCGCCGGCGGCCGCGAGCATGCGCGCCGTCGTGGCGCCGATCCCGCCGGCGGCGCCGGTCAGGATCACGGTCGTCCCGGTCAGGAGCGGCGCGCTGCCGACCGCGGTCCAGGCGTCGGGGGCGGTGATGTCGGTCATGGGGCGGAGGTCTCCGAGTGGTCGCGGGCGGTGAACATGGACGTCGTCACGTCGAACTGCTCGATCAGCAGGACGATCGAGCGCGCTGCGTCGTGGTCGGCGATCGCGTCGACGAGCGGTCGGTGCGTGCCGAGGATGCGGGTGAAGTTGCGGTCCGGGTCGCGCTCGGCCAGGCGGCGGTTCCCGATCGTGATGACTGTGTGGATGACGGGTGCGAGCGCGAGCCACGCCTGTGTCAGGAAGCGGCTGCCGGAGAGCTCGACGAGGCTGCGGTGGAAGCCGACGTCGAGGTCGACGAGCCGTTGCGTCGAGGCGCCCTCGTGCTCGATCGCGGCGAACGCTCTCTGCACGGGCGTGGGGTCGGCTCTGCGCCGGATGCCGCGTGCGATCGCCGCCGTCTCGAGCTCGAGCCGCACGCCGGTGAGATCCTCGAGGTCGGCCGCGCCGAAGCCGACGACGACCGTGCGGCCGTTGCGCAGCGTGCGCACCAGGCCCTCGCCCTCGAGCACGTTGAGCGCGTTGCGGACCGGCCCGCGGCTGACCTGGAGCTGCTGCGCCAGGCGCATCTCGACGAGCGGCGCCTCGGGCGCCAGGCGTCCCTCGATGATCGCCTCGCGCAGGATCTCGGCGACCCAGCCGGAGTGGACGCTGCGTTCGAGCTTCGTCGCGTGCTGGCCGGCGGCGCCGGTCGCGCCGCCGCGGCGCCCGAAGCTCGGCAGCGCCCCCGAGCTCATGCGGGCAGGTCCCGGACCGGCCGCAGCGCGAGGGGCTCGCCGTGCTCGAGGACGCGGGTGCGGGGGCCGCCCAGCTGGGCGCAGGTGTCGACGAACAGCTGCGGGTCGAGCGTCGGAGCGCCGGGGCCGTCCTGCCCCGACCAGGCGCCGTAGCCCTCGGGCGCCCACATCCCGTAATGGCAGGGGATCGCGACGCCGACTTCGAGCGCGGAGGCCATCAGGGCGGCCTCACGGGCGTTCATGCAGCCGCCGCTGCCGTTGCTGACGAACAGCCCCGCGTCGAACGGTCCGTGGCGACGCACCGCGAGGCAGCGCGCGTCGTACTCGGTGTCGCCGCTGTGGAGGATCCGCACGCCGCCGGTCTCCACGACGAGGCCGATCGCGTCCTCGGTCAGGAAGCCCGGCACCTCGTGGCGGGCGAACGTGCCGTGCAGCGTGAACGGCCCGACCGCCGTGGTCTCCTCACGTTCGAGGGTGACGATCCGGTCGCGGGCGATGCCGCGCCCGAGCAGGCGGAAGACGATGCTCGACGGTCCGACGAAGATCGTCTGCGGGTTGGTGGCCGCGAGCGCCTCGCAGGTCGGCAGGTCGAGGTGGTCGTGGTGCCAGTGCGTGATCGCCACGCAGGTCGCGCTGGTGCTGGACGCGTCGAGCACGACCGGGGCGATCCGCGGGGTGCCGAGCTCCTCCAGGACGTAGTCCGACAGGTAGGGGTCGATCAGGCACAGCTGCCCGTCGGCGGCCTCCAGCGCGTAGCCGGCCTGGCCCAGCCACGTGAGCGTCGCCGTGGCGACTGAGCTCGTACTCGTCAACGCATTTCCTCCTGCCTGGAAATTGCAAACAGTTTGCAAAGCAGCGCCACCATAGACGGCGCTCGGCGGCGACGTCAAGCAGCCGTCGCAGTGTGGTCCGGGCTCGTTCCCGCGTCCTTGACTTCCG
Organism: Conexibacter sp.; assembly: GCA_025964325.1. Classification (GTDB taxonomy): domain Bacteria; phylum Actinomycetota; class Thermoleophilia; order Solirubrobacterales; family Solirubrobacteraceae; genus Conexibacter. The sequence continues at coordinate 27,835 of JAOPZA010000177.1, forward strand.
CGCCGGCGGGTGATTAGGCTGAATTGCTAACAGTTCTCAATGTTGCTCGAACGCTGCCGGCGCGGACTCGGAGCAGCCGCCCAGCCGTCCCGAGCGACCGCTCTCGCACGTCTCGACGACGACCCCGCAGCGCGGGGCCGGCTCGTCGTGCGCCGGTTCCGATCACCCACCCAGGAGGAGCAGTTGTCCCGTCGCCTGCACCCGGCCGCCCTCGTCGCCGCCTGCGCCGCGCTCGCGCTCGGCGTCGCCGCCTGCGGCTCGTCCGGCAGCTCGTCGTCAGGAGGCGCGTCCGCGTCATCCGGCGGCGGCAAGAAGACCTACACCGTCTATCTCTCGAACAGCTTCCTCGGCAACGACTGGCGCCAGCAGATGGAGCGCACCGCCAGCGCCGCCGCGACCGTCGCGCCGCTCGCGGGCCACGTGAAGCTGACGGTCGTCAACACCGACAACGACCCGACGAAGCAGATCCAGTCGCTCAACCAGATCATCCTCAAGAAGCCCGACGCGATCCTCGTCGACGCCTCCTCGCCGGATGCGCTCAACCCGACCGTCCAGCGCGCCTGCGCGCAGGGCATCAAGGTCATCTCCTTCGACCAGGCCGTCACCGCCGACTGCGCCTGGAAGGTCAACACCGACTTCAACGTCTCGGCCGCGATCGGCGCCAGATGGCTCGCCGAGACGCTGCACGGCAAGGGCACGGTCCTGATGGACCGCGGGCTGGCCGGCAACCCGGTCTCGCTCACGATGGTGAACGGCTTCCAGAAGGTGCTGAAGGGCTATCCCGGCGTCAAGGTCGCCGGCACCTACGAGAGCCAGTACGCGCTCGCGCCCGAGGAGCAGGCCGCGTCGAGCCTGATCGCCGCGCATCCGCAGATCGACGGCGTGCTGTCGCAGAGCTACGGGACGGGCGTCCAGAAGGCGCTGCAGAAGGCAGGCCGCCCGCCGGTCGCGATGTACGCGCAGGCCTACAACGGCTCCTTCGTGCAGTGCGCGACGACGAAGGGGATCCAGTGCGCGATCACCTCGAACCCGGCGACGCTCGGCGCCGAGGCGCTCAAGCGCGCGGTCGACCTGCTCGACGGCAAGCAGGTGCCGAAGACCGTGATCCTGCCCAGCCCCGCGTTCGAGACGAATGACGTGAGCGTTCCCGGCACGACGTTCGAGAAGATCGTCCTCGGCAAGTCGGCCTTCCCGGACCTGCCGCCCGGAGCGACGCTGCCGTTCTCGCCGAGCTGGACGACGATCACGTCGGCCCAGGCGCTCGGCACGTAGGCGTCGGCGATGTCCGTCCTCCGCATCACCGACCTGCGCAAGCGCTACGGCGCCGTGCACGCGCTCGACGGCGCCTCCCTCGAGGCGCGGTCGGGCGAGGTGCACGCGCTCCTGGGCGAGAACGGCGCCGGCAAGTCGACGCTGATCAAGATCCTCTCCGGGGCGGTCCGGCACGACGGCGGCAGCATCGCGCTCGACGACCGCGAGCTGCGCATCCGCTCCCCGCGCGACGCCGTGCGCGCGGGGATCGGCACCGCGTTCCAGGAGCTCAGCCTGATCCCGGACCTGACGGTCGCGCAGAACCTGTTCTTCGGTCGCGAGCCGCTCGGCCGCCTGCGCGGCGTCCGGCGGGGACGGCTGGAGCAGGAGGCGGCCGCGCTGCTCGAGCAGCTGGGGATCGAGCGGATCGCGGCGACCGCGCTCGTGCGGACGCTGCCGATCGCGCAGCGCCAGCTGGTCGAGATCGCGAAGGCGGCCGCGCGCCGCCCGCGCGTGCTGATCCTCGACGAGGCGACCTCGGCGCTGTCGCCCGCGGAGGGGACGTGGCTGCTGGAGCTGGCGCGGCGGACCGCGCGCGAGGGCGCGATCGTGATCTTCATCTCGCACCGCCTCGCGGAGATCCGCGACGTCGCCGATCGCATGACCGTCTTCCGCGCCGGCGTCGACGTCGGGGCCGGCGCGATCGACCAGATCGACGACGACGAGGCGGTGCGGCTGATGCTCGGCCGTCGCGTCGAGCGGCTCTATCCGCCGCGGCGCGAGGCGGTCGGCGAGGAGGTCGTGCTGGCGGCGCGCGGGCTGACGCTCGGGACGCGCCTCGCAGGCGTCGACCTCGACCTGCGGCGGGGCGAGATCCTCGGCGTCGGCGGGCTCCAGGGGCAGGGGCAGCGCGAGCTGTTCAACGCGCTCGCGGGCGCGACCCCGGCACGCGGCCGGATCGAGCTCGAGGGCCGCGAGATCCACCCGACCAGCCCGCGCCGCGCGCTCGCCGAGGGGATCGCGCTCGTGCCCGAGGACCGCCAGCGCGAGGGGCTGCTGCTCGACCTCTCGATCCGCGACAACATCGCACTTCCCGTGATCGAGCGGATCTCGCGCGCCGGCTTCGTCGACGCCCGCGCTGAGACGCGGATGGTCGCGGAGGTGGCCGAGCGGCTGCAGATCACGGCCGGGTCGTGGGCGCGCGAGGCGGGCAGCCTCTCCGGCGGCAACCAGCAGAAGGTGGTGCTCGCCAAGACGCTCGTCTCGGGCGCGCGGGTCCTGCTGCTCTACGACGCGACGCGCGGCGTCGACGTCGGCACCAAGTCCGAGATCTTCACGCTGCTGCGCGAGCTCGCCGGAAGCGGGATGGCGACCCTCTTCTACTCGACCGACCTCCAGGAGCTGACGAACGTGTGCGACCGCGTGGCCGTGATGGCGGACGGCCGCATCGGCGGGATCCTCGCCGGCCCGCAGCTGACGGAGGAGAACGTGCTGCGGCTGTCGGTCGGCGGCAGCCTGCCGCCGGTGGCGGCGGAGGCCGTCCGATGAGCGCCGCGCTCGCGCTCGCGCGCGGCCGCCTGTCGCTCGTGACGGCGCTCCCGTTCGTGCTGCTGGCCGTGCTCGTCGTGCTCGACGTCTCGCTCCAGCCGGCGCTGCTCTCGCGCGACCAGATCGGGATCGAGGTCGCGACCGCGATGTCGCTGGTCCTCGTCGGCCTCGGCCAGACGGTCGTGATCCTGACGCGCGGGATCGACCTCTCGGTCGGCGGCATGATGAGCCTGACGAACTGCTTGCTGGCGACGCGCGTCGGCAGCGGCACCGGCTCGCTGCTGCTGTGGTGCGCGATCATCCTGCTCGTCGGGATCGCCGGCGGCGCCGTCAACGGCCTGCTGATCGGCCTCACGCGCCTGCAGCCGTTCGTCGTGACGCTCGCGACCTGGTCGATCTTCAACGGCGTCGCCCTCTGGATCCTGCCCTCGCCGGGCGGCCACGTGCCGAACGCGCTGATCTCGCTGCCGCTCGGCGACTGGGCCGGGATCCCGCGGATGCTGTGGATCCTCGCGGCCGTCTGCGTGCTGTGGTCGCTGCTGCGCCGGACCCGCACCGGGGTGCAGGTCTACGCGTTCGGCAGCGACCCGGACGCCGCCTTCCTGAGCGGCGTCTCGACGCTCGGCGTGACGCTGCGCGTCTACGCCTTCTCGGGCCTGTGCGCGGCGCTCGCGGGCATCTTCGTCGCGACGCAGACGGCGTCCGGCTCGCCGACGGTCGGCGCGCCGTTCATCCTCAACGCGGTCGCGGCGGTCGTGATCGGCGGCACGAGCCTGTTCGGCGGGCGCGGCGGCTTCGCCGGCACGGTCGCCGGCGCGTTCGTGCTGACGCTGATCGCCGAGGTCACGTTCGGCCTCGGCATCAACTCGAACTGGGGCGTCTTCGCGCAGGGGCTGCTCCTGATCCTCGCGGTCGCGGTCAACACCGGCAGCGAGCTCGTCCAGCGACGCAGGGAGGAACGACGGTGACCGATCGACGGCAATGGCTGCGTCGCAACCAGGCGACGCTGCTCGCGTATGCGATGGCGATCGCGCTCTTCCTCGTGACGAGCGCGTTCGCGCACGGCTTCGCGACCTGGAATCACACGCGCGTGCTGCTCGTGCAGGCGTGCTTCATCGGGATCGTCGGACTGGGGCAGACGTTCGTGATCCTCGGCGGCGGCGTCGACCTGTCCGTGCCGTGGATGCTGAACGCGACCGCGACGCTGCTGACGCTGTGGTGCCACGGCCAGGCGGCGAACCTCGTGTGGGTGCTGCCGGTGCTGCTCGCCATGGCGGTGATCGTCGGGCTCGTCAACGGGCTCGGCGTGACGCTGCTCGGCGTCTCGCCGATCATCATGACCCTCGGGGTCAACGGCGTCCTGCAGGGCGCGCTGCTGCTGATCACCAACGGCGGCCAGAGCCCGACCGCGCCGCACGCGATCCAGCAGCTCGCGACCGGCAACGTCGCCGGCATCCCGATCGCCCTGCTGGTGTGGGCCGCGGTCGCGCTGATCGCGTGGCTGCTGCTGTCGAAGATGAGCCTCGGTCGCCAGCTCTACGCGACCGGGACGAACGCGCGCGTCGCGTACCTCTCCGGCGTGCGGGTGGGGCGCGTGACGGTCCTCTCATACGTCATCTCGGCGCTCGCGAGCGCGCTCGCGGGCGTGCTGCTCGCGGGCTACGTCGGCGAGGCGTACCTCGGGATGGGCGACGTGTACCTGTTCTCGTCCGTCGCGGCGGTCGTGATCGGCGGGGCGTCGATCCTCGGCGGTCGCGGCCACTACGTCGGCACGGTCGCGGGCGCGCTGATCCTGACGCTCCTCGCGGCCCTGCTGCCGATCCTGAACCTCAACCCGGCGGCGCTGCAGGTCGTCTACGGCTTCGCGATCCTGCTGACGGTCGGGCTCGCCTCGCTGCGACTCGGCGGCACCTGAGCGCGGCGCCGGGCGCGCCGCGCCTCGCAGCCGCCGCTTCGCTCAGGCGGATGCGCGCACGGTCGTGCCGGGCCGTGCGCGCAGGTCGGCGGCCAGGCGCGTGCCGAGGCCGGGCCGGTCGGGGATCGCGGCCCAGCCGTCGAGCACCTCGATCGGGTCGGTCACGACGTCGCGATACCAGCCGCGCACGAACCCGCGCACGGTCTCCATCACCTTCGCGTTCGTCGCGTGCGCGGCGAGCTGGAGCGAGGCCGCGAGCGCGATCGGGCCGGTGCAGTCGTGCGGCGCGAGCGGCAGGTGGTAGAGGTCGGCGAGGTCCGCGATCTTGCGCGCCTCCGTCAGCCCGCCGGTCCAGACGACGTCGACCATCGCGACGTGCGCGGCGCCGGCCTCGAGCACCTGGCGGAACGGATGGCGCGACATCAGCCGCTCGCTGACCGCCTGCGGCACGCGCGTCTCGCGCACGAGCCGCGCGAGGTCGGCGGGGCTGTCGGGCTGCACGATGTCCTCGACCCAGGCGACCTCGTAGGGCTCGAGCGAGCGGCAGATCCGCAGCGCGGCGTTCAGGTCCCAGCGCGCGTGGCCCTCGATCATCACGTCGATGCGGTCGCCTACGCGGTCGCGGATCGCGCGCACGACGTCGAGGCCCTCGGCAAGCTGCGCGGGGGTGAGGTCGTGGCCGACCGGCCCCATCGCCGACCAGCCCGCCGGGCCGGTGGCGACGTCCGCCTCGATCTGCGGCGCGAAGCGGTCCCACGGCCAGACCTTCATGCCGCTGACGCCCTCAGCCAGCAGCTCCTCCGCGAGCTCGCCGGGACGCGTCAGGAACGCCTCCTGATCGGCGTGGTCGCCGGCGTCGACGCAGGTCGTGTAGACGCGGATGCGGTCGCGGACGCGGCCGCCCAGCAGCGTGCCGATCGACAGGCCGGTGCGCTGGCCGAGCAGGTCCCAGAGCGCGATGTCGAGCGCCGAGAAGGCGCGCAGCTCGGCGCCGGCGAAGCCGCTGAAGTTCGCGCACGCGAACAGCGTCTGCCACGTCGCCTCGATCGCGCTCGCCGGCCGCCCCAGCAGCAGCGGCGCCGCCATCTCGTGGATCACGGCTTCCACCGCGCCGGGGTTGTAGTAGGTCTCGCCGAGGCCGACGCGGCCCTCGTCGTCGGTCACCTCGACCCAGACGAGCTGCGGCTGGGAGGCGAGCCGGATCGTCTCGATGCGCGCGACCCGGGGGGCCGTGGTGGCGAGGCGGCTCATGCGCGCGCCGCCGCGGCCGGATCGATGCGGCGGAACATCGAGGCGGTGATCGCGAACTGCTCGCCGAGCAGTTCGGCGGCGCGCTCCGCGTCGGCGTCGCGCAGCGCCGCCAGGATCAACCGGTGGGAGCCGCGGATCCGCTCGCGGTGCGACGCCGGCTCCTGGTTCGCGAGGCGGCGGTTGCCGATCGCGATCACGGCCTGGATCACGGGGGCGATCGCGAGCCACGCCTGGACCAGGAAGCGGCTCTCGGACAGCTCGACGAGCGCGCGGTGGAAGTCCATGTCGACCTGCACGAGCTGCTCGGTCGCGACGCCGGGGTCGCCGATCTGCGCGAAGGCGCGTTCGAGCGCGTCGAGCGCGACGCCGCTCGCGACGCCCCAGGCGATCCCGGTCGACTCGAGCTCGTAGCGGACGCGGAAGAGATCGGTGAGGTCGTCCTCATCGAAGCCGACGTACTCCAGCCGGCCGTTGGGACGCGTGCGCACGAGGCCCTCGCCCTCGAGCACGGTCAGCGCGCTGCGCACGGGGCCGCGACTGACCGCGAGGTCGGCCGCCAGGCGCGTCTCGACGAGCGGCGTCTCGCGGACCAGCTCGCCGCCGATGATCGCCTCGCGCAGGTTCGCGGCGATCGTGCCCGAGTAGACGCTGCGCGCGAGCTTCGCGGTGTGGACACCGGTGCCGAGCGAGGGGGACCCGGCGATCGACTTGGCGGACTGCTGCACCGCACGGCTCCTGTTCGTCGAGGACGACGCGAGTATACGGAACCGCTACCGGTCACCGGATAACCGGTAACCGTTGACAACATCCCTCGGGACTGTTCTACTGCGCCACCGCCGATGCCGTCGCGAGGAATCGGTGATCGGATGCCGTGAGGAGCCTGGCCTTCGTGAAGGTCGCCAGCAGTCTCCCAAGGCCTCCGACGCGGTCCTCGCGCAACTGGGTCCCGGAGGCGATCGGCCCCTTCGCTCGTGGAGCGGCGACGGCACCGGCGGCGCTCGTCAGCGCGAGCGCCAGCACGACGGCACAGGGGGCGAGAAGGCGATTCATCTGGTGCGCGACGCTAGGCCGGATCTGCGTTCGGGGCAAGACCAGAGTTTCGCGGCCGCGACCGTAGGACGAGCGCCTCGGACCAACGACCGTGCTGATCGCGCTCACCAACTCGCCGTGGGCGCTGGCCGACGGCGTGCTGGTGCGCGACTGCGCCGGGATCGGCCCGCACAAGCGCGACGCTGCCTTCCAGCAGACCTACGCGCAGTTTCGCTGCCGGGTCGTCGCAGACGCCGACGGCGCACCACGCGGCGAGATCCTGGTCGAGCCGACGGGACCAGAGGCAATGCGCATCGTCCGGGCTCTGAGCGGCAATCCGCCGCCGGCCCGGCCGATCGGCGCGATTCCCCGCGGAAGAGGACGCATCGTAGGCCACGACGCCCAATCCGATCAGCGCCGTCACGACGCCCGCCACTCGCGAGGTCACGAGCGCGATCGTCGCCAGCCGACGCGCTCCCGGCGTCGCCGCTCTGCATCCCGCTCTTGACACGAACCCCAACCGAAAGTACGGTGCCGGTCGTCATGCGACAGATGTCTGACATCCGCCAACCTCTCCGCGACCCGCGCTCGATGGTGATCCAGCTGCGCGACACGCTCGTCGAGCTGATCCGCGACGAGCAGCTCAAGCCCGGCGAGCAGATCCCGACCGAGCATGATCTCGCGGCGCGCTTCTCGGTCTCCCGCGCCACGGTGCGCGAGGCGCTCAAGCTGCTCGAGCAGGACGGCCTCGTCGACGTCGTCCACGGCCGCGGTCGCTTCGTCTCGGCGAACGTCGGCCTCTCCGTCAACCGCCCCGTCACGCGCTTCGAGAGCGTCACCGAGATGCTCGCCGGCCTCGGCTACATCACGACGAACCGCACGCTCTCGGTCGAGCGCGCCGCTCCGACCGACGAGGAGGCGGAGGCGCTCGGGGTCGACGCGCAGGGCGAGATCGTGCGGCTGCGCCGTCTGCGCCTGCACGAGGACTCGGCGCTCGTCGTCTCCGTCAGTGCGTTCAGCACCGCGCTGCTCGGGACCGACGAGCCCGCCGACCTCGACTTCACCGGGTCGCTCGCGCAGTGGCTTGCGGGGCGCGGCCACGACCTGCAGTCGTCCGCTGCACAGATCCAGGCGCTGCCGATGCCGTCCGAGCTGGCGGCGCTGCCCGAGGTCGACGGCAAGCAGGCCTGGCTCGTGATCTCCGAGCGCTGCGTCGACGCGGCCGGCCGCTCGGTCCTCTTCTCCCGCGAGTACCACCGCGGCGACGTCTTCACCTTCCACGTCCTGCGACGTCGCGGGACCTGACCCACACAGGAGGAACACCGAGTGCAGGAGCTGCAGCAGCACGTCGCGCAGGCCCACGAGAGCCTTTACTTCAGCGGGGCCAAGATCGACGCCCACATGGCGTCGTTCCTCGACGCCCAGGCCGACACCTGCGTCGAGCTCGGCCGCACGAGCGCCGGCGCGGTAGAGCAGATCTTCCTCGTCGGCAGCGGCGGCTCCTTCGCCAGCCTGCAGACCGCGAAGTACGTCCTCGACGCCGTCCTGCCGGTGCCGGCGGACGTGCTGCCGTCCTACGACCTCGTCTGGCGCGAGCCGGCGCGGCTAGACGAGCGCGCGATCGTGTTCCTGGCGTCCTACTCGGGCGAGACGGAGGACACGGTCGCAGCCCTCCGATACGCGAACGAGCGCGGCGCCAGAACGGTGGCGATCGTCGGCAAGCCAGAGAGCACGATGGCGACGGAGGCCGACGTCGTGCTGCCCTACGACAACGGCGCGATCTACGAGATCCCGATCGCGGCCACGGTGCTGTTCGCCGCAGGCCTCGTCGCCGGCACCCCGGCCGAGGCGGAGGCCGAGCGCCTGCGCGCCGGCGTCCTCGCGCTGCCAGAGGTGCTGCGGCGGGCTCTCGCGAACGCGGACGAGCGCGCCGAGCGCGATGCCCGCGACCTGCTCTCCGCCCAGCACCTCTACGTGCTCGGCGCCGGCCCGAACGCACCGCTCGCGTACAAGGTCGCGATGAGCGTCGTGATGGAGAACGTTCGCATCGGCGCGACCTATTCCGACGCGTGCGAGTGGCGCCACGGTCCGGCGGAGGCGCTCGAGCGCGTGCGCGGCCGCTTCCTCGTCCTGCTCGGCACCGACGCCTCGCGCGCGATGACCGAGCGCACGATCGAGTTCTGCGAGCGCGAGCACTCCGACGTGCTCGTCTATGACGCGGCCGACTTCGGCGACGGCCTGCATCCGCTGCTGACGCCGCTGGTGCTGAACTCGCTGACGCAGTACCTCGTCGTCTACTCGGCGATCCTGCGCGGGATCACCGATCTCGACGAGCGCGTCTTCATGGGGCACAACGTGCTCGCGACGGGTGGCGCTCAGTGGCCGTGATCGGCGCCGTCCGCGCGCACAGGACCTCGGCGGCGTCGTGACCCAGTCGCAGCACATCGCGGCCGCTCCGCGGAGCGGCGTGTGCGTGATCGGCAATCTGCTCGTCGACCTCATCATGCGCGGCTTCGACCGGCTCCCGGCATGGGGGCAGGAGGTCGCCGGCCGAGGTGGCCATGCCACCGTCTCCTCGGGCCAGGCCGGCTATCTCGGACTCGGCCTCGGGGCGCTCGAGATCCCCACGCGGATGGTGGGGATCGTCGGTGACGACGACGGCGGACGCCGGATCGTCGCCGAGCTGGCCGAGCGCGGCGTCGAAGTCGACGGCATCGAGGTGAGCGTCGGCGGCCAGACCGCGATGACCGTCGCGATCGTCCGCGAAGACGGCGAGCGCGCGTTCCTGTCGAGCTTCGCGTGCCTCGAGGAGCACGACGAGGCGCTCGTGCTGCGCCACTGGAACGAGGTCGCGCGCTCGCGCTTCCTCTGCCTCGTCGGCATCTTCAACCTGCCCGGGCTCGACCTGGAGGCGGCCCGCCGTCTGCTCGCGCGTGCTCGCGCCGGCGGCGTCACGACGCTCCTCGACACCGGCTGGGATCCCGACGGCTGGCCCGACGCGACCGTCCGCGGCGTGCAGGAGCTGCTCGCCGAGGTCGACGTCTTCGTCCCGAACGAGGACGAGGCGCGCGTACTGACCGGCATCGACGACGTGCCGGCGGCCGCCGCCGCGCTCGCCGGCCACGTCCCCGGCCTCGTCGTCGTCAAGCGCGGCGCCGACGGCAGCCACGCCCGCCGCGGCCCGCACACGTGGGACGTCCCCGCGCTGCCCGTCGACGTGCAGGACACCGTCGGCGCGGGCGACGTCTACGACGCCGGCCTGCTCTACGGCCTCATGCGCGACTGGGAGATGCCGCGCGCGATGGCGTGGGCCAGCGCGACCGCCGCGCACTACGTCGCGCGCACCACCGACCGCTTCCCGACCGCCGCCGACGTGGACGCCCTGCGCACGGCCGCCGCGGTCACCCCGTCCCCAAACGCTGCACAGGAAGACCACGCATGATCGACATCCACACGCATCCGGTGCAGATCGCAGAGCTCTACGACGACGATCCGAACCTCACGAGTGCGGTCCGGGACGTCTTCGGACTCTACGTCGAGCCGCAGCCGCTGGCGACCTACATCGGCCACCTCGACGAGGCCGGGATCGACCAGGCCGTCGTGCTGCCGATCGACTGCACCACGGCGCACGGCCACACGGTCGTCTCGAACGAGCAGATCGCTTGGCTGGTCGAGCGGACCGATCGCGTGATCGGCTTCGCGTCGGTCGACCCGAACGAACCCGACGCGCCCGCGAAGCTCGAGCGGGCGGTGAAGGAGCTGGGCCTCGTCGGCCTCAAGCTCGACCCCTCGCTGCAGCAGTTCGCGATCGACGATCCGGAGCGCGCGATGCCAGTCTACGAGGCGGCGGCCGAGCTCGGCATCCCGGTCCTGATCCACTGCGGGATGAGCTGGGCGGAGCGGGGCCGCACCGCGATGGCGAATCCGCTGCTGCTCGAGAGCGTCGTGCAGCGGCTGCCGGAGCTGCGGGTCGTGATCCCGCACATGGGCTGGCCGTGGGTCGGCGAGGCGCTCGCGCTCGCGCTCAAGCACCGCAACGTCTACCTCGACACGTCCGTGCTGTTCAGCGGGACGCCGTCGGAGTCGTTGAAGCACGTCGTCGACGTCGTGCTCGGCCACGAGCTGATCGACCGCAGCATCCCGCGCCAGGTGCTGTTCGGCTCCAACTACCCGCGGGTGGATCCGAAGCGCGCGGCCTGGGCGGTCCGCGAGCTCGGCTTCCGGCCCAAGCTCGAGCAACGGATCTTCCACGACAACGCACGAGACCTGCTGAACATCGACGGAGGCGCGTGATGCAGTCGATCGTGACCCGATTCGGGATCCAGACGACGAAGGACACCGAGTTCATCGACATCACCGAGCGGGCGAGAGAGCTCACGCGGTCGAGCGGAGTGCGCGACGGGCTCGCGCTCGTGATGACGATGCACACGACGACGGCGATCACCGTCAACGAGGGCCTCGAGGACCTCGAGGACGACATCGCGGAGATGGTCGCCCGGCTCGTGCCGGCCGGAGCGGCGTTTCGCCATGCCCGCTTCCTGCACTCCGACGGACAGATGGCCGTCAACGCGCCGTCGCACCTGCGCGGGGCTCTGCTCGGCATGCAGGTGGCAGTGCCGATCGAGGGCGGTGAGCTCGTGCTCGGCGGCCGTCAGACGATCTACTTCGTCGAGCTCGACGGCCCGCTCTATCGCGAGGCGGTGCTGCACACCCTGGGGGTCTAGGCAGATGTCCGAGCCCATCCTCGAAGCACGCGGGATCGTCAAGAGCTTCGGCCGCGTGCGCGCACTGCGCGGCGCGAGCTTCACCGTCGAGGCCGGCGAGGTCGTCGCGCTCGTCGGCGACAACGGCGCCGGCAAGAGCACGCTCGTGAAGACGCTCGCCGGCGTCCACCAGCCGGACGCGGGCGAGATCCGCTTCGCCGGTGAGACGGTCACGCTCGAGAGCCCGGTCGCCGCGCGCCAGCTCGGGATCGAGGTCGTCTACCAGGATCTCGCGCTCGCGGCCGAGCTCGATCCCGCGGGCAACCTCTACCTCGGCCAGGAGATCCTCCGCAGCGGCGTGCTCGGCCGCCTCGGCTTCATCGACAAGCCCGAGATGCGCCGCCGTGCCGACGCGTCGTTCGCGGATCTCGGCGTTCGCATCCAGGACACCGGCTCCCCGGTCGCGACGATGTCCGGCGGTCAGCGGCAGGGCATCGCCGTCTGCCGCGCCGTCACCTGGGCAAGCAAGGTCGTCTTCATGGACGAGCCGACCGCCGCGCTCGGGGTCGTGCAGACGCGCAACGTGCTCGACCTCATCAAGCGCGTCCGCGACCGCGGCATCGCCGTCGTGCTGATCAGCCACAACATGCCCGAGGTCCTCGAGGTCGCCGACCGCATCGAGGTGCTGCGGCTCGGCGAGCGGGTCGCCCGCTTCACGCGCGACCAGGCCACGCTCGAGCAGATCATCGGCGCGATGACGGGCGCCATTCGCCACGAGGAGGAGACCGCGCGATGAGCTCTGCGTCCCAGCAACTTCCGTCCGACGCCGAGGCGCCGGATGAAGCGATCGACGGCGAGGAGGCGCGCCCGTGGTGGGCCGCGCTCGTAGCGAGCCAGTCGATCTGGATCGGGCTGATCCTCGTCGGGCTGATCATCGCCTTCTCGATCCTCCGGCCGGCAAGCTTCGTGTCGGTCGCGAACGGCCGCAACATCGCGACCGACGCCGCCGTGCTGCTCGTCCTGGCGGTCGGCCAGACGTTCGTGATCATCACCGCGGGAATCGACCTGTCGGTCGGCGCCGTGCTGGTCTTCTCCGGCGTGCTCGCGACGCGCGGCATGAGCGCGGTCGGCGGCAACGGCTGGGGGACGATCCTCGTCGGTCTCGCGATCGCGCTTGGCTGCGGCCTCGGCTGGGGCCTCATCAACGGCTTCCTCGTCGCAAAGGCGAAGATCGGGGCGCTGATCGCCACGCTCGGCACGTTCGGGATGGCGCTCGGCCTCGCCCAGGTGGTCACCGGCGGCGTCGACCAGAGCGACGTCCCGTCCAAGCTCGTCAACACGATCGGCAACGGTCGGCTCTTCGGGGAGATCCCGTGGCTCGTCGTGATCGCCTTCGTCGTCGCGCTCGTGTTCGGCGTGCTGTTGGCCGCGACCCGCTTCGGCCGCCACACGTTCGCGGTCGGCTCCAACGAGGAGGCGACGCGCCGCGCCGGGATCTCCGTCGACCGCCAGCTGCTGAAGGTCTATGCGCTCGCGGGGGCGCTCAGCGGTCTTGCCGGGTTCCTCTCGGTCGCCCGCTTCGCGACCACGACCATCGCGGGGCACGCGACGGACAACCTGCAGTCGATCACCGCCGTCGTGATCGGCGGGACGAGCCTGTTCGGCGGCATCGGCTCGATCCTCGGCAGCGTCTTCGGCGTCTTCATCCCGGCAGTGCTGCAGAACGGCTTCGTGATCACCGGCGTCCAGCCCTTCTGGCAGCAAGTCGCCGTCGGCGCCGTCCTGATCGCGGCGGTCTATCTCGACCAGCTTCGCCGGCGAAGACGGCAGTAGCCGGAGATCCCGCTACCGACACGCGTCGGTCGCACCAGCACGGCAGCAAGAGGAGAGGAGCATCACATGCACGGACTCACACGGCGGCATCTGCCGCTGATGGCGGCATGCATCGCGGCGGGCTCGCTCGCGGTCGCCGGCTGCGGCTCGAGCAGCAGCACGAGCTCAGGCAGCACCAGCACCAGCAGCGGTGGTGCCAGCGGCAGCGCACGCGCGAGCAAGAAGATCACCTTCGTCGCCGGCGACAAGGGCGACGAGTTCTACATCACGCTCGACTGCGGTGCGCGCACCGAGGCGAAGAAGCACGGGTTCACCGTGAACTTCCAGGAGCCGGATCAGTTCACGCCGAGCTCGCAGACGCCGATCGTCAACTCGGTCGCGGCCAGCAAGCCCGACGCGGTGCTGATCGCGCCGACCGACGCGGCCGCGATGTACACGCCGATCAAGCAGCTCGCGGAGAACGGCAGCAAGGTCGTGCTCGTCGACACGACGCTGAAGAACCCCGACATGGCCGCGTCGCAGGTGTCGACCGACGACGCCGGCGGCGGCAAGCAGGCGGCCGACCAGATGGCGGCGCTCGTCGGCGGCTCGGGCAAAGTGATCGTGATCAACCTCAACCCGGGCGTCTCGACGACCGACGCGCGCGGCAAGGCGTTCATGGACGAGGCGAAGCTGAAGGGGCTGACGGTCCTGACGCAGCAGTACGCCGGCACCTCGCCGGAGAAGGCTGCCTCGATCGTCCAGTCGACGCTCGCGGGCAACCCCGACCTCAAGGGCATCTTCGCGACGACGAACTTCGCACAGGACGGCGCCGTCACCGGCCTGCGCGGTCAGAACAAGCTCGGCGCCGTGAAGATCATCGGCTTCGACAGCTCACCGCTGCAGGTCCAGCAGCTGCGGCAGGGCGAGGTGCAGGCGCTGATCGCGCAGCAGGCGCGCAAGATCGGCGAGCTCGGCATCCAGCAGGCTGCGGCCGCGCTGGCCGGAACGGCGACGACGAAGCAGATCAAGGTGCCGACCGTGGCCGTCACGAAGGCCAACGTCGACTCCGCGACGGTCAAGCCGGTCCTGCAGGTCAAGCAGTGCCCGGCGTAGCGGGCTCGCCCGCCTGATCCGCAACGGGGGCGCGACCGCCGCGTCGCGTCCCCACGGTCACCGCTCGCTCAGCGGCAGCCGGCGGCCGAATGGCGGCGCCGGGCTCACGCTTCCCGTCGACTACGTCACCGAGCGTCGCAATCTTGCCGGCCAGCGCCGCGAGGCGTTCGTCGAACTACCGACACGCCGTAACGCGTCTGGCAGATGGACTTCTTCGAACTCGAGACCGCCGGCGGCGGCACCTGGCGCTCCGGGGACGTGATCGACTACGTGACGAAGCTCGTGCTCGCCGGGCCGGTCACCGTCACGCAGACCACACGCGACGCGATCGCATCGCTGGAACAGGCCCGCCAGACCGTCCACGACGTGCTCGGCCGGCCGCTGCTCGACGACGTCCCCTGCTCGACGACCGGCGAGGTCACGCCGGTGATCGTCGTCACCGACAACGGGCCCTGCTTCAAGAGCCACGCCTTCCGCCGCTACATCGACAACCGCCCCGAGCTGCGCCACGTCCGCACCCGCCGCAGAAGCCCCCAGACCAACGGCGTGATCGAGCGCTACCACGGCGCGATCCAGATCGAGTCGCTCTGGCGCGACCTCCCCGCCGACGGCACCGACATGACCCGGCGCGTCGAGGCATACCGCCAGCTCTACAACCACGTCCGTCCCCACGAGACGCTCGCCGGCACACGACCGATCGAGCGCTACCTCGCCGACTCCCACGACACACCACCAGCCGCTCCGACCACACCACCTCCAACGCGCCAAAATGCCCGGATTCCTTGACGCGGGACAGAAATCCCGAGTTCGGCCTGGTCACTCGACTTAAGGCACGCGGCACCCGTGGCTGCGGGATCTGTCGCCCTCCGGCGCGGCGTCAGCCGATGGCGCGCCCCAGCAGCGCGAGGTCGGCCGGCGACAGGCGGTCGGCGGCCGCCGCGGCCTGGTGCCAGTAGGGATAGATCAGCGGTGGTGCACTGAGCCGCTCGAGCCGGTCGACCTCGTCGTCGGCGAGCGTCAGCGTCGCAGCGGCGAGGTTGTCGGCGAGCTGCTCCTCGGTGCGCGCGCCGATCACGAGCGAGCTGACGCCCGGGCGTGTCAGCAGCCAGGCGAGCGCGACCCGCGCGGCCGATACGCCGTGCGCCTCGCCGATCTCGACGAGCGCGTCGACCACGTCGTAGAGCTGGTCCTCGTCGCGGACCGGCGGCTCGTTCCAGTCGGTCAGCTGCCGCGCGCCCTGCGGACCGCTCTGACCGCGACGGTACTTGCCGGACAGCAGGCCACCCGCGAGCGGGCTCCAGACGAGGATCCCGAGCCCCTCGTCGATCGCGACGGGAACCAGCTCGTACTCGGCGTCGCGGGCCTGTAGCGAGTAGTAGATCTGCGAGCTGACGTAGCGCTGATAGCCGAGCCGGTCGGCGATCCCGAGCGATCTGGCGGTGTGCCAGCCAGAGAAGTTCGAGCAGCCGACGTAGCGGACCTTGCCGGAGCCCACGAGCGTGTCGAGCGCCTCGAGCGTCTCCTCGACCGGCGTGACGCCGTCCCACTGGTGCATTTGGAAGAGGTCGATGTGATCGACCTGCAGCCGCCGCAGGCTGGCCTCGCAGGCGGCGATCAGGTGGTGGCGCGAGAGGCCGGCGTCGTTCGGTCCGCGGCCGGTCGGAAAACGCGCCTTGGTGGCGACGAGGAGGCGGTCGCGACGGCCCGTGAGCGCTTGCCCGAGGATCTCCTCGGAGAGGCCGTCGGAGTAGACGTCGGCCGTGTCGACGAGGTTCACGCCGGCGTCGAGGCACTGGTCGAGCTGCCGCGTCGCGAGCTTCACGTCCGTGCTGCCGACGTCGGCGAATCTCCCGCGTCCGCCGAACGTCATGGTCCCGAGCGTCAGCGCCGAGACGCGCAGTCCCGAGCGGCCCAGCTGGCGGTATTCCATGGAAGCGTCTCCTGATCGTCGTGGGGATCGAAGGGTCGCAGAGACGATCGCGCGGACGCGGGGAGCCCGGCTTGGCTCGCCGCCGCGCCGGCCTACGGTCCGTCGTGCGAGCCGCACGCCGGACGGGCGGTCTCGCGCACCTGCGATGGCGACGGACCTGGACATCGAGCTGCTGGGCGTTCGGCGATGACGGCGCCCGTGGTGGCCGCGGTCGATCCGGCGAGCGCCGATCTCGCGCCGGCCCGCTTCGGCGCCCTGATCGCGGGCCACACCGGGGCGCCGCTGCTCGTCGCCGGCGTCTTCGCGAACGACGCCGTGGTCGACCAGGCGGTCGCCGGGCAGCTGGGGGAGGAGCTCCCGCGGGAGGCCGACGAGGTGCTCGCCCAGCTGCTCCCGGAGCTGCGGTCGGGCGGTGTCGAGGTGGACGCGGTCGCGATCGGTGCGACGAGCGCGCCGCGCGGGCTCGCGCTCGCTGCCGAGGAGGTCGGCGCCCTCGTGGTCGTCGTCGGCTCCGCGGTCGACGGTCTCGATCGTTGGCTCGCGCCCGGGTCGACCGCGAGGCGGCTGCTGGACGGGACGTCCTGCCCCGTCGCGCTCGTGCCGCGCGGGTGGGCGAGCCCGGCCCGGTTGAGCGCGGTCGGCGTCGGATTCGTCGACACGGCGGATGGACGCGACGCCGTACGCCAGGCGCACGCGCTCGCCGCGCGGGCCGGTGCGACGCTGCGCGTGCTGGCCGCCGTGCAGCCGCGCGCCTGGATGGGGGAGGCCGGTGCGACCGACGCCCTGCGCACGCGGGTCGAGCAGGCGGCGGCCGATGCGAGTGCCGACCTGATCGGCGAGCCCGTGAACGTCGACGTGTTGGTCGGCGAGCCGGCCGAGGTGCTCGTCCGCGTCTCCGACGAGCTCGACGTGCTCGTCTGCGGTCCGCGCGGCTACGGCCCGCAGGGCGCGACGCTGCTCGGCGGCGTCACGCGGCGCGTGACGGCAGAAGCGCGCTGTCCCGTCGTCGTGCTGACGCGCGGGGGCGGCCGGCTGGACGCGTTCGTCGCTGGGTGAGACGGGCGCGAGGCCGAACGATCACCGGCGGTCGCGGCAGCGGGCGGCGGCGCGCGGCCCGCGCAGGCGCGCGGTGCGCGCCGTGCGCAAGCTCGCCTGACGCTCGGGGTCACCTCGCGTGCTCAGGCGCCGGGCGGCGGATCCTGCTCGATCGGCCAGCCTTGGCGCTTCCACAGCGGAACGCCGCCATCGACGACGTGGAGCACCTCGTCGGCGCCGTGGCGCTTGAGGAGGCTGGCCGCGACGGCCGCGCGCTGGCCCGAGCCGCAGATGGCGGCGACCGGGCGGTCGGAGTCGATGCCGTGCGGGAGTCGGTCGACGTCGTGGTACGGGAGGTGGACGGCGCCGGGGATGTGGCCGGCGTCCCATTCGTCGCGCTCGCGCACGTCGAGCACCTGAACCCCGTCGTCGGCCCGCCAGCGGGCGTGCAGCTCGGGCACGGTGAGGCGTTCGATGCGTCCGACGGGCAGGCCGTCCTCGCGCCAGGAGGTCATGCCGCCCGCGAGGTAGCCGGCCATCGTGCGGAGT
>JAOPZA010000016.1 GCA_025964325.1 Conexibacter sp.
GGCGGGCGAGCTCGTGCGCGCGGTCGTCGCCGAGGAGGCGCCGCGCTTCGCGCTCGGCCGCGGCGGCGCCGCCCAGGCCGCGGCCGCCCACGAGATCGCCGCGGACGTCGTGCGGCTGCTCGCGCACGAGGCGCACGCGGGCGGCGCCTTCCAGCCGCTCGAGCTGGAGCTCAGATTCGGCATGGGGGATGACGACGGCGCGCTGCCCGCGCTCGTGCTCGGCGACGGGGCGCTGCGGCTGCGCGGCGTGATCGACCGCATCGACCTCGACGCGGCCGGACGCGCGCTCGTGCGCGACTTCAAGAGCGGCCGGCGCTCGCCCAGCTGGCCCGTCGCGCGCTGGACCGTCGACGACCAGCTGCAGGTCGCGCTCTACATGGTCGCGGTGCGCGAGCTGCTTGGCCGTGAGCCGGTCGGAGGCGTCTACCAGCCGCTGCGCGGCGAGGACCTGCGGGCGCGCGGGATCGTGCGCGACGACGTCGACGCCGGCGAGCTCGTGCTCTCGACCGACCGCCGCTCGCGGGAGGAGCTGGAGCAGGAGCTCGACGCCGCTGCCGCCCGCGCCTGCGAGCTGGCCGCGCGCCTGCGCGGCGGCGAGCTGGCGCCGATGCCGGAGACCTGCGGCCCCGGCGGCTGCTCGTTCCCGGGGATCTGCCGCGTCGACGGATGAGCGCTTCCGTCCCGTTCACCGCCGAGCAGCGCGCCGCGATCGAGCATCGCGGCGGCCTGCTGCTGACGGCCAACGCGGGCAGCGGCAAGACGTCCGTGATGGCCGAGCGCTACGTGCGCGCGGCCCGCGAGGAGGGCGTCGAGGTCTCGCGGATCCTCGCGATCACGTTCACCGAGAAGGCCGCCTCGGAGCTGAAGGCCCGCGTCCGCGGGCGCTTCGAGCAGCTCGGCGACGGCGAGCGCGCCCGCGCGACCGAGGGCGCGTGGATCTCCACGATCCACGGCTTCTGCGCGCGGCTGCTGCGCACGCACCCGCTGGCGGCCGGGATCGACCCGCGCTTCAAGGTGCTCGACGAGCGCGCGGCGGGTCAGCTCGCGGAGCGCGCCTTCGACGCCGCGCTCGACGAGCTGGTCGACGCGCACGGCACGGCCGCGCTCGAGCTGATCGCCGCCTATCGACCCGGCGACCTGAGCGAGGCGATCGTCGCCGTCCACGGCGAGCTGCGCAGCCGCGGACAGGAGCAGCCGGCGCTGGGGAAGGCGCAGCCGGCGCCGCTGGAGCCGCGCCGGCTGGCGCTGCGAGTCGCCCACGAGCGCGCCGCCGCCGAGGTCGCCGTCGCAGCGGACGGCGCGACGGTGACGAAGGCGCGCGAGCGACTGCGCGCCTGCGGCGAGCTGCTCGAGCGGCCGCTCGAGCCGGCCCCCGACGCGGCCGACGTCGCCGCGCTCGCGCTGCCCAAGAACGGCAAGGCGCTCGCCGGCGAGGGATGCGAGGCCTACCGCAGCGCGCTCGAGCGCTTCCTCGACGCCTGCGTCGACGTGCGCGCCGTGCCCGTCCTCGGCCTGCTCGACGCGTTGCTCCAGGCGTATGGGCGGCGCTACACGGAGGTGAAGCGCGAGCGCTCGGCGCTCGACTTCGAGGACCTCGAGCTGGGCGCCAACCGGCTGCTGCGCGAGCACGAGGCGCTGCGCGCGCGCTACGCCGAGCGCTTCCTGCACGTGATGGTCGACGAGTTCCAGGACACGAACCCGCTGCAGCTCGAGCTGCTCGAGCGGATCGCGGGCGCCGGGCTCTTCACGGTCGGCGACGAGCTGCAGTCGATCTACGGCTTCCGTCACGCCGACGTGAGCCTCTTCCGCCGGCGCCGCACCGCGCTCGCCGAGCGCGGCGACGCGGCGACGCTGGCGACGAACTTCCGCAGCCACCGCGACGTGCTCGACGCCCTCAACGTCGCGTTCGCGCCGCGCTTCGGCGACAGCTTCGTGCCGCTCGTCGCGGGCCGCACCGAGCCGCCCGACGCGCTCCCCGTCGCGGGCCCGCGCGTCGAGCTGCTGATCACCGACTGCGCCGCCGACTGGGAGAGCGCCGGGCTGCTGGCGCCCGGCCTCGTCGCGACCGCGCCGCTGTGGCGCATCGCGGAGGCGAAGCTGCTCGCCGCGCGCGTCCGCGCGCTGCTCGACACCGGCCGTCCGCCCGGCGACGTCGTGCTGCTGCTGCGCGCGACCGGCGACCTCGCCGTCTACGAGCGCGCGCTCGCGGAGCTGGAGGTGCCGACGTACGTGATCGGCGGTCGCGGCTACTGGTCCCAGCAGCAGGTGCGCGACCTCGTCGCCTACCTCGGCGTGCTGGCGAACCCACGCGACGGGCTGTCGCTGATGACCGTGCTCGCCTCGCCGCTCGGCGGGCTCTCGAGCGACGCGCTCGTGCAGCTGGCCGCCGCCGCGCGTGCGAGCGGTCGCGACCCGTGGTGGGAGCTGATCGGCGCGAACGACGCCGGCGAGCCGGCGGCCGGGGAGGAGGCCGCGCCGGCGCCGGGAGAGGCGTTCCTCGACCGGCTCGCGCCGGCCGATCACGATCGCGCGCTGGCGCTGCGCACGTGGCTGCCGGAGGAACGGAGCCGCGCCCCGCGCCACGGGCTGGAGGCGCTGCTCGACCGCGTCCTCGCCCGCACCGGGTACGACACTGCCCTGCTGCGGCTGCCCGGCGGCGCCCGCCGGCTCGCGAACGTGCGCAAGCTGATGCGCCTGGCGCGCGAGCACGAGGCCGAGCACGGGCGCGATCTGCGCGGCTTCGTCGACCTCGTCGCCGGCGCCGTCGACGGGCGCGGCGACGATCGCGAGAGCGAGGCGCCGGTCGAGGGCGAGGCGCTCGACGCCGTGCGGCTGATGACGATCCATCGCGCGAAGGGGCTCGAGTTCCCCGTCGTCTGCGTCGCCGACCTCGGGCGCGAGTCGCCGCGGCCCGGGCGCGAGATCCTGCGCATCGGGCGCGACGGACGCGTCGGCATCAAGCTGAAGGAGCTCGACGGCGGCCGCGGCCGTCCCGCGCTCGCCTACCGTGCTGTGGGTGAGGAGCGGGCGCGGGCGGACGCAGAGGAGGAGGCGCGGCTCTTCTACGTCGCGATGACGCGCGCTCGCGAGCAGCTGATCCTGAGCGGCGCGGTCGGCTGCGAGGAATGGCCGGGCGCGAAGCCGGGCGCCGCCCCGCTGACCTGGATCGGGCCCGCGTTCGTCCCCGAGATCGCCCGCCACGTCGCGCCCGACGCCGTCGCCGAGGGGATCGCCGAGCACGACGGCGTCGCGATCGCCTACACGATCAATCGACCGGACGCGCGCGCGGCCGAGAATGCCAATGGGAGCGGCTCGGCCTTGGTGTCGCCAGCGCGCCGCGAGATCGGCGCCAGCCGAGCTCGCCCGGAATCGGCGCCAGCCGATTCCGCCGCCAGCCGAGCTCGCCCGGAATCGCCGCCAGCCGATCCCCCGATCGCCCCGCCGGCCCGTCCGGCGCCACCGGTCGCAACGCTGTCCTACACGAGCCTCGAGGAGCACGCACGCTGTGGCTATCGCTTCTACCTCGAACGGGTGCTCGGCCTGCCGCCGTCCGAGCACGCGCGCGAGCCGGTCGCGGCGCCGGCCGGCCGTCGCGGCGGCCTCGAGGGGGCCGTGCGCGGCACGATCGTCCATGCGCTGCTCGAGCGGATCGACCTCGCCCGGCCGCTGCCGCCCTCGCCCGACGCGATCGCGGCCGCCGCGGCGCGCGCGGGCGCGCAGCTCGACGAGGCCGAGCGCGACGACGTCGCCGCGCTCGTCGCCCGCTTCCTCGCCAGCGGGCTGCGCGAACGGCTCGCGGCGGCAGCGAGCGTGCGCCGCGAGCAGCCGTTCGCGTTCGCGCTCGAGGCGCCGGCGGCGGGGACGACGATCCCGCTCACCGGCGTGCTCGACGTCGTCGGGCGCGAGGGTCCGCGGACGCTGATCGTCGACTACAAGTCCGACCGGCTCGGCACGGCCGATCCCGGCGAGCTGGTCGCGCGCTCCTATGGGCTCCAGCGCGCCGCGTACGCGCTCGCCGCGCTGCGCGCCGGCGCGACGGAGGTCGAGGTCGTCCACTGCTTCCTCGAGCGGCCCGAGGCCGTCGTGGCGGCGACCTACCGCACCCAGGACGACGCCGCGCTCGCCGAGCTGCTCGGCGCGCGCGCCGACGCCGTGCTGGCGGGGGCATTCACGGTCACGCAGCAGCCGGGCCCGCGCGTCTGCGACGGCTGCCCGGGACGGGGCACGCTCTGCTCCTGGCCGCTGGAGCGGACCCGCGCGGACGCGCCGCCGCCCCCGCCGCCCGTCCCCGACGTCGACGAGGGACGCCTGTTCTAGCCGCTGCCGTGTTCGCTCTTCGCGGCCTCGACGAGCCGGTCGCGCAGGAGCGCGAACCCGAGCCCGGCGGAGACGATCCGCAGCAGCCGGCGGGCGTCGTCGTCGAGCTCGCGCGGCTCGTCGAAGACGAGCAGCAGCACGCCGAGCGTCTCGCCGATCACGGTGATCGGCACGGCGAGGCTGTGCAGGCTCGTCGGCATCCCGAACGCGCGGCCGCTGGCGGCGGTCAGCCACCCGGGCTCGGCGGCGTGCATCAGCCTGCCGAGATCCGCGTAGGCGGTCACCGGAACCATCCGCGGCCCCAGCAGGCCGCGGCTCGAGCTGCCGAGCGCGAGCTCGCCGGCCATGTAGACGGCGATCCCGGCATCGACGGCGCCGAGCCGCCGTACGAGCGTGTCGGAGGTCGAGCCGATGACGGCCTCGCCGGCCTCCTCCTGGAAGCGCTCGGCGATCGCGGCTGCGAGCGCCAGCGACCGTTCCTGGCGCTGCTCGCGCTGGCGCAGGCGGACCAGCTCGGCCTGCAGCTCGCTCAGCTCGCGTCGCGCCCGCAGATCGCGCGGGCGGTCGATGCCGACGATCGCGACCGTCGGGGGCTCGCCCGCGGCGACCGGCAGCCGGTAGGCGATCGAGCGCTGGGCGGGGCCCTCGCCGGTCCAGGCGGGGTGACCGCACTCGAGCACCGGCGTGGTGGTCGCGAAGAGCGTCCGCAGCGAGCGCTCCAGCTCGCTGCCGGCGAACCATGGCAGCGCCGCCAGCGGCTGGCCGGGCACGGGGCCGACGGCCTGGGCGCGCACCGACGTGTTGGCGAAGCGACAACGCAGCGGCTGGGGGCCGCCGACGAGCACGACCGGCGTCGGCGCGGCCACCACGACGCCGGCCAGCGTCTGCGCCGAGACGGTCGCGACCGGCGCCTCGCCGGCCTCCTCGATCGCGCGCGGCAGCGGCACGCCCTCCTCCGCGGCGCGGCGCACCGCGACGACGCGCAGGGCGTCGGCGACCGCGTAGCGACGAGGCCCGCGACCGACCCGCGTAGGGTGGGGGAAGTCGAAGCGGCGCTCCCACGTTCGCAGGCGCTCGCGCGAGACGCCGGTGAGCGCGGCGAACTCCGTCGCGCTGATCGTCTGACCGGGCGTGTCCACGCTGCGGTTGTACCGGACCCGACGTTCGCATGCCAGTGACCGGGTCTGTCCGCCTTGTCATATCGTGCGTCCACGAGAGGATGGACGCACCTGGTTCCCCGATCGAGGAGGCGCTTCCAACGTGTCCGCCGCCCCGGCCGTCCATCTGACGGTCGATGCCACAGTCGACGAGCACGAGCTCCTGCGCCGCTGGCACGAGGACCACGACGAGGACGCGCGGCGCCTGCTGATCGAACGGATGATGCCGCTCGTGCGCTCGCTCGCGCGCCGCTACGCGAACCGCGGAGAGCCGCTCGACGACCTCGAGCAGGTCGGCTGCGTCGGTCTGATCAAGGCCGTCGACCGCTTCGACCTCGCGCGCGAGCTGCGCTTCTCGACCTTCGCCGTGCCGACGATCCTCGGCGAGATCAAGCGCCACTTCCGCGATCGCGCCTGGGCGGTGCGCGTCTCCCGCGGCCTCCAGGAGCTGAGCGCCCGCGTCACGCGCGAGGCCGACCGGCTCTCGACCAGACTCGGCCGCTCGCCGACGATCGAGGATCTGGCCGAGGCGACCGGCTCGACGCCCGAGCAGGTGCTCGAGGCGCTCCAGGGCGCCCAGGCCTACAGCACGGTCCCGCTCGAGGAGCCGCTCGGCGAGGACGGCGAGCCGGTCGCGCGGATCGGCGCCGAGGATCCGGAGTACGACCTCGCCGAGGAGCGGATCGAGCTGAGCCGCGGGCTCAGCGTCCTGAGCGACCGCGAGCGCCGCATCGTCCTGCTGCGCTTCTTCGCCGGCCTCACGCAGCGCGAGATCGCCGAGCGCGTCGGCATCTCGCAGATGCACGTCTCGCGTCTGCTGCGCCGCTCGCTCGAGCGGATGGGCGACTCGATGTCGGCCGAGTTGAGGTAGCGCGGTCGTGCAAGCTGGCGCCCACCGCTTGGCCAGCTGAGCGCGGGGGTATAGAACCGCTCCCATGGCACGGTCTATCTGGAGTGGCGCGATCAGCTTCGGGCTCGTCAACGTTCCCGTGAAGCTCTACACCGCGACGACGCCGAAGACCGTGCGCTTCAACCAGCTGCACGACGCCGACGGCGGCCGCCTGAAGCAGAAGCGCGTCTGCTCGATCGACGGCGAAGAGGTGCCCTACGAGCACATCGTCAGAGGCTACGAGGTCGCTCCCGATCGCTATGTGATCGTCACGCAGGAGGAGCTCGACGCGCTCGATCCGCGGGCGACGAAGACGATCGACATCGAGGAGTTCGTCGATCTGACGGAGATCGACCCCGTCTACTACGACCACGCCTACCACGTCGCGCCCGCGACCGGGGGCGCGAAGGCCTACCGGCTGCTGATGTCGGCGATGGAGGATGCCGGCAAGGTCGCGATCGGCCGCTTCGTGCTGCGCTCGCGCCAGCAGCTGGTCGCGCTGCGGTCCGCCGGCGGCGTGCTGATGCTCTCGACGATGCTGTTCGGCGACGAGGTCAACTCGCCCGATCGGCTCGACGAGCTGGAGGCGCTCGCCGACGTCGAGGCGAGCGAGCGCGAGGTGACGATGGCGCGCCAGCTGATCGAGTCGCTGGCCGCGCCGTTCGAGCCGCAGAGATTCCACGACGAGTACCGCGAGCGCGTGATGGAGCTGATCGAGCGCAAGGCGGCGGGCGAGGAGGTCGCGATCCAGCCGGCCGCCGAGGCGCCCGCCGAGGTGCCGGACCTGATGGCCGCGCTCGAGGCGAGCCTCGCCGCCGTCCGCTCCGACGGCTCGCCGCCGCCGAAGAAGCCCGCCAGATCGCGGGCCAGAGGCGACGGCGGGGCCGGCAGACCGAGAGCGCCGCCGAGATCGCCCTCCCGCTCGCGCGGCTGAGCGCGGCGAGTTGAGCGCGGCGACCGCGCAGCGCCGGCGCGGCAGCGCCGCGGCTCGGCTCGACGGACGACGGCGTCCGTCCAGGAGGTCTGGCAACGTTCCCGTTCGCACCTCGCGGCACGACGCCGCGTTACCGATCGCGTTACACGGTGTTCACCTCCTGTCAACCGGCCCGTCGCGCCGGGCCCTCATCCTCAGCCCCATGAGCCCGCTCATCGCACCCAGTGCGGAGCCGATCGCTCCGCCCAACCTCCGCACGCTGCGCGTCACGCTGCGCGACGGCGCCGAGACGACCGTCCACGTCGCCGCCTATCGCCGCGCCGGCACGCGCGTCCGGGTCGTGCGGCTGCCGCAGCCGGAGGCGCTGGCCGACTGGTGCGCGCGCAGCGGCGTCGACGACGCGCTCGTCGGCGGCTTCTTCGTGCGCCCCCACGGCCGCCCGCTGGGGGAGCTGCGCACCCACGGGATCCAGCGCGAGAGCACGCCGTTCGACGCGCCCTGGGCCCGGCTGCGCGCCTGCGTCCACGTCGAGCGCGGCGAGGTCGCGATCGCCCCGCGCGACGAGCTCTGCACGCTTCCGCGCGGGGACCTGCTGCAAGCCGGCCCGCTGCTCGTGCGCGACGGCGCCGCGGTCGTGCGCGACGGCGTCGACCCCGAGGGCTTCTCAGCCGGAGCGCGCCAGTTCGACTCCGACATCACCGACGGCCGCTACCCGCGGGCCGCGCTCGCCCTGACCGCCGAGGACGTGCTCGCGGTCGCCTGCGACGGGCGCGCCCACGACGAGGCCGGGCTGACGCTCGGCGAGCTGGCAGCGACGCTGCGCGACCTCGGCGCCGTCTCCGCGCTGAACCTCGACGGCGGCGGCTCGACCTCGCTCGTCTGCGGCGGGCTGCTGCGCAACGTGCCGCGCGCGCAGCAGGATCGCGCCCTCCCCGGCGGTCGGCCGATCTCGACCGCCATCGCCTTCGCCTCGCGCGGCTGAGCCCCCCGCCTAGCCGGGCTGGCGCGTGCCTGCTAGCTTCGGGGCCTGATGCGATCATCGATCACGCGCCGTCATGCGCTCATGGGAATCACGTTCTTCCCGCGCGGCGGATCGGCGCAGGTCGTGCGCGGGCTCGCCGGCGTGCTCCCCCAGCACGGCTGGGACGTCACCGTCCTCTCCTCCTCGCTGCACGGCCAGGCCGACGCGCACCGCTTCTACAGCGGACTCGACGTCCGCACCCTCGACGCGACGGCCGCGCTCGACGCGCCCGACCCGCTGCTGGCCGATCCGCCGCTGCACCCGTCCTACGAGGACCGCCCCGGCGCGCCCGACCGCGTCTTCGCCTCGCTCGACGACGCGACCTACGAGCACCAGGTGCGCGCATGGGCGCAGGCGCTCGCCGGTGCCGGCGCCGCGCACGCCGACGTGCTCCACCTCCACCACCTGACGCCGCTGCACGAGGCCGCCGCGCGCGTCGCCCCCCACGTCCCGGTCGTCGGGCACCTGCACGGGACCGAGCTGCTGATGCTCGAGCGGATCGCCGAGGGCGCGCCGACGTCGTGGGCGTACGCCGACGAGTGGGTCGAGCGGATGCGTCGCTGGGCCGCACGCTGTGACGAGACGATCCTGCTGACCGAGCGCCAGCTGCCGCGCGTCCTCGAGCTGCTCGACCTCGCGCCCGAGAGCTGCGTCGCGATCCCCAACGGCGTCGACCCCGACCGCTTCCGGGTCGCCGAGGTCGAGGTCGACCGGCTGGCGCACTGGCGCCATCACCTGGTCGAGAACCCGCGCGGCTGGGCGCCGGGCCTCGCGGAGGGGTCGGTCCGCTACACGTCCGAGGAGCTCGCCGCCTTCGCGGGCGGCGGTCCGACGCTGCTCTACGTCGGGCGCTTCACCGAGGTCAAGCGGATCGGCCTGCTGATCCGCGCGTTCGCGCGCGCCCAGACGCAGTTCGCGCGCCGCACGCCCCTCGTGCTGATCGGCGGCCACCCCGGCGAGTGGGAGGGCGAGCACCCGGTCGACGCGATCGCCGCCAGCGGCGCGCGCGACGTCTTCCTGACCGGCTGGCACGAGCAGGACGCGCTGCCGAGCTTCTTCGCCGCCGGCGACGTCGTCGTGCTGCCCTCCGTCCGCGAGCAGTTCGGCCAGGTGCTGGTCGAGGGGATGGCCTGCGGCCTCCCGGCGATCGCGGTCGACGCGATGGGACCGGCCGACATCGTGCGCGACGGCGAGACCGGCTGGCTCGTGCCGCCCGACGACGAGACGGCGCTCGCCAGCGCCCTCGTCGCGGCAGCCAACGACGCCGACGAGCGCCGCCGCCGCGGCGAGGCCGCCCGTCGCGACGTCTACGCCCGTTTTGCGCGCGACGCCGTCGCCGCGCGCGTTGCCGCGACCTATCGGAGAGCGTGTGCACGCCCGCTGCGGGCGGTAGCGACCCCGGCCATCTAGCATGTTCGGGCTGCTCGTGCCGTGCTCCAGGCGCGCGGTTCGCTGGTACCCTTTCGCTTCCTTCCAGTGTTCATGCTGCTTCCAGGAACATCCGATCCATGCTCTCGCGTAAGCCGCCACAGGCCGCCGGCCTCTACCACCCTGAAAACGAGCACGACGCGTGCGGCGTCGCCTTCGTCGCCAAGCTCGAAGGCGACCCCGATCACGGCGTCGTCAACCGCGCGCTCTACGCGCTCGAGAACCTCGAGCATCGCGGGGCCGCCGGCGCCGACCCGACGACCGGCGACGGCGCCGGGATCCTGCTGCAGCTGCCCGACGAGTTCTTCCGCGCCGAGGCCGACGTCGTCCTGCCGCCGGTCGGCCGCTACGGCGTCGGCGTCTTCTTCCTGCCGACCGGCGACGCGGAGCGCGACGAGCTCGTCGCGCTGATCGAGCGGACCGTCGCCGACGAGGGCCAGAGCGTCCTCGCCTGGCGCGACGTGCCGGTCGACGACGACCACGTCGGGCGGATCGCCGGCGAGGCCGCGCCCTGCATCCGCCAGCTGTTCATCGGGGCGAGCGAGGAGCTGCCCGACCAGCTCGCGTTCGAGCGCCGCCTCTACGTGATTCGCCGCCTGATCGAGAAGGCGGCCGGCGCGCAGCTCGCGATCCCGAGCTTCTCCTCGCGCACCGTCGTCTACAAGGGCATGCTGACAGCGCCGCAGATGTCGGGCTACTACCCCGACCTCAAGGACGACCGCATGAAGACGCGGCTCGCGCTCGTCCACTCGCGCTTCTCGACCAACACCTTCCCCAGCTGGGAGCTCGCGCACCCGTACCGGCTGATCGCCCACAACGGCGAGATCAACACGCTGCGCGGCAACGTCAACTGGATGCGCGCCCGCGAGTCGCAGCTGATGTCCGAGCACTTCGGCGACGACCTCGCGAAGGTCATGCCCGTCGTCCGCGAGGGCGGCTCGGACTCGGCGACGTTCGACAACGTGCTCGAGCTGCTCGTGCTCGACGGCCGGCCGATCACCCACGCGGTGATGATGATGGTGCCCGAGGCCTATCGCGACCGCACCGACCTGGCGCCCGCCGTGCGCGGCTTCTACGACTACCACTCGTGCGTGATGGAGCCGTGGGACGGCCCGGCGGTGATCTGCTTCACCGACGGCACCCAGGTCGGCGCGACGCTCGACCGCAACGGGCTGCGCCCCGGCCGCTGGGTGCAGACGAGCGACGGCTACGTCGTGCTCGCCTCCGAGGCCGGCGTGATCCCGACGCCGGCCGAGGAGATCGTCCGCAAGGGCCGCCTGCAGCCGGGCAAGATCTTCTTGGTCGACCTCGAGCAGGGGCGCATCGTCGAGGACGAGGAGGTCAAGGCGAAGGTCTCCTCCCAGCGCCCCTACGGCGAGTGGTACGCCGAGCGGATGGTCAACATCGACGACCTCCCGGAGCGCGCGCCGCGCGCGCCGCGCGTCGAGCCGCTGATCTCCAAGCAGCTCGCCTTCGGCTACTCGCAGGAGGACCTGCGGATGACGATCGCGCCGATGGCGGCCAACGGCGAGGAGCCGACCGCCTCGATGGGCAACGACGCCTCGCTCGCCGTCCTCTCGGATCGCCAGCCGCCGCTGTTCGCCTACTTCAAGCAGCTCTTCGCGCAGGTCACGAACCCGCCGATCGACCCGATCCGCGAGAAGGTCGTGATGAGCCTGCTGACGAGCGTCGGCGGCGAGGTCAACCTGCTCGACGAGTCGCCGCAGCACGCCCACCAGCTGCTGATGCAGCAGCCGATCCTGCGCAACCACGAGCTGGAGAAGCTGCGCCAGGTCTCGCACGACCTCTTCCACGCCGCCACGATCGACCTCACCTGGCCCGTCGAGCAGGGCCCCGACGGGATGGAGCTGCGGCTCGCGATGATCTGCGAGGAGGCCTCGCAGTGGGTCGAGCGGGGCGCCAACATCCTGATCCTGTCGGACCGCAACCTCGGCGCCGAGCGGGTCGCGATCCCGTCGCTGCTGGCGGTCGCCGCGCTGCACCACCACCTCGTGCGGGCCGGCACGCGGCTGCGCTGCGGGCTCGTGATCGAGACCGGCGAGCCGCGCGAGATCCACCACATGGCGACGCTGATCGGCTACGGCGCGGCGGCGATCAACCCGTACCTGATGTTCGAGTCGCTCGACGACCTCGCCGACCGCGGCCTGCTGCCGGTCGATCTGGATCGCGAGACGGCCGAGCAGCGGATCGTCAGAGCGATCGGAAGAGGCCTGCTGAGAACGATCTCGAAGATGGGCATCTCGACGGTCCAGTCGTACTGCGGCGCGCAGATCTTCGAGGCCGTCGGGCTCGAGCCGGCGCTGATCGACCGCTACTTCACCGGCACCGCGTCGCGCATCGGCGGCGTCGGCATCGAGGTGCTCGCGAACGAGGCGCTCGAGCGCCACTTCCGCGCCTATCCCGGCACCGGCCGCGAGACGCTGCCGGTCGGCGGCGTGCTGCAGTGGCGGCGCGACGGCGAGCGCCACATCTGGAACCCGGATACCGTCTCGCTGCTGCAGCAGTCGGTGCGCTCGGACGACGGCGGCGGCCTCCAGACCTACGAGGAGTTCGCCCGCTCGGTCAACGACGACTCGGCCCGCAAGGCGTCGCTGCGCGGGCTGCTGAAGCTGCGCACCGCCGACGAGCCGATCCCGCTGGACGAGGTCGAGCCGGCGGAGGAGATCGTCAAGCGCTTCTCGACCGGCGCGATGAGCCTCGGCTCGATCTCGCCGGAGTCGCACGAGGCGCTCGCGATCGCGATGAACCGCATCGGCGGCAGATCGAACACCGGCGAGGGCGGGGAGGACGCGCGCCGCTTCGAGCGCGAGGCGGGCGGCGACCTGCGCCGCTCGGCGATCAAGCAGGTCGCCTCCGGCCGCTTCGGCGTGACGACCCACTACCTCGTCAACGCCGACCAGCTGCAGATCAAGATGGCGCAGGGCGCGAAGCCCGGCGAGGGCGGCCAGCTTCCGGGCCACAAGGTCGACGACTACATCGCCTTCCTGCGCAACTCGACGCCGGGCGTCGGCCTGATCTCGCCGCCCCCGCACCACGACATCTACTCGATCGAGGACCTCAAGCAGCTGATCTACGACCTCCGCTGCGCGAACCCGCGCGCGTCGGTCTCGGTCAAGCTCGTCGCCGAGGTGGGCGTGGGAACCGTCGCCGCCGGCGTCGCGAAGGCGAACGCCGACCACATCGTCGTCGCCGGCCACGACGGCGGCACCGGCGCCTCGCCGCAGTCCTCGATCCAGGCCGCCGGCATCCCGTGGGAGATCGGGCTCGCCGAGACGCAGCAGACGCTGCTGCTGAACGACCTCCGCTCGCGCGTGACGATTCAGGCCGACGGCCAGATGAAGACCGGCCGCGACGTCGTGATCGCCGCGCTGCTGGGCGCCGACGAGGTCGGCTTCTCGACCGCGCCGCTGATCGCGATGGGCTGCATCATGATGCGCGTCTGCCACCTGAACACGTGTCCGGTCGGCATCGCGACGCAGAACCCGGAGCTGCGCGCGCGCTTCGAGGGCACGCCCGAGCACGTCGTCAAGTACCTCTTCTTCGTCGCCGAGGAGGCGCGCCAGCTGATGGCCGAGCTCGGCGTCCGCACCTACGACGAGCTGATCGGGCGCTTCGACCTGCTCGAGCTCGACGGCGCGATCAACCACTGGAAGGCGCGCGGGGTCGACCTCTCGAGCGTGCTCGCGATGCCGGA
This sequence comes from Conexibacter sp., assembly GCA_025964325.1. Taxonomy (GTDB): domain Bacteria; phylum Actinomycetota; class Thermoleophilia; order Solirubrobacterales; family Solirubrobacteraceae; genus Conexibacter. The sequence continues at coordinate 13,462 of JAOPZA010000016.1, forward strand.
GCTGCCGGAGGGCGCGCCGCTGCACCGCACGCGCCCGCAGGAGCCGGTGCTCGACGACGCGCTCGACTGGCAGCTGCTGAGCGACGCCGAGCCGGCGCTCGAGCGCGGCGAGCGCGTCCAGCTGTCGGCGCCGCTGCGCAACGTGAACCGCGCCGTCGGCGGCATCCTCTCGAGTGAGATCGCCCGTCGCCGCGGCCCGGAGGGCCTGCCCGAGGGCACGATCCAGGGGAGCTTCGAGGGCTCGGCCGGCCAGAGCTTCGGCGCCTGGCTGATGCCCGGCGTCACGTTCACGCTCGCGGGCGAGACGAACGACTACACGGGGAAGGGCCTCTCGGGCGGCATATTGACGGTGCGCCCGCCGGAGAAGGCGGCCTTCCGCGCGGAGGACAACGTGATCGTCGGCAACACCGTGCTCTACGGCGCGACCGCGGGCCGCGCCTTCTTCCGCGGCCTCGCGGGCGAGCGCTTCGCGGTCCGCAACTCGGGCGCCCACGCGGTCGTCGAGGGCGTCGGCGACCACGGCTGCGAGTACATGACCGGCGGCCGCGTCGTCGTGCTCGGCCCGACCGGCCGCAACTTCGCCGCCGGCATGAGCGGCGGCATCGCCTACGTCTACGACGAGCACCACCGCTTCGCGGGCGGCGTCAACGACGAGCTGGTCGACCTCGATCCGCTCGACGAGCACGACGAGGCGGAGCTGAAGGACCTGATCGCCGAGCACGCCGAGCGAACCGACTCGCCCGTCGCGCGGCGGATGCTGGACGCCTGGGACGGCGAGGTCGGCCGCTTCGTGAAGGTCATGCCGCGCGACTACAAGCGCGCGCTCGCCGAGCGCGCAGCGGCGGAGCAGGCCGCGACCGGCGTCGCGCAGCAGCCCGCGGCAGCCGAGCCGGCGGGAGCGTAGGCATGGGCGAGCTCGGCGGCTTCCTGAAGATCCAGCGGGTCGGCTTCGACAAGCGCGATCCCGCGGCGCGCGTGAAGGACTACAAGCAGTACTACGGCCTCCAGCCGGAGGAGGAGCTGCGCAAGCAGGGCGCCCGCTGCATGGACTGCGGGATCCCCTTCTGCCACGAGGGCTGCCCGCTCGGCAACCTGATCCCCGACTGGAACGACCTCGTCTACCGCGACAAGTGGCAGGACGCGATCATCCAGCTGCACGCGACCAACAACTTCCCCGAGTTCACCGGCCGCATCTGCCCGGCGCCGTGCGAGTCCGCCTGCGTCCTCGCGATCAACAGCGACGCCGTAGCGATCGAGCAGATCGAGCTCGCGATCGCGGAGCGCGCGTGGGAGGAGGGCTGGATCGTCGCCGACCCGCCCGACCGCCGCACCGGCAAGACCGTCGGCGTCGTCGGCTCGGGCCCGGCCGGCCTCGCCGTCGCGGCGGAGCTCAACAAGAGCGGCCACAGCGTCACCGTCTACGAGCGCGACGAGGGCCCGGGTGGCCTGATGCGCTTCGGCGTGCCGGACGCGAAGCTGCCGAAGTCGGTGATCGACCGCCGTGTCGCGCTGCTGGAGGAGGAGGGGATCCGCTTCGAGTACGGCGTCGACATCGGCCGCGACGTCACCGCGCAGGAGCTGCGCGAGCGCCACGACGCGCTCGTCGTCGCGATCGGCTCGCGCCTGCACCGCGACGTCGAGGTGCCCGGCCGCGAGCTCGACGGCGTGCACTTCGCGATGGACTACCTCTACCAGCGCAACCGCTGGGTCGCCGCGCAGGAGGGCCGTCCGGCGCGCCAGGCCGAGCCGCAGGACCGGATCGGCGCCGCCGGCAAGCGCGTCGTCGTGATCGGCGGCGGCGACACCGGCATGGACTGCATCTCGAACGCGAACCGCGAGGGCGCGACGAGCGCCACGATCCTCGACGTCTACCAGCAGCTGCCGGCCGGCGGACGCGACGCGGCCGCGCCGTGGCCGCTGCCGCCGAAGCGGACGGAGACGACCTACGCGCTCGAAGAGGGCGGCGAGCGGCAGTGGGGGACCGAGGTGATCGGCTTCGGCGGTGCCGACGGCCGCGTCACCGAGGTCTACGCGCGCCGCGTCCACGGCACCTCCTCGCGCGACCTCAAGCCCGTCCCGGGCAGCGAGTTCACGCTCGCGGCCGACCTCGTGCTGATCGCGATCGGCTTCACGCACGCCGAGCACGGCGGCCTGGTCGAGCAGCTCGCGGTCGATCTCGACGCGCGCGGCAACGTTAAGACGATGAAGACCTTCCGCACCTCCAGCGAGGGCATCTACGCCTGCGGTGACGCGCGCATCGGCCAGTCGCTCGTCGTGACGGCGATCTCCGAGGGGCGCAAGTGCGCGCGCATCGTCAACAGAGACCTCGGCGGCAGCCCGATGGACGCCGACCGCGAGAAGCTCGCGATCGGCGCCTGGGACGGAGAGGTCGACCACACGCTGCGCCACGAGGCCGACGTCGCCGGCAACGTGGTGCTCGGTGAGGATTTCTTCACCGGTCCCGGAGGCCGGATCTGACCGCGCGGTGTTCGTCCCGTCGGGGCGAATCTGACGCATCGGCGGGGCCGGTCCGCCGTCTGGGCAGCTATCCTGGGCGTGCAGGACGCACACCGTCCTGCTCCGCCGGAATCGTCTCCCCCACGATTCCCGGCTGCGGAGGGCCCGGATGGATCCGGGCCCTTCCGCCTTTCTGGGATCGTGTGGTGGAATGACGGCCTTCGGCGCGCTGCAGTTCTTCGACTCGGTCGGGAAGTTCTTCTCGAGCCTCGCGCATCTGTCGTGGGGACCGCTGCTGCTCGGGCTGCTGTGCTTCGCGCTCTACCTCACGCTGCGCTCGCGCGCGCTCTTCAACGCGCTGCGCGCCGCCTTCCCCGCGGAGCAGATCGAGTGGCGCAAGATCTGGGGCGCGTACGTCTCGGGCGCGGGGATCGGCCAGGTCGTCCCGCTCGGCGGCGGCACGGTCGTGCAGTACTTCCTGACGCGCACGTCGATCGAGAACTCGACCTATCCGTCGGTGATCGCCGCGATCACGACGGGGCTCGTGTTCGACTGGGCGGTGAACATCCTCGTGATGATCTTCGCCTTCACGCAGGGCGTCTTCCCGAAGCCGCCGGACTTCTCGAAGCTGCACGCCTTCGACATCGCCTTCCTGGCGTCGCATCCGCGCTTCACGCTGTTCGCGCTGACGGCGCTCGGTGTCGGCGTGCTGGTCGGCTTCGCGCTGCTGAGCGCCCGGGTGAAGGCGTTCTGGCTGCGGGTGCGCCAGGGCTTCACGATCCTGACCGACCGCCGCCGCTACGTGCGCGAGATGGTCACCTGGCAGGCGGGGGCGTGGCTGGCGCGGTTCGCCGCCTACTGGTTCCTGCTCGACGCCTTCCACATCGGCGGCGGCGTTCGCAACGCGCTGCTCGTGCTCGGGGTGCAGGTGGTCGCGACGATCGTGCCGTTCACGCCCGGCGGAGCGGGCGTGCAGCAGGCGCTGCTGCTGACCGTCTTCGCCGGCGCGGCGACGAGCGAGCGGGTGGCGGCCTTCTCGGTCGGGCAGCAGATCGCGCTCGCCGTGCTGACGGCCGGGATGGCGTTCGGCGCGCTCGCGCTGATCTTCCGCTTCCGCTCCTTCAAGGAGGTCATCCGCCGCGGCAGAGAGCACCGCCGCCAGGGCGACGCGCCGACGCCGGTGGCGTGAGCGGTCCGACGCCGCCGCCGAACTTGACGCACGCGTCACGAAGCGCCTACGGTGGCGCTCTCGTCACCCTCGAGCAGGAGGCCTGCCGATGACCCAGCTTCCGACCGTCTGCGTGATCGGCGCCGGCTCCTCCGGGATCGCGGCCGCGAAGGCGCTGCACGAGCGGGGGATCCCGTTCGACTGCTTCGAGACGTCCGACCGCGTCGGCGGCAACTGGGTCTTCGGCAACCGCAACGGGATGTCGTCGGCCTATCGCTCGCTGCACATCAACACCTCCCGCAAGCGGATGGAGTTCAGCGACTTCCCGATGCCGGCCTCGTACCCGGACTTCCCGCACCACACCCACATCGCCGAGTACTTCGAGGCGTACGTCGACCACTTCGGCTTCCGCGACCGGATCGCGTTCGAGAGCGGCGTGCGCCACGCCGCGCGCGGCGCGGACGGCAGCTGGACGATCGCGCTGGAGACGGGGGAGGAGCGCCGCTACGACGCGCTGCTCGTCGCCAACGGACACCACTGGGACCCGCGCTGGCCCGAGCCCGCCTTCCCCGGGCAGTTCGACGGCGAGCAGATGCACGCCCACCACTACGTCGACAGCACGCCGTTCGAGGGCAAGCGCGTGGTCGTCCTCGGGATCGGCAACAGCGCGATGGACATCGCGGTCGAATCGAGCTTCGTAGCCCGCCGGACGTTCATCGCCGCGCGCCGCAGCGCCCACGTGATCCCGAAGTACCTGTTCGGCCGTCCGGTCGACCAGATCGGCGTCAACCGCTTCACCGGCGCGATCCCGTGGGCGCTGCGGCGGCGGGTGCTGAAGGCCTTCTACACGCTCGGCGTCGGCCGCATGGAGGACTACGGGCTGCCGGCGCCCGACCACCAGATCGGCGAGGCCCATCCGACGATCTCGTCGGACTTCCTCAACCGCCTCGCGCACGGCGAGCTGACCTACAAGCCGAACATCGCGTCCTTGCAGGGAGATCGCGTGCGGTTCGAGGACGGGACGGTCGAGGAGGTCGACGTGATCGTCTGGTGCACCGGCTACAAGGTCACCTTCCCGTTCTTCGGCCCCGACCTGATCTCCGCACCCGACAACGACCTGCCGCTGTTCCGCCGCGTCTTTCATCCCGCGTACGACAACGTCTTCTTCCTCGGCCTGCTGCAGCCGGTCGGCGCGACCATGCCGCTGGCCGAGGCGCAGGGCCGCTGGATCGCCTCCTACCTGCGCGGCGAGTACGCGCTGCCCGCGCCGGACGAGCTGCGCGCCGACATCGAGCGGGAGCGGCGCGCGATGTTCAAGCGCTACGTCGCCTCCAAGCGCCACACGATGCAGGTCGACTTCGACACCTACCTGTGGCAGCTGCGGCGCGAGCAGCGCGCCGGGGCGCGACGCGTCGGCGCGCAGGGCTTCCGTCTGCCGGTGGAACCGCTCGCCGTGGAACCGCTCGGCGCGGAACCGCTCGGCCGGAGGCCTCGGGTTCCGTCGCAAGAGCTCGCCCAGGGGGCTCGTTCTTCCGGCGGGGAGGGCGCCCCATGACCGCCTCGACCGCCGCGACCTCCGGCAAGCGCGAGCGGACGAAGGCGCACAACCGCCGCGCGCTGCTGGCCGCCGCGCAGGCCGTCTTCACCGAGATGGGCTACGGCGCCGCCTCGATCCGCGACATCGTGCGCCGGACCGAGCTCGCGTCGGGCACGTTCTACAACTACTTCCCCGACAAGGCGGCGATCTTCCACGCGGTGCTGGACGAGCGGACGGTCGAGCTGCGGCGCCGGCTGCGGGACGTGCGCGCCGAGGCGCAGGGACTCGACGCGGTCGTGCGCGAGGGCTTCCACGCCTACTTCGCCTTCATCGTCGAGGATCAGGCGCTGTTCGAGATGCTGCGCCGCAACGCAGGCACGGTGCGGACGCTGTTCGACACGCCGGCGCTCGAGATCGGGATCGTCGAGCTGCTCGAGGACCTGCGCGCGGTCGCCGCGCGAGGCGAGCTGCCGCCCGCGCTCGACCTCGACTACCTCTCCTCCGCGATGGGCGGCGTCGCGTTCGAGCTGGGGATCCGCCTGAGCGAGCAGGAGGAGCCCGACGTCGCCGGCGCCGCGCGCTTCGCGAGCGAGCTGTTCCTCGGCGGGATCGGGCGGCTCGCGGGCTAGATCGCGGCTCGCGGGGCCGGGGCCGGCGCCGGACACCATCTAGACTGGATGGACGCCGCCATGCCGACCTTCTGCCGCCACAACCGCTTCGAGTCGAACTGCCCGATCTGCGCGCGTGAGAAGGCCGAGGCGAGCGCCCCGCGCAGCCCCGGCGTGCGCAGCAGCGGCGGCCCCGTCACGCGCAAGCGCGCCAGCGCCCCGCGTCCCTCCGGCCGCGGCGGCGGCCTGCGGGTGCGCCGCATCGCGCGCGAGAGCGACGACGGCTTCCGCTCCCCGCTCGTCCCCGGCATCAAGGCGAGCGGCGACGCGGAGCGGCTGGCCGAGGAGCTCGCCTTCGCGAGCGGCCGACTGGCGACGCTGGCGACGGCGCCACCGGACCTCTACGGCGAGCTCGCGCGCGAGCCGGACCGCGAGGAGGCGGCGTGGCTGGCGTTCCTGATCGCCTATCTCGGTCCGCTCGACGGCGACGATCCCTTTGCCGGCATCCGTGCCGCGCGGACGACCTGGGCCTCGGGCGAGCTGCCCGACCTGACCGAGGTGCCGCTCGGCCCGCGCACCGCGCACGAGCCGTCGCGCGGGACCGCCACGCTGGCCGCCTACCGCGCCTGGGCGGAGCGCTCCGGCTCGCAGTCGGCGGCGCTGACCGGCGAGGCCGCCTGGGCCCCGGAACGCCGCTTCGCCCGCGTCTTCGAGCGACTCGCGCTGCCGGGGCTGGCGCGCGACGCCCGCTTCGACCTGCTCGTCACGCTCGGAGCGGTCGGCTACGCCGAGATGCGCCCCGCCGTGCTCCAGCTGGGCGGCGCCGACGATACGACCGTCGCGGCGAAGCGCGTCTTCGGGATCGGCGACACGCTGCTGCTGGAGCGACGCTCGGCCGATCTCGCCGCCGCCGCCGAGCTGCCGCTGGCGGCGCTCGACCTCGGCCTCTGGAACTGGTCCCGCCCGATCCGGCCGGCTCAGCCATTCCGGCCCGGCGGCGCGGCGGTCCCCGGACCGGCGCAGCGCGCCACGCTCGGCGTGCCCGACGGCGAGCCGGACGCGGACGCGTACGCACGCGCCGCCGACGCGCTCGGGCTCTGAGACCTGGCCGCTGAGGCGTCCGCCGCGGCCCGTGTCGAGGGCCAGCGCGGCCCACAGCGCACCGGCTTTCGACCGAACATCCGTCGGGAACATGGTTGTCTCTTCCCGCTATTTGCGCAGTTTTTCTTGAGCAGCGGGGCGAACTGATTCGAATTCTCGCCCTGTCCCACCGATACAGCGGATATCGGGGAACTGGCGCGTCGGGTGATGCGCCCAGCCCATCCGCGAGCGCCACGGAAGGGGCACGGTGGGGATCGAAGATCGACGTGGGGGAGAGGCGGAGGAGGCGGTGCTGCGGCTGGTGCAGCAGCACGCGGTCGAGCTGGTGCGGTTCGCGCGCCGCTTCAGCTGGTGCGCCGACGACGCGCAGGACGCCTATCAGCGAGCGCTCGAGATCCTCCTGCGCCGCATGCGGACCGATCCTCCGGAGCACCCGCTCTCGTGGCTGCGGACGGTCATCAGGAACGAGGCAGGGACGGTCCGCGACCAGCGCGCCGACCTGGTCGGGCGCGAGGAGCCCGACCTCGATCGGCGGATCGGCGACGCGGTTGCGGATCCGGCCGAGCGCGTCGCCGGCTTCGAGCGCCTGGCGCACACCGCCGAGGCGCTGGGGCGGCTGAAGCCGCAGGAGATCAGGGCGCTCGTCCTGCGCGCGGAAGGGCTGACGTACAGGCAGATCGCCGCACGGACCGGGTGGACCTACACGAG
>JAOPZA010000017.1 GCA_025964325.1 Conexibacter sp.
TCCTTCCCGACGCCGCGCGGATCGTCCCAATCGGCGCGGACGGGTGGCGGCCCGCCGGCGGGCCGCCACGCCGTCGCCGCTGCTACTTGACGAGGTGGACGTGCTTGAAGATCGCGCCCTTCGAGCCGATCCGCAGCTCCGCCTCGCGCACGACCGTGCCGGCGACCAGAGCGGTCGCGTCGCAGGTCGTCGACTGGTCGCCAGTGCTGTCGTCGTCTCCGTCGTCGCCCTGGCTGTGGTCACCGCCGCGGTTGCGATCGCCGCCGTTGTCGTCGCCGGAGCCGCCGCCGTCGCCGTGGTCGTCGGCCGTCGTCGCGGTCGGCGTCGTCGCGGCCGCCTCACATTCGATCTCGGTGTCGGGGGTGACGTTGCCGCTCAGCGACGTGCCGTCGTCGAGGGTGAGCGTGAGGACCCCGCCGGTGAACGACGCGATCGTGGCTGCGGGACCGTCGCTGCTCGCGTCGGGCGACGTCGCGCCGGGCGTGGTCGTCGTCGTGGGCATGAGCGATCCGACCCGCACGAACCGTGCCTTGGCATGCCGCGTCTTGTGGGTCTTGTGGGTCTTGTGGGTCTTGTGATGACTCCGATGGTGAGAGCTTCGGGCCGACGCGGCGACCGGAACGACCAACGCCAGCGTCAACGCCGCGACGACCAGCAGCAGTACTCGCTTCATGGCACGTGCCTCCTAGGGATGGCGCGCCCGGGCGGGCGCGTTTCTTTCGATGTCGATGAAGACACGCGCTGGGGCGATTTCTCACGCGGGATGGATTCGAGGACGGTCCGCGTGCAGATCCCGTGGCCTGCATGACTTGACCGGGCAGCTGATCGTCGTCGACGGCGCCAACTCGTCGCGGAGGAGAACCGTCTCTGAGGAGAGCGAGGAGGAGCAGCCGGTGCAACGGCTGTCAGGCGCGGGGCCAGTTCGGGCGGCGCACCAAGCGCCCGCTTCAGAGCACCTCGTCGACCGCCTCGATGAGGCCGCCGCGGACTTCCCCGACGGCACCGGTGCGGGTCACGTTGCGGGCGCGCTGGTGCAGCGCATGCACCGAGCCGATGAGGCCGGCGGTCGGCAGCGGTACCCAGCCGAACATCACGACGGCACCGACGGCGGCGTAGAACACGGCGTCCTCCACCGTCGTCTTCCCGACGATCGGCAACGAGCAGAGCGGCTCGGGCCCGGTCGGTGTGGGGAGCTCCTGCTCCACGGCCCGATGATATTCCGTGCGCGCCGCGGGCGGGGCGGAGACGAGCCGCTCGAGCTTGTCGAACGCGTCCGTCCAACCGTCGCGGTGAAGCGCCCGGCGCTCCTCGGTCTTGAACGGGCCCTGCGTGAAGGCGACCTCCGTCGACTCGCCGAGATCGCGGAACGAGAGGCCGACCTCGGTCTCGACGTCGTCGGGATCGGGCTCCTCCCAGACGAACGTGTAGGCGAGGCGGGCAGGTACGTCGACTTCGCGGAACTCGCCGGTCAGATGGAAGTGGTCGCCCTCCGGCGGCTGCATCTCGATCCGATAGCTCTCGCCGACGCGCGGGTCGAACTCCAGGCTCGGGGTGCTGAAGCCCTTCGGTCCCCACCACGTCGCCAACTCGTTCGCGTCGGCGAAGGACGCGAACACGACCGCGGCAGGCGCCGGAAGCACGCGCTTCATCTCCAGCGTGAGCTCGTCCGACCGCCGGGCCATGCTCCGATCGTACCCAGCGCCCTGCTGAACCATCGGCCCACGGGATCCTGGCGCGTGGCGGCTGTTTCGGATCTCTGCCGGAGTCAGCACTTCCCGGCGCCGAAGCCCGGACGCGGCTGGCCGGCTAGCCTCAGCGTCATCGATCCATTCACGCTCCATACCTAGGGACGTACTCACATGGCCTCGAACGGCAAGAAGAAGACGACGATGGCGAAGCTCACACGTGAGACCAAGCTCCGCGAGCGTCGACTGGACAAGCAAGCCAAGAAGGACGAGAGGAAGCGGGCGTCGACCGAGCGCCCCGCCGACGTGGCCGCCCCGCTCGTCGACAACGGGTGAGCGCCGACCGTCGAGCGTGGCGCAGCACGTCCGACGCGTACGATCTCAGGACCCCTGGTAGGGGATGATGCTGAAGGCGCCGGTGGTGAGCTTCTGCGGTTGCGCGCCCACGAACTGGACGCTCAGCGCCCCGCCGGCCGGCACCTTCGCCGTCGCGGTGATCGGGCCGTTCGTCGGCTGCGCGATGGAGACGAAGAGATAGACGGTCCGTCGGAGAGGAAGGCTGGGCTGCCGTAGCATCGGCCTCGGCCCGCGCCGACTCGAGCCCGACGACGACGGCGGTTTTGCGTATGTCCGCCGCAGTCGGCAGGCTTTGAACGTGGAACGCGACCCCGATCTCGCCGCGCAGTTCGGCGACATTCCCGCCGAGCTCGTCTACTACCGGGGTCGTCTGGCGGCGACCGTGACGCCGACGACGTTCGACTTCGCCGAGTGGCTGGACGACGCGCCGGCGGCCGAGCGGGCGTTCGTCCTCTCGATGGGCGTCTACGCGCGCGCCGTCTTCGCCGGCACGCTCCCAGGCCCTTACAACGGCACCTTCGCCCGCTTCTTCGCGCGTCGGGCGCTGATTCCCGGCGAGCTGCTCGAGCGCGAGGCGCTCGACTTCGATCGCGCGGCCGAGGCGCTCACCGTCCCGTTGCGCGAGCTCCACGCGGCCTGGGTGGCCGAGCAGCTGCGCGAGGACGAGCCGGACTGAGGTCCGCGGGCGCCAGAGGGTCGATTGTCAGATTCTGTCGCTCGATGGGCGTCGACGGGGACGCCGTGTTCCGGGCGCTCGACGATCCCAATGACGTCACCCTCTGGCACGACTTCGAGTCCGCCGAGGCCGCGAGATCCGTCCTCTCGGCGGCGGAGCTGCGGGACGCGATGCAACGGGCCGGCGTCCAGGGCGACCCTCAGGCATGGCTCGTGAACCCGAGCCGACGTGTCGCGCGCCGGCGGTTGGGCTACGGGCGCTCAGGCTGCGAGGAGGATCGCGCCCGTGAGGTAGGCGGCATAGAGCGCGATCAGGCCGACGCCTTCGGCGCGGCCGAGTCGACGGCGGGTGAGGAGCACGGCGGCGAGGATCGTGGGGCTGACCGTCGCGGCGGGCAGGTAGAACCGGGTCGTGTCGTGGTCGAGGGTGAGTGGTCTGACGAGCGCGATCACGCCGGCGTTCAGAGCGGCGAAGTGGATGATCGTGCCGGCGATGTTGCCGAGCGCGAGCTCGGGCCGCCCGCGCCGGGCGGGCACCGCGACGCGGGCCAGCTCCTCGGCCTCGACGGAGGCTGCGAGGGCGGTGTTACCGAGCAGGGTGGGGGCGATCCCGACGTTGCGCACGACGGCGTGCAGGCCGTCGCTGAGCAGCCACCCGCCGCCCGTCAGCGCGCCGAGTCCGAGCACGAGCCGTGCGAACGGGTGCCGCTGACGCGCGCCGCCGACGTCCTCGTCGTCGGCGAGCAGGTCGCGGCCGGTGCGAGCAGCGCCGTAGAGCGCGAGCGTGAACCAGGCGATCAGCAGTCCGCCCTCGGGGCGCGAGACGTGACCGTCGACGGCGACCGCGAACAGCGGCAGCGGCGCGAGCGCGGTCCAGGCGGCGAAGCGCCAGGGCAGCCCGGCGCGCATCGGCGCGATCAGGCCGCCGATGCCGGCGACGGCGAACGCGAGGAACGTGACGCCGCCGAGGAACGTGCCGGCGGCTGCGCCGGAGAGGCCCTTCGCGTTGGTTGCGATCCCCGCGGCGAGGTTCTCGGTCTCGAACCCGGAGAGCACGACCGTCAGCACGAACGGTGCGACGCCGAGCCGGCGTCCGACCCCGAGCAGGCCGTCGACGAACACGTCCGCAGCGCCGACGACGAGCACGATGCCGACGACGAGCGCAATCAGCCCGACTGCGATGGACACCGCTGCTGCTCCACCCGAGCTGCCGCAGCGCGCACCCGCAGGCACCGCCGGCGCCGCTCAGCGCGCCATCTCGGAGGCCGCGGCCGCGATCATCGCGGCGTTGGCCGGGACCGGCACGCCTGCCACGAAGACGCTTGGGGTGCCGCTGACGCCGCGCTGGATCGCGCGCTCGGTCACGAACGCCACCCAGTCGAGATAGCGGTGCGCGCCGACGCATGCGGCGAAATCGGGATCGTCGATGCCGACGGCGCGTCCGAGCTCGATCAGCTGCTGGTCGCTGAGCCCGGCGCTGCCCTCTGGCGGCTGGTTGGCGAACAGCACGCCCTCGTACACCTCGAAGCTGCCGGCGTCCGATGCGCACCCGGAGGCCGACGCCGCACGCGACGAGTACGCCGTCGTGGAGAGCCGGTCGAGGAACCCGAGCGGGTGGTAGACGATCGTGATGATGCCGTCGGCCGCCATGCGCCTGAGCGCGAGGCCGTTGTTCTCCTCGAACTGCCGGCAGAACGGGCATTGGAAGTCGATGTAGGCATCGACCGGAACTCCGGCGGAGCCGACGACGATGCCGTCGCCCTCCTGCGAGACGCCGGACGGAACCTCACTCGGGACCTGAGTCGCCATGCCCACCCAGGTAGGCCGTCGGCCGCGGCGCTCAAGCGCTGTGGAACGTCGTGGAAACGAAGCGGCCGTGCCCGCGAAAACGACAGCAGTGGCCGCTCGGACATCCTCGCCGGGGCCGTTTCGG
>JAOPZA010000031.1 GCA_025964325.1 Conexibacter sp.
CGGGGGCGCGCCGCCCACCGGCGCGACCGCCGGTGCGGGCCCCACCGCGTCCGCGCTCGTCGCAGCCGGGCGCTCGCTGTTCGTCGACGGCTGCTCCTCCTGCCACGGCCTCGACGCGCGCGGCGTCGCCGACATGGGCCCGTCGCTCTACGGCGCCGGCGCGCAGGCGGCCGACTTCTACCTCTCGACCGGCCGCATGCCGCTCAACAACCCGCGCGACGAGCCGACCCGCAGCCATCCGGCCTACACGCGCGGCGAGATCGTCGCGCTGACCGCCTACGTCGGCTCGCTGGGCGGTCCGCCGATCCCGCCGGTCGATCCCGCGCAGGGCAGCATCGCCGCGGGCAAGCACGCCTTCACCGACCGCTGCGCCGGCTGCCATCAGGAGCTCGCGCGCGGCGGGATCGTCGTCGGCGGGATCGCGCCGCCGCTGCAGCAGGCGAGCCCGCGGCAGGTCGCCGAGGCGATCCGCATCGGCCCGTACCTGATGCCGCGCTTCACGACGCGCCAGATCGACCAGCCGACGCTGAACTCGATCGCCCGCTACGTCGAGTACACGAAGCATCCGGACAACCGCGGCGGCTGGGCGATCGGCAACATCGGCCCGATCCCGGAGGGGATGGTCGCGTGGCTGCTCGGCCTGCTCGCGCTGCTGATCGTCAGCCGCCTGATCGGGGAGCGGACGGACACGTGAGCCGGCTCCTGAGAGCACTGCTCGCCGCCGTCCTGCTGGTGCTCGGACGGCGGCGCAGGCGCGCGCCCGCGAGCTCGTCGCCCGACGACGCGCCGCCGTCGGAGGTCGCCGTCACGCTCGAGCGGGAGCTGCGCTCTACACCGCGCGCCGAGCTGCTCGTCGCCGCGTTCCTGCTGCTGGCGGGCGCCTGCGGCGTCGCGTTCGTGGTCGTCTACATGACGCTCGGCGCGCACCACGCGACGCCGTGGCTGGGGCTCGCGATCGGGCTCGCGTTCGCCTGCCTCGCGGTCGCGCTGATCGTCGCCGGCAAGCGCGTCGTGCCGCAGGAGGTCGCGGTCGAGGAGCGCGCCGAGCTGGCCCGTCCGCAGGAGGCGCGCGAGGTCGCCGCGGAGCTGCGCGGGGCCGCGGACGGGATCTCGCGGCGCCGGCTGCTGGCGGGCGCGGCCGGCGTCGCCGGGGCCGGCATCGGCGTGGCGCTCGTCGCGCCCGCCGCCTCGCTCGGCCCGAACGTCAGCCAGCGGATCGACGCGACGCCGTGGCAGGCCGGCCGCCGCGTCGTCGACGAGCACGGCGCGCCGATCCTCGCCGACGACGTCGTGGGAGGCACGTTCCTGACCGGCTTCCCGGAGGGCGCCAGCCGGCGCGACGTCGCGGCGCCGATCGTGATCGTGAGACTGGCGCCGGCGGCCCTGCACCTGCCCACCGGCCGCGACCCGGCGCGGTGGGCGCCGGAGGGGATCCTCGCGTACTCGAAGATCTGCACCCACGCCGGCTGCCCGATCGCGCTCTACCGCACGCCGCTCTACCCCGCCACGCAGCCGCGGCCGGCGCTCGTCTGCCCCTGCCACTACTCGACCTTCGACCCGGCGCGGGGCGCCGAGCGGATCTTCGGTCCGGCCGGGCGCCCGCTGCCGCAGCTGCCGCTCGCGATCGACCCGGCAACCCGCGAGCTGCGCGCGAACGGCGGCTACTCCGGCTCGATCGGCCCGGCCTGGCTCAACGTCGAGCGGGGCGGCGCGTGACGCCCGAGCCCGGCGAGCCGACGATCGACTGGGTCGACGAGCGGCTCGGGGCCTCGCCCGGCATTCGCAGACTGCTGCGCTACGTCTTCCCCGAGCACTGGACCTTCATGTTCGGCGAGATCGCGCTCTACGCGTTCGTCGTGCTGATCGGGACGGGGGTCTTCCTCGCGCTCTTCTTCCAGACCTCGACCGCCGAGACCACCTACCTCGGCGCCTACGCGCCGCTGCACGGCGAGACGATGAGCCTCGCCTACGAGTCGACGCTGAACCTGTCGCTGAACGTGCCCGCCGGCCTGCTGATGCGCCAGACGCACCACTGGGCGGCGCTGATCTTCATCGCGGCGATCGTCGTGCACCTGATGCGCGTCTTCTTCACGGCGGCGTTCCGCAAGCCGCGCGACGTCAACTGGGTGATCGGCCTGACGATGCTCGTGCTGGCCCTGCTCGAGGGCTTCGCCGGCTACTCGATGCCCGACGACCTGCTGTCGGGGATGGGGCTCGCGATCGCCTACAGCGTCGCGATGTCGATCCCGCTCGTCGGCGCGAACCTCGCGTTCCTCGTGTGGGGCGGCGAGTTCCCGGGCTCGAACGACTTCGTCTCGCGCCTCTTCATCGCGCACGTGTTCGTGATCCCGGCGCTCCTCGGGCTGCTGATCGCCGCCCACCTCGCGATCATCATGCGCCAGCACCACTCGCAGTTCCGCGGCCCCGGCCGCACGGAGCGCAACGTCGTCGGGGCGCCGATGTGGCCGGGCTACGCGCTGCGCTCGCTCGGGCTGCTGGCGGCCGTCGCCGCGGTCCTGTTCCTGCTCGGCGGCCTCGTGCAGATCAACCCGATCTGGCAGTGGGGACCGTACGAGGTCTACAACGGGACGAACGGCGCGCAGCCGGACTGGTACCTCGGTTGGCTGATCGGCGCGCTGCGGATGATGCCGCCGTGGGAGATCCACTTCTGGGGCGACACCTGGGTGCCGAACCCGTTCTTCGGCGGCGTCCTGTTCCCCGGCATCGTGTTCGCGATCCTCTACGCGATCCCGTGGCTCGATCGCCGCTTCACGCGCGACCGCCGCCGCCACGACCTGCTCGAGCGTCCACGCGACAACCCGACGCGCACGGCGCTCGGGGTCGCGCTCTTCACATGGGTGGCGTTCGTCTTCGGCGCGGGCGCGACCGACCGCGTGCTGATCCGCTTCGGCTTCCCGTACGAGTCGCAGATCCAGTTCGCGCGCGTCGCGACGTTCCTCGTCCCGCTGATCGCGTTCTTCGTCGCCCGGAAGGTCTGCCGCGACCTCCAGCGCAGCGAGGCGCACCCGCTGCGCGGCTGGAGCGGGCGGCGGCTGCGACGCACGCCGGACGGCGGCTTCGAGCCCGTCGAGCCGGACGAGGAGCGCACGCTCGCCGGAGAGCCGCCCGCCGGCGGGCCTACGGTCTGAGCAGGATCTTGAAGGCGTTGTCTTGCTTCTTCTGGAAGATCTCGTAGGCGTGCGGCGCCTCGTCGAGGGGGACGCGGTGCGTCGCGAAGTCCTCGACGCCGAGTGGGTCGTCCTCGCCGCCGACGAGCGGCATCAGGTGGTCGGTCCAGCGCCTGACGTTCGCCTGCCCCATCCGCAGCTGCACCTGCTTGTCGAACAGCCGCAGCATCGGCAGCGGGTCGGCCGCGCCGCCGTAGACCCCGGAGATCGAGATCGTGCCGCCGCGGCGCACGACGTCGATCGCCAGGTTCAGCGCGGCGAGGCGGTCGATCCCCGCCGTCTGCATCATTCTCTGGGCGACCGCGTCCGGCAGCAGGGCGGTGATCCGGTGCGCGAGCTTCCCGACGGGCGAGCCGTGCGCCTCCATCCCGACGGCGTCGATCACCGCGTCGGGCCCGCGACCGTCGGTCAGCTCCCGCACGTAGCCGGGCAGGTCGTCGTGCTCCTCGAGGTGGATCGCCTCGACGCCGTGCGCGCCGGCGCGGGCGAGCCGCTCGGGGACGAGGTCGATCGCGAAGACGCGCTCGACGCCGCGCTGCTGCGCGACGCGGCAGGACATCTCGCCGATCGGACCGAGACCGAGGACGAGGAGGCTGCCGCCGTCCGGCACGTTCGCGTACTCGACCGCCTGCCACGCCGTCGGCAGCACGTCGGAGAGGTAGACGAAGCGGTCGTCGGGCGGGCCCTCCGGGACCTTGATCGGCCCGTAGTGCGCCTGCGGCACGCGCAGGAACTCGGCCTGGCCGCCGGGCAGCTGGCCGTAGAGCTTCGTGTAGCCGAGCAGGGCGGCGCCGGTCCCGTACTCGCGGACCTGCGTCGTCTCGCACTGCGACTGCAGCCCGTTGCCGCACATGTAGCAGTGGCCGCAGGAGACGTTGAAGGGGATCACGACGCGGTCGCCCTTCGCGATCTGCGTCACCTCCGAGCCGACCTCCTCGACGATCCCGATCGGCTCGTGACCGAGGACGTCGCCCTCGTCGATGAAGGCGCCGAGCACCTCGTAGAGGTGCAGATCCGAGCCGCAGATGCCGCTCGAGGTGACGCGCACGATCGCGTCGGTCGGCTGCTCGATCGTCGGATCCGGGACGGTGTCGACGCGGACGTCACGGGTGCCGTGCCAGGCGACTGCCTTCATCGGTTGCCTCTCGCTTTCCTCCGAGAACGCCCGCGACCTGCCCGGGCCGACCCCAGCGCTACCCGCGTGCGCGACGGCGCGAACAGCGCGGGTCAGACGGCACGGACGGCCTCGACCAGGCCGTTCGGGCGCGTCGACGTGCAGCGATCGCGGAAGCGGGGAAGGCTCGCGACCGTCGCCCTGCCCCCGCCATGCCCGAGACGCCGACCCTCTTCCAACAGCTCGCCCGCGCAGACGACGACCGCGCGGTCGCCCGCGGCGCGTGGGCGCGGCGCGCGATCGTGGCGCTGTTCGCCGTCGCCGTCGCGCTCGTGCTCTCCAACCAGATCGGCCAGCAGCCGTCGGACTCCCGCGCCGCCGCCGCCGCCGCGACGCTCAGCCTGTCCGCACCGCACACGGTGCGCGGCGGCCTGCTGTTCCAGTCGCGGATCGAGATCCGTGCGCGGCGCGCGATCAGAGCGCCGCAGCTCGTGCTCGAGCGCGGCTGGTTCGAGGGCATTCAGGTCGACTCGATCGAGCCCGACCCGTCGAGCCAGTCGGGCCGGCCGGGCGGGAAGGTGACGCTCTCCTTCGACCAGCTCGACGCGGGCCGGTCGTTGACCGTCTGGATCCAGTCGCAGGTCGATCCGACCGACCCCGGTCGGCGCCCGGCCGGCGTCGCGCTCACCTCCGGCGGCGCGACCCTCGCGTCGATCTCCCGCACCATCACCGTCCTGCCCTGAGGAGCTGCCGTGGATCTCGTCCTCCGTGCCACGTTCGTGTTCTTCCTGATCCTCGTCGTGACGCGGGCGATCGGCCGCCGCGAGCTCAGCTCGATGGAGCCGTTCGACCTGATCCTGCTCGTCGTGATCGGCGACCTCGTGCAGCAGGGCGTCACCCAGAGCGACGAGTCGATCACGGGCGCGACGACCGTGATCTTGACGCTCGCGCTGCTGACCGTCGTGACCGCCTACCTCGGCTACCGCTTCCGGCGGCTGCGACCGCTGCTCGAAGGCGAGCCGATCGTGCTCGTCGTCGACGGCCGGCCGATCGGCCGCAATCTGCGCCGCCAGCGGATCGCCCGCGAGGAGCTCGAGGCCGAGGCGCGGCTGGCACAGATCGGCTCGCTCGACGACGTGCGCTTCGCCGTGCTCGAGACGAACGGGCAGATCAGCTTCTTCGGCGCGGGCGGCGACGGGGACGCGTCGACCGAACGGCGCACCGCGACGGCGATCTAGCCGATGCCGGGAGGGGACAGCAGACCGAACGAGCACCCGCCGCCGCCGGTGCCCGAGCGGCCCACGCTGCCGCGCCTGCGGGCCGCGGTGCAGGAGTGCCGCGCCTGCGAGCTGTGGGCGTGCGCGACCCAGGCCGTCCTCGGGGAGGGCAGACCGGGGGCGCGGGCGATGCTCGTCGGCGAGCAGCCCGGCGATCGCGAGGACCTCGAGGGCGCGCCGTTCGTCGGACCCGCCGGCCGCGTGCTCGACGAGGCGCTCGAGGAGGCGGGGATCGTCCGCGAGCAGGTCTACCTCACGAACGTCGTCAAGCACTTCCGCTACAGAGCGCGCGGCAAGCGGCGGATCCATCAGCGCCCGACGGCGGCGCAGATCGCCGCGTGCCGTCCGTGGCTCGACGCGGAGCTGGCGGTCGTGCGCCCGCGCGTGCTCGTCCCGCTCGGCGCGACCGCCGCGCAGGCGCTGCTCGGCTCGCGGGTGCGCGTGACGCGCGACCGCGGCGTCCCGCTCGAGACGGAGCTCGCCCCCTGCGCGATCGTGACGGTCCATCCCTCCTCGGTCCTGCGCGCGCCGGACGCGACGGCGCGCCACGACGCGCGGGCCGCGTTCGTCCGCGACCTGCGGCGGGTCGCGGAGCAGCTGCGCGCCGCGTGATCCCGGGCGCGGCGTGACAGCTGCGCGACGCTCGCTCAGCGCGGCAGCCTCAGCGGCCAGCTGAGCGCGGAGGCCGGCGTGCCGGGGCCGCGGATCACGCTGGTGCCGCGCAGGCCGGCGGCCGTCAGACGGACGAGGGCGGTCCGGACCGCGCGCGGCACGGCGAGCGTGAGGTCGCTGACGCCGCCGCGCGTGCGTGCGAGCGGCGCCGAGCCGAGCGACACGTAGCGGCCGCCGCGCGGCAGCCCCGTTCTGCTGCTGCCGGCGACGCTCCGGCCTGGGGCGTGCAGGCCGACCGCGACCGCGCGCGTGACCCACAGGTCCGTTCTCCCCGAGCAGGCGCTCGAGCAGAGGACCGTCGCCGGCAGGCCGTTGGCGGCGAGCGCCTTCAGCGCACCGGCGCGCACGAGCGTCACGCGGCGGGCGACGGCGGTCGGCTTCGAGCCGTGGGCCGTCAGCACGAGGCCGAGACGCAGCGTGACGGCGCGCGTTCTGGCGACGACGCCGGCGGACGTGCCCCGCAGTCTCAGCGCGAGCGTGCCGCTGCCGCCGCGCGTGCGCACGACCGCCGCGCTCGCGACCGCGACGTAGCCGGACCCGGTCGGGCGCGCGGGATCGCGTCGCGACAGCCCGCGGCCGGCGAGCCCGGCGGCGAGCGCATCGGCGCGCGGCGCGTACAGCCGCGCCTCGAGGCGGCAGGCGTCGGCGCACGCGACCGCGACCGGCAGTCCGTAGGTGAACGCCGCCGCGAGGTCGTCGCTGCGGGGCGCCAGCGCCGCCGCGAGCGAGACGACGCGCCAGCTGACCTTCGTCGGCTTCGCCTGCGCGTTGCCGGCGGCGTCGGTCGCGCGCACGGCCAGCGAGTGCGTCCCGACCGCCAGCCGGGCGAGCTTCAGCGGAGCGGTGCACGCCTTCGAGGGCTTGCGGTCGACCGAGCAGCGGAACGTCGCGCCCGGCTCGGAGGCCGCGAACGACAGCGTCGCCGTGCGCGCTCCGGTCAGCGCGGCCGGCGCCCCGCCGATCGTCGAGGTCGGCGCGACGGTGTCGATCGTGAAGACGACGTCCTGGCTGGTCCCGGCCGAGCGCGAGTTGCCGACCTGCGTCGCCTGCGCCGTGTACGTGCCGTCGGCGAGGGGCGCGGCCGTCAGCGACCAGCCACCGTTCACGACCGCCGCGCTCGCCGTCTGCACGGGAGTGCTGCCCTCCGTCGAGCCGGCGCCCGGGAAGATCTGCAGCGTGACCGACGGCTGCGCACGGCCGCCGGTCGCGGCCTGGCCGCCGAACACCGGCGTGCGCGTCCGCAGATCGGCGCTCTGCGCCGGCTGGGCGATCGTGACGGCCGGCGGCACGGAGGCGGCC
Source organism: Conexibacter sp. (assembly GCA_025964325.1). Taxonomy (GTDB): domain Bacteria; phylum Actinomycetota; class Thermoleophilia; order Solirubrobacterales; family Solirubrobacteraceae; genus Conexibacter. The sequence goes on from JAOPZA010000031.1 coordinate 7,551, forward strand.
GGCGGGATCACCGGGGCGCGTTCGGCGATCACGTCGTAGGCCGCGCGCGGCCGGTTGGCGGCGTCGTAGCCCGGCGACTGCCCGTCCAGCGGGGCCGGCGAGACGAGCCCGCGGTCCTGGAGCGCGCAGGTGAGCGGCTGCCCGCACTGGTTCGAGTAGTTGTAGTAGTAGATCGAGGTGATGCGGGGATCGAGCGTCGCGAGTCCCAGCAGGAACTCGGTCGCCTGCTGCTGCGACGCGTCGCCCCATACCGTCGTGCTGGCGTCGCGGAAGCGGGCGCCGACCTCGTCGATCCAGATCTGCGACGCCGCCCACGGGCCCTGGAACTTGCCGAGGTAGTAGCGGCTCACGCGCGCGTCGTCGGGGCCGTTGGCCTG
>JAOPZA010000074.1 GCA_025964325.1 Conexibacter sp.
GACGAGGAGCGCGCTGCGCGGCGGCTTGCCGACCGCGCGCAGGCCGGCCAACACGTCGGCTCGTGCCGTCACGCAGGCGCGGCCGTTGACGCGCAGCGTCTGACCGCGGCCGGGGATCACGAACAGCAGGCCGGCGTGCCCGGTCGCGACGACGTTGCGGAGCGTGTCGAGCCGCCTGTTGCCGGTCGCGTCGGGGATCGCGAGCGTCCGCTCGTCGAGCACGCCGACGAAGCCGGGATCGCCGCCACGCGGCGTCACATCCGCGCGGCCGTCGGCGTCGTGGCTCGCCACGAAGACGATCGGCGCGAGCGCGACGAGCCGCCGGCAGCCCTCGTCGAGGTGGTCGATCTGCTTGCGCGCGGCGAGCCCGGAGGGCAGCTCGTAGAGCTCCCGCAGCTCCGCCTCGCTGCGCAGCGCGCCGGCGAAGCGGTCCTCAGGAGGCGGGCTCATCCGCCGATGATCGCAGCCACGCGACGACATCTGCGGCATTGCGGTCGGGCGGGAAGACCGGGTAGAAGGCCTTCGCGATCGTCCCCGCGCGGACGATCAGCGTGATGCGCTTGTAGAGCGTCATGCCCGCGACGGCGAACGTCGGCAGGCCGAGCGCGGTCGCGAGCGTCAGCCCCGGGTCGGCCAGCAGCGGGTAGGGGATCTGCTCGCGGGCGGCGAACGCGGCCTGCTCGGCGGCGCTCTGCGCGCTCAGACCGACGACGGACGCGCCGAGCGCGAGCAGCTCCGCCTCGTGGTCGCGGAACGCGCACGACTGCGGCGTGCAGCCGCGCGCGCCCGGGATCGCGTCCCAGCCGTCGGGCAGCGGCTCGCCCGGCGTGCCGGTGCGCGGGTAGACGTAGAGCACGAGCGTGCCGGCGTCGCGGGCGACGCTCGCGAGGTCGAGCGTGCCGCCGCGCGTCGAGGGAAGCGAGAGCGCGGGCAGCTCGCGACCCGGCAAGCCGTCGGCGGCGCCGTCGTCGCGCGGCACCGGCAGGTCCGGCGGCAGGTCGCCGTAGCCCGGCGCGTCGTCTGCCCCGGCGTTCACGAGCCGCCGTCCCCGGGTCGAGAACGAGCCTGCGAGTTCTCGACCGGAAACCGAGGCCGCTGGCCAAGCGTTTCCGCGATCACCTTCGACAGCTGCCCGCCCTGCCACGCGATCGGGGACTTGCCCGGCTCCTCGGTCACCTGCCGCGCGCCGGGGATCGCGGCGACGTAGGCTTCTCCGACCGCGAGCGGGTGCCCGGGGTCGGCCTCGTCGCGGCTGACGACGACGACCGCCGGCACGGGCGGCAGCTCGGCCAGCTCGGCCAGCGAGTCGAACGGTCGCGAGCGCGGGACCGCGTGCAGCGCGTCGGCGACCGCCGCGAGGTCGTCGTGCTGGGCCATCCGCTGCCGCAGGACCGTCCGCACCGTCTCGCGCCACGCCGCGGGCACCTCGTCCTCGACCCGGTAGGCCTCGACGAACCCCTCGATGCCGCCCGCGCGCAGCCCCTCCGAGAGCCGGTCCCAGTAGGCGAGCCGCGCCGGCTCGTCGTTCGTCGCGGGATCGAACGCGGGCGTGATGACGACGAGCCCGGCGACACGCTCGGGTGCGTCGAGCGCGAAGCGCAGCAGCGTGTGCGCGCCCATCGAGGCGCCCGCCAGCACCACGCGCTCGAGCCCGAGCCCGTCGAGCACCGCGCGGAGGTCGTCGGCGAGCGCGCCGTAGCCGTAGGCGTCGGGCGCCGGCGCGGCCGAGGAGCGGCCGTGGCCGCGCGCGTCGTAGGAGACGACCCGGTGCCCGCTGCGTTCGAGCGAGCGCGAGCCCATCACGACGTAGCGGCGGGTCGCCGTGAGGCCGTGGAGCAGCACGACCGGCACGCCCTCGCCGGCGTCCTCGACCGCCAGCCGTACGCCGTCGCGCTCGATCGTTCGCTCGCTCATCAGACGCAGGTGATACCGCAACGGCCTCGGGGGCCGCCGGCTCGCGGCCGGGCGCTACCCTGACGAGATGATCTTCGACGTCTCCGAGGCGACCTTCGAGCAGGACGTGATCGAGCGCTCGCGCACCCTGCCGGTCGTCGTCGACTTCTGGGCCGAATGGTGCGCTCCCTGCCGGCAGCTCGGCCCGCTGCTGGAGGACGCGACGAGAGCGCGCGAGGGCAAGGTCGCGCTCGCGAAGCTCGACACCGATGCCAACCCCGCGATCTCGCAGGCCTTCGGGATCCAGGGCATTCCCGCCGTCAAGGCGTTCAGAGACGGCAGAGTCGTCGAGGAGTTCGTCGGCGCGCAGCCGCGCCCCCAGGTCGAGCGCTTCTTCGACGCGCTCGTCCCGTCGGAGGCCGACCAGCTGGTCGCCTCCGGTGACGAGGCCTCGCTGCGCCGCGCGCTCGAGCTCGCACCTTCGCGGACGGACGCGATCGTGCCGCTCGCGCGGATGCTGCACGAGCGCGGCGAGGACGAGGAGGCGAGCGAGCTGCTCGCGCGCGTTCCGCGCGACTTCGCCGCCAGCGGCCTGGCCGCCCGGATCGGGCTCGAGAGAGCCGGCACGCCCGACCTGACGGAGGCGTTCGCGGCGCTCGACGCCGGCGACCACGAGCGCGCGCTCGACCTGCTGATCGGCGCGATGCCGGGCAGCGACGGCGCCCGCGACGACATCCGCAAGGTCGTCGTCGGCCTGCTCGACCAGCTCGGCGTCGAGAACGAGCTGGCGCGCGAAGGCCGTCGCAAGCTCGCCGCCGCGCTCTACTAGCGAGCGGCCCGGCGAGCGGTATCTGAGGCCACGCCGCGGCGGCGGCCCGGCGGCGGCAGGCTCAGGCGACGGCGGCGGCGGCCGGCTCGAGCGCCCAGAAGGCGTCGGTGCCGGCGCGCAGCTCGGCGGCGCCGGAGTCGACGAGCGCGTGGCGCGCGTCGATCAGCGACGCGATCCCCATCACCTCGGCGACCTCTCTCGTCGCCAGCGGGAAGGGCGCCCACGCCAACAGCTCCTCGACGGATGCCGGCTCGTCGCGGCGCTCGAGCTCCGGCGCGAGGTTCGCGACGGCGTTCTCGTACGCGAGCGACGGCTGAAAGCCCGGTGTGTCCAGCGCGGCGCCGTCCTCGCGTGTGAAGACCAGCGACGGCGCGGTGTAACGCCAGCGGCCCTGCGGCGTCTGGGCAAGCTTGTGCTTCATCGCGATCGCGGGGGGAGCCGGGTCGCGCGTCAGCGCCATGTCCTCGGCGAGCTGGCGCTCGACGGCGGGATCGGCGACCCAGCGCTCCAGCTCGGCCGGATCGAGCCCCGCTTCCCGGGCGGCGGCGGCGATCGTCTCAGGCTCGTCGAGCACGCCGGTGGCCGTCGTCATCGCGCGGACGCGCAGCCGGCGCAGCAGCGCCTCCTCGTGCTCCGGCGCGTGCAGCCGGGCGGCGACGACGGCGCGACAGGCCGGGACGGTGGCGCCGAGCCGCGGGCGCGGGGCGGTCTCCAGCGGCATCCCGTAGCGCTCGGCGAACATCGCGTAGCCCTGTGCCATCTGCTCCGGCGTGTAGCCGCGGCGGCCGTACTCCTCGCGGTCGCTCGTGAGGCCGATCATCCGCAGCACCCACGTCAGCTGGTCGCCGTAGAGCCAGCGCAGCCGCAGCTTCATCGGCTCCGCGGACCAGGCCCACGGGCAAGCTGCGTCGGTGTATTCGGTGACGGTCAGCGACATGATGAGTGCGCCAACAACTATTGCACACTCATGGATGCGGTCGCGAGATCGGCGCCGAACGGCAGCTCGAGCTGCTCGCCGAGCCCCGGCGCGACCGGGCGGCGCGGCGCCCGCTGCGCGTCGGGATCGTCCTCGAAGGCGGCGACCCGGACGCCGAGCAGCCGCACCGGCCGTGGCGGCGCGTAGGCCCGCAGCAGCTCCAGCGCGATCCCGGTCACGACCTCGACGTCGTTCGTGTGCCCCTCGATCGAGCGCGCGCGCGTGACGTTCGTCCAGTCGTCGAGTCGCACTTTGATCCCGATCGTGCGGCCGCGCTTCGCGCGCGCCTGCAGCCCGTCGCAGAGCTCTCGCGCGAGCCGCCGCAGGATCGCCTCCAGCTCCTCCAGCGACGCGACGTCGACGTCGAACGTGCGCTCGTTCGAGCGCGACTTCAGCACGCGGGAGGTCTCGACCTCGGAGTCGTCGTGGAAGTGCGCGCGTGCGATCAGCTCGCGCCCGTGACGTGGGCCGAACCGTGCCTCCAGCAGCTCCGGCGCGGCCGCCTGCAGCGCCCCGATCGTCTCGACCCCCATCGCGCGCAGCCGCTCGGCCGTCTTCGGCCCGATGCCGGGCAGGCGGCCGGGCGGCGCGCCCGCGAACCGCCGTGCCGCGTCCTCCCGGCCCATCGCGACGAAGCCGGCCGGCTTCTCGAGGTCGCTGCAGATCTTCGCCACCAGCCGCGAGGGTCCGACGCCGACCGAGACGACGATGCCGGTCTCCTGCTGCACGCGGGCGATCAGCTCGCGCAGGACGCGCAGCGGCTTCTCGACGCCGGTGAGGTCGGCGTAGGCCTCGTCGAGTCCGATGTGCTGGAGCCGCTCGATCCGCGCGCCGACCAGCTCCCAGACCGCGCGCGACGTCGCGCGGTAGGCCTCGAAGTCGGGCGGCAGCACGATCGCGTGCGGGCAGAGCCGCAGGGCGCGCGAGGCCGGCATCGCGGAGCCGACGCCGAACTTGCGGGCCTCGTAGGAGGCGGTCGTGACGACAGCGCGCGGGCCGGACCCCGCCACGATCACCGCCTTGCCGCGCAGCTCGGGCCGGCGCAGCAGCTCGACCGACGCATAGAAGGCGTCGCAGTCGAGGTGGGCGATGACGCGCTTGGGAGCCGGATCAGCGCCGTCGATCGCCATCGCCCCCCAGGGTACGCGGCGGGGCGGCGTGCGACCGCCCCGCCGCGCGTCACCGGTCAGCGGTCGACGTACACCGTGCCGACGCCGTCGAACCCGAGCGCTTGCGCGGTCGCGCCCGTCAGGTCCCATTCGCGACCGCCGACGTACGGGCCGCGGTCGATCACCGGCACCGTGACCTCGCGGCCGCGGTAGCGGATCGTCACCTGCGTGCCGCACGGCAGCGACTTGTTCGCGACGCCGAGCTGACCGGCGCCGAGGCTGCCGCCGCAGGCGAGCGGTCCGCCGTAGTCGCCGTACCACGAGGCGAGGCTGGGGCGGAACGGCCGACCGACCTTCAGGGATCCGGCGACCGCGTGCGACTCGGCGTTCTTGCGATCGGCGACGAAGCGGACGCGCAGCGCGATCGTGCCGAGGCGACGGGCCTCGACGCGCGCGCTGAAGTGGCCGTTGGCCTGCGTGCGAGCGCGCGCGACGGCGCGCCAATGGCCGCGCGCCCCGGTCTCGACGACGACGTGACGGCCACCGCCGCGCGGCAGCACCGTCCCGGCGACGCGGATGGCGTGGCCGACCTGCGTCGCGCGGCTGCGGCGCGCCACCACGAGCTCGGCCGCGACGGCGACCCTGCGCGTCTCGCTCGCGCTCCGTACGGCGGCCGCCACGGCGCTCGCGGTGCGGACCATCCGGACCGTGCCGGAGGCGTGCAGGCTGGCGCTCGCGCGGTAGCTGCCGTCACGGGCGACGGTCGTCGCCTTGACCGCACGCCAGCCGCGACCGCGACGTGCGTACTGCAGCGACATCCGCTGGCCGGCCTCCGTGCGCGGCAGCCGCCCCTGCACGACGAGCCACTCGCCGTAGTGGAGGTGCGGGTTCCTGAGGGAGATCGTCGGCGAGCTCGGCGGCGTCGCGGCGCTGTCCGCCTGCGCCGGCGCGAGCGCCGTCGCGGAGAGGACCGTTCCGATGGAGCCGAGTGCGAGCGCGCCGACGGCCGCGTGCCGCGGCCGGGCGCGCCGCTGGGAATGCTGGCGCAACAGGACTACCTCCTGATGTCCGACCGGGCGCCTACGGGGTTAGCTGTCGGACTCGCGACGCGCGGCAGCCGTCGACCGGGATGGCGATGACGGGTGCTGTGCGGTCGCTACGGCGGCATCGTGCCGCCGATTCGCCCCAGCCGGGTGGATAGGTGCACACACCCGGCGATTGGGTCCCCCGCTCGACCCCGCACCGGGCGGGATCGATTCGGCAGGTCGAATGACTCGCAGCAACCTAGCCGCTTGTCGAGGTTTCAGTGTGAGCAATCTCACAGAAACCGCACTTTTCGTCATAAACCTGACTCAAAAGGCGCAAACTCACTCCAAAACGCAACAAACTTCATCACGGACCGTCGGGCATTGCGCCGAACGCGAGGAGCGGCGACAATGCCGGCGTGGCCAACGGAGATCGCCTCTCGGGGCTCGACGCGTCGTTCCTGCACCTCGAGCACGACGCCGCGACCCACATGCACGTCGCCTCCTGCATGGTCTTCGAGGGACCGCCGCCGAGCCACGACGAGCTCGCCGCGCACGTGGAGGGACGCCTGCACCTCGTCCCGCGCTACCGCCAGCGGCTCGCGTTCGTGCCGTTCGGCCAGGGCCGCCCGGTCTGGGTCGACGACCCGCACTTCAACACGCGCTACCACGTCCAGCACCACGCGCTGCCCCACCCGGGCAGCGACGAGCAGCTCAAGCACCTCGCCGGCCGCGCCTTCTCGCAGCAACTCGACCGCAACAAGCCGCTGTGGGAGCTGTGGCTCGTCGAGGGGCTCGCGGGCGACCGCTTCGCACTGCTCGGGAAGACCCATCACGCGCTCGTCGACGGGATCTCCGGCGTCGACATCACGACCGTCCTGTTCGACCTCTCGCCGGATCCGACGCCGGCGCCGGCGACCGACCACCCGTGGGTCGCCCGCCCGCTGCCGAGCTCGGCGCAGCTGCTGGCCGACGCGCTGCTCGAGCGGACGACCGTGCCCGGCGAGATCCTGCGCGGCGTGCGTCGCACGCTGCGGGCTCCGCGCCGCGTCGTCGGCAGGGTCGTCGACGATCTCGCCGCGGTCGGCTCGTTCACGCTTCCCGGCGTTCGAGGCGCGCCGGCCAGCCCGCTCAACGTGCCGATCGGGCCGCACCGCCGCTTCACATGGGTCGACGAGGAGCTCGAGCGCGTCAAGGCGATCAAGGACGCGCTCGGAGGGACCGTCAACGACGTCGTCCTGGCAACCGTCACGGGCGGTCTCGGGCGCTACCTGCGCGCGCACGACCACCCGACGCTCGACGTCGTCCTGCGCGCGCTGATCCCGGTCTCGGTGCGCGCGGAGGCCGAGCACGGCGCGCTCGGGAACCAGGTCGCCGCCGTCTGGGCCGGCCTGCCGGTCGGCGTGACCGATCCGGTCGAGCGGCTGACGCTCGTGCGGCGCGAGATGGAGGGCCTGAAGGAGTCCGGACAGGCCGTCGGCGCGCGCGTGCTGACCGAGCTGACCGGCTTCGCGCCGCCGACCGTGATGGCACAGGCCGCACGGCTCCAGGCACGCCAGCGCTTCTTCAACCTCGTGATCACGAACGTCCCCGGCCCGCAGCTGCCGCTCTACGTGCTGGGGCGCCGGATGCTGGCGATCTACCCGCTCGTGCCGCTCGCGCAGAACCAGGCGCTGGGCGTCGCGATCATGAGCTACGACGGCCGCGTCTCGTTCGGCCTCAACGCCGACTTCGATGCCGTCCCCGACCTCGAGGCGCTCGCCGCGATGCTGGCGGAGTCGCTCGACGAGCTGGCCGACGCGGCCGCGCTGCCACCGCCGCGCCGCTCCCGCCGGCCGGCGCGCACGACGCCGCGCCGCATGGCCGCGGCGGCACCCGCCCGCGCGCGCCCGTAGATTCCCTCCCACATGGACGAACGCGACGCCCCGTCGACCCCCCCGCGGCCGACCTCCTCCTCCCACCCGGCCCCCTCGCATCGCGGCCTGCGCCGCGCCGGCGCCGTCCTGCTCGTCGTGGTGATCGCGCTCGCGGGCGTCGTCGGGCTGCTGCTGCTGGTCGAGAGCCGCGACTCCTCGCAGGTCGATCGCCCCGCGAGCGCCGCGGCCGGCCCCGGGCAGCTCTTCCCCGACCAGGGGCACGCCCACCTGCAGCCGGGCCAGAAGCCGCAGCAGCCCTACGCATCCGACCCGCCGACGAGCGGGCCGCACGTGCCGCAGGCGATCGACGGCGACCGCGCCGGCACGCGCCTCGACGACGACCAGATCCTCCACGCGCTCGAGCTCGGCGACGTGGTGATGCTCTACGGCGGCGCCGAGCCGCCCGCCGCCCTCACGGCGCTGGCCGACCAGCTCGCCGGGCCGTTCGAGCCCGCGCTCGCGGCGACCGGCCAGGCGGTCGTGCTCGGGCGCCGACCCGGCACCCGGGGGATCGTCGCGCTCGCCTGGCGCCACCTCCTGCAGGTCCCGGACGCGAGCGCCCCCGCGCTGGAGCAGTTCGGCGCCTACTGGCTCGGGCGCGGCGCGAGCGGCTGACAGCGCGCGCGCTGCGATCATGGGCGACATGGAATCTCCGACGACGGGCCCGCTGCGAATCGCCCTCTGCCAGATGAACGCGACGGTCGGCGACATCGCCGGCAACGAGCGCAAGATCCTCGACGGGATCGCGGCGGCGCGCGAGCAGGGCGCCCAGCTCGTGCTCGTCCCCGAGCTTGCGATCACCGGCTACCCGCCGGAGGATCTGCTGCTGAAGGAGCACTTCCTCGCGGACGCGCGCGCCGCGATCGACCGGATCGCCGCCGCCACCGAGGGGATCGTCGCGCTCGTCGGCTTCCCAGAGCGCGCCGACGACGTCTACAACGCGCTCGCGGTGCTCGCCGACGGCACGCTCCACGGCATCTACCGCAAGCTCTACCTGCCCAACTACGGGGTGTTCGACGAGGCGCGCTACTTCCAGACCGGCGCCGACGCCGGCCTGATCGAGATCGGCGGCGTCAAGCTCGGGCTCTCGATCTGCGAGGACATCTGGGAGCCGGGCCCGCCGGCGTCGAGCGAGGCGCGAGCCGGGGCGACCGTGATCGTCAACATCTCGGCCTCGCCCTACCACGCCGGCAGAGGCGCGCAGCGCGAGCGGATGCTGGCGCAGCGCGCCCGCGACAACAACTGCGTCGTCGCGTTCTGCGCCCTCGTCGGCGGCCAGGACGAGCTCGTCTTCGACGGTCACTCGCTCGTGATCGACCACCGCGGCGAGGTGATCGCGCGCGGCCGCCAGTTCGCCGAGGAGCTGCTCGTCGCGACGATCGACCCGCAGGCGGCGGCGACGCACCGGCTGCGCGACGCCCGCCACCGCGCCGACGTCCGCGCCGCGCACCAGGACCCGCCGACGCTCGCCCGCTTCCCCGGCGTCGACCCGCCGTCGCCGGAGCACGCGCGGATCGGCGGCCCGGTCGCCGAGCTGCTCGCCCCGACCGCCGAGGTCTACCAGGCGCTCGTCCTCGGCCTGCGCGACTACGCCGCCAAGAACGGCTTCGCGCACGTCGTGCTCGGCCTCTCGGGCGGGATCGACTCGGCGCTCGTCGCCTGCATCGCCGCCGACGCGCTCGGCCCCGACGGCGTCAGCGTCGCCGTGATGCCCTCGCCACACTCCTCCGAGGCGACGCAGACCGACGCCCGGCTGCTGGCCGCCAACCTCGGCGTCGAGCGCTTCGAGTTCGAGATCGCGCCGGCGATGCACGCCTACGAGGCGACCCTCGCCGACGTCTTCGCCGGCCGCGAGCCGGACATCACGGAGGAGAACCTGCAGGCGCGGATCCGCGGCAACCTGCTGATGGCGCTCTCGAACAAGTTCGGCTGGCTCGTGCTCGCGACCGGCAACAAGTCGGAGATGTCGGTCGGCTACTCGACGCTCTACGGCGACCTCGCGGGCGGCTTCGCCGTCATCAAGGACGTCTACAAGACGCGGGTCTACGAGCTCTCGCGCCACGTCAACGAGGTCGCCGGCGAGGAGCGGATCCCCGCCTCGATCATCGAGCGCGCGCCCAGCGCCGAGCTGCGTCCCGACCAGCGCGACGAGGACTCGCTGCCGCCCTACGACGTCCTCGACCCGATCCTCGATGCCTATATCGAGGAGGACCTCGGACGCGAGCAGCTGGTCCTGCGCGGCTTCCGTCCCGACGACGTCGAGAAGGTCGTCCGGCTCGTCGACCGCGCCGAGTACAAGCGCCGGCAGGCGCCGCCCGGGATCAAGGTCACGAGCCGCGCCTTCGGTCGCGACCGGCGCGTGCCGATCACGAACCGCTACGGCGGCTAGCCCGCGGGTGCCGCCCGGACCGCGATCGTCATGCGAGTCAGTACGCAGAGGCGGTCGTCGTCGTCGCTGATCTCGACGTCCCAGACCCACGTCGTGCGGCCGCGGTGACGGGCGCGCGCGACGGCGTGGATCGTGCCCTCCGTGATCGGCCGCAGGAAGCTCGTCTGGTTCGCGAGGCCGACCGCGATCATCCCCTGCGACTCGACTGCGACGTACGTGCCGATCGAGGCGAGCGACTCTGCGATCGAGGCGAAGACGCCGCCGTGGACGAGCCCGAACGGCTGGTGCAGCTCGGACCGGACCGGCACCTCGGCGCGTACGAGCCCGTCCTCCAACGCGACGAGCTCGAGTCCGTAGTGCGCGTCGAAGCCGGTCACGGCGCGGAACTCGTGCTGAGTGCTCATGAACGGGACGATAGCCCGCGGCGATCATCTACGCTTGAGCGCGCATGAGCGGCCTCGCCACGCTTCCCCCCGACCAGCGCGCCGTCCTCCAGCTGATCCTGAAGCAGGGTCGCGGCTACGACGACCTCGCCGGACTCCTGAAGATCGACGCGACCGCGGTGCGCGAGCGCGCGCTCGCCGGACTCGACGCGCTCGCGCCCGAGGCGGGCCGCGGGCTCGCGCCGGAGCGCCGCGCCGACGTCGGCGACTACCTGCTCGGCCAGCAGGACGAGACCGCCCGGACGGCGACCCGGACCGAGCTCGCCGGATCGGCCGCCGCGCGCGACTGGGCGCAGGCGCTGCGCGAGGAGCTCGCCCCGGTCGCGCGCGATCCGCTGCCGGAGGTCCCGGCCGCGGCCGTCGCCGCGAACGGCGGCGCCGGGACGAAGGCGAAGGTGCCCGCGGTCCCGCCGGCGGCGCCCGCGACGTCTGCCTCGGTCCGCCCCAGCTTCAGGCCGAAGGCGCCGCCGCGGCGCAGCTCGCGGGTCGGCGGGGCGATCCTGATCGCCGGCGTGGCGATCCTGATCGCCGTGCTCGTGGTCGTGCTCGTCAACCGCGGCGGCGGCAGCAGCCCCAGCGCCGCGGTCACGCCGACGCCAACGACGGCCGCGACCGGGACGGGGACGACGACGACCGGCGGCACCAGCACGACGCCGACGATCTTCGGCCAGGCGAACCTCAACGCGAGCGCCGCGGGCGGCCAGGCGAGAGGCATCGGCTACGTCGTGCCGACCCCCAACGACGCCACCAGCAGAACGCTTGCGCTGCAGGTCAACAGAATGCCCGCGAACGCGAACGACGCCTACGCCGTCTGGCTGCGCAGCGCGAACGGCAGCACGCACCTGCTCGGCTACAGCCAGAGCGCGATCAGAAGGAACGGCGGGACGCTCGCCGTCACCGCCGCGCTGCCGTCGAACTACGACCGCTACGACGAGGTGCTCGTGACGCGCGAGTCGCGCACCGCGGCCGCCACCAGACCGGGCCCGATCGTCACCTCCGGCCCGCTGAAGCTCCGCTAGCCGCGGCGCGGGATCAGCGCGTCGGCCGCCGGGCTCAGGCGAGCAGCCGGGCCAGTCCGTCGAGCGCCTCGCCGAGCTGGCGCCGCGCCGCCGCGCGGAACAGGAACGGACCGAAGCGCGACCAGCCCCGCAGCCGCTGGCGCAGCTCGATCGTGACGACCGTCGCGGCCGGCTCGCCGCCGGCCGGCGCGAGCAGGATCGTCGTCTCCGCCTCCGCCAGGATCCGCTCGAACGGCGTGCCGGCGAGCTCCTGCCTCCAGCGCACCAGGCGCGGCGGCTCGGCCGCCGTGCGGCGGAAGTCGGCCCGCACGCCCTTCCCCTTCGCGGTCGCCAGCACCTGCGTCCAGCCGCCGTCGTCGACCGCCTCGATGCGGCGCACGCGCGGCCACCAGCGGGCCTGGTGGTAGGGGTCGGCGACGACGTCCCAGACCGCCTGCGCCGGCGCCGCGACGGTGCGGCTGACGCGCGTCAGCGGCATCGGCCCGCGCGCCCGCTATTCGCTCTCGTAGGAGACGAGCGCGTGGACGTCGAACGGGTGCAGCCGGTCGCGGCCGCGGAGGAAGGTCAGCTCGGCGAGGAACCCGCAGCCGAGCACGTGCCCGCCGAGCTGCTCGACGAGGTCGCAGAGCGCGCGCGCCGTCCCGCCGGTTGCCAGCAGGTCGTCGTGGATCAGGACGTTGGCGCCGCCGGCAAGCGCGTCGCGGTGCATCTCGAGCGCGTCGACGCCGTACTCGAGCACGTACTCGGCCGAGATCGTCTCGCTCGGCAGCTTGCCGGGCTTGCGGGCGGGCACGAAGCCGGCCCCCAGGTCGCGCGCGATCGCGGCGCCGAGGATGAAGCCGCGCGCCTCCGCCGCGACCACGTAGTCGATCGTGCCGCGCGAGCGGCCGTAGTCGGCGAGCTGGCGGACCGCCGTGTCGAGCGCCTCCGGCGCCAGCAGCAGTGGCGTGATGTCGCGGTAGACGATCCCCGGTCTGGGGAAGTCGGGGATGTTGCGGATGTGCGCGCGCAGGTCGACGTCGGTGTGCATGCGACTCGGCTCCATCGAGTGCTCAGCCGGTGATGTTGCGCAGATCGCGGATCAGCAGCAGGTGCTTCAGGTAGGTCGCGACGGCGGCGAGGTTCTCGAGCGCCTCGATCGCCTCCTTGCGCCGCTCGGGGTTGCGCGAGCGCAGCGCCGGGGCGAGGATCTGCTGCAGCAGCGCGGACTCGCGGTCGGCCGAGGTGCGGAAGACGCGCAGGTTGCGCCCCGCCACGCCGTAGCGCGCCAGCTCGGTGACGGCGCGCACGATCTCGCGTTCGGTCTCGTCGTAGTAACGCGTCCCGGAGCGCTGATCGCCCTTGATCACGCCGTACTCCTCGAGCTCGTGCACGAGCTTCGGGTCCGCGCCCGTCTCCTCCACAACGTCGTCGAGCGAGTAGAGCGCGCCCGGGCTCTTGACCGCGACGGCCGTGCGGCGCAGATGTCGCACGTCCGGTCTCGCCGGCGTCGTCGTGACCTCGGAGTCGTTCGCGCGGCCGCCGGCGAGCTCCTGGCGGATCACCCGCAGCGGCAGGAACTCGTCGCGCTGCAGGCGCAGGATCGTGCGCAGCCGCTGCAGGTCGCTCTGCGTGTAGACGCGGTAGCCGCCCTGCGTGCGGCGCGGCGTCACGAGCTTCTGATCCTCGAGATAGCGGATCTTCGAGATCGAGATGTCGGGGAACTCCTGCTTCAGCGCCTTGCAGACCGCGCCGATCGTGAGCGCCTTCGTCCGCGCGCGCGGCTGCGCCTCGGCCGCTCCGGTCGCTTCCGCGGGCTCGCCGCCGGCCTCGGCGGGCTCCTGCGTCAATTTCGGTTCGTGGATGCCGGATGCCATGCTCGTCACCGCGCCAGGTAGGCCAGTTTGTACTTGCCGATCTGCATCTCGTCGCCGTCCTCCAGGCGATGGGACTCGATCCGTTCGCGGTTGACGTACGTGCCGTTCAGCGACCCGCAGTCGTCGAGGTACCAGTCCTCGCCGCGCCGCACGAGGATCGCGTGGTCGCGCGAGACCGTCACGTCGTCGAGGAAGACGGCGCTGTCGGGGCGGCGCCCGATCGTCAGCCGGTCGCCGTCGAGCACGAAGCTCTCGCCGGTGCGACCGCCGCCGGAGCGGATCACGAGCGCGGCGCCGTTCTCCTCGACGACCTCCTCGAGCTCGACCGGCTCGATCTCGCCGGTCTCGCCGATGCGGTAGGTCATCGTGGTGTCGCTCGCCTCCGGCTCGGCGGCAGCGAGGAACGCACCGCAGCGCTGGCAGTAGTTGGCTCCGATCGCATTCGCGAAGCCGCATTCAGGGCAATGAAGCGCCACCCGATCCACCCCCGCCGGCTGGGCGAGCTACTCCCCGTCCGGGCTCGGCACCCGGCCCGACAGGATGTCCGTCAGCTTCTCGACGTCGGAGCCGGAGATGACGTCGTGACCGCCTTCGTGCTTCTTGCGCAGCCGGTTCACCAGCTCGGCTCGAAGGATGTCGATCTTGCCATGGAGGATGCGGCGTCGATAGGAGATCTCGATCTCCTCTTCCGTCATCTGTTGGATCAGATCCTTCAGCTCCTGGTCCGTCATGGAGCCGAGATCCGGAAAGGTGTCCATCACGCTGGGGTTCTCCGATCCTCAATGCACGCGGGGACGGCGAGTATACTCGCGCCCGCCCTAGGGTCAAGCTCAGCTTGAGGGTAACGAGGTCCGCATCGCCCTGATCCCGCTGCGCAGATACAGCGCCGTCGCCGTCAGGGCGAGCGCGAGGCCGACGTAGAGCATCACCCGCGCGGCCGTGCCGAGTCCCAGCATCGCGAAGAAGAACGAGCCCATCACGGGCGCGACCGCGAGCCGTCCCGGCCAGTTGATCGCGAGGTCGACGCCGTGCCGCAACCCGTAGCGCGCGATCGCCAGCATCGCCACCTCGCGCACGACGAGCACGGCGATCGCCCAGCGCGGCAGCAGCTCGAAGTGCCAGCAGACGACGACGCCGGAGATCACCAGCAGGCGATCGGTGACGGGGTCCATCAGCGCGCCGAGGCGGCTGTACTGGTGCGTCACGCGCGCGGCGATGCCGTCGGCGTAGTCGCCCCAGCCGATCACCGCGAAGAGCGTCGCGGCGAGCGGGTCGACGCCGTCGTCGGTCGAGAGCGCGACGACCAGGAAGACGGGGATCAGCGCGAGCCGGACGAACCCGATCGCGTTCGGGACCGTCCAGGGGTTCAGCGGGGCGCCGGCGACGGTCGCCGTCGGCGGGGGGCCCGAGCGGTCGAGCCCGACGAGGCGCCGGACCGTCAGCGGCCGCCGCGCTGGCGGCGCGTCGTCCGCGGGCGGGCGGGCCTGGTCCTCGTCGCCTACGGGAGCGTCCGCCACAGCTCGAGCACCGCCTGCGACGCGCCCTCCAGCGGCACGCTGCGGGACTCGCGCCCGCGGCGCACCTGCAGCTCCAGCTCGCCGCCGGTCAGCGTGCGTCTGCCGACCGTCACGCGCAGCGGGCAGCCGAGCAGCTCGGCGTCGGCGAACTTCTGGCCTGGGCCGAGGTCGCGGTCGTCGTAGACGACGTCGAGGCCGAGGCCCGTCAGCTCCGCGTAGAGCCGTTCGGCGAGCGCGAGCTCCTCGCTGCCCGCTCTGCCGAGCGCGACCAGCTCGAGGTCGAACGGCGCGATCGCGCGCGGCCACGCGATCCCGTGCTCGTCGGCCGTCTGCTCGACGGCGGCAGCGGCGATCCGCGCCGGGCCGATCCCGTAGCAGCCCATCACGATCGGTCTGGCGCCGCCGTTCTCGTCGAGGAACGTCGCCCCGAACGCCTCCGAGTAGCGCGTGCCGAGCTTGAAGATGTTGGCGACCTCGATCGCCTTCTCGATCCGGATCGGGCGCCCGCCGACGGTGTCGCCCGGCTCGACGGTGCGCACGTCGGCGCGCTCGAACGGGAAGTCGCGGCCCGGCTCGACGCCGTACAGGTGGAAGTCGGGGCGGTTGGCGCCGGTCACGTAGCCGCCGTCGGTGACGGCCGTGTCGAGCAGGATCGGCGCATTCGCGCCGACCGGGCCGAGGTAGCCGGCGGGCCCGATCTTGCGCGAGAACTCGTCCGGCTGCGCGGGCCGGAAGTCGGTCCCGAGCGCGGTGCGCAGCTTGACCTCGTTGACGCGGTGGTCGCCGCGCACGAGCACGAGCACGAGCCCGCGGCCGCCGGCGATCACCGGGTAGGCCTTCAGCATGGCGCCGGGCTGCACGCCGAGGCGGCCCGCGACCTCCTCGACGGTCGTCAGGCCGGCGGTGTGGACCTCTCTCGGCTCCGGCAGCGGCGCCGGCAGCTCGACCGGCTGCGCGTCCGCGCTGGCGACCTCGAGGTTGGCGGCGTAGCCGGGCGCGAGTGCGACCTCGTCCTCGCCGGCGGCGCAGGGCGCCATGTACTCGTGCGAGCCGGAGCCGCCCATCATCCCGACGTCGGACTCGACGCGGTACCACTCGAGCCCGCTGCGGTCGAAGATCCGGTCGTAGGCCTCGATGTGCTTGGCGTAGTTGACGGCCAGGCCCTCGTCGTCGCGATCGAACGAGTAGGAGTCCTTCATCACGAACTCGCGCGTGCGCAGGATGCCGGCGCGCGGGCGCGGCTCGTCGCGCTCCTTGACCTGGAACTGGTAGAGGATCAGCGGCAGGTCGCGATAGGAGCGGACGACCTGCGCGACGTGCGTCGTGACCGCTTCCTCGTTGGTCATCGCGAGCACCAGCTCGGTGCCCTTGCGATCCTGCAGCTTGAACAGCTCGTCGATCTCGATGCGGCCGCTGCGGCGCCATGGATCGGCCGGCTGCAGCACCGGCAGCAGCATCTCCTGGCCGCCGATCGCGTCGATCTCCTCGCGGATGATCGCGACGATTCTCTGGTGCACGCGCCATCCGGCGGGCATCCAGGTCCAGACGCCGGCGCCCAGCTGGCGGACGAGGCCGGCACGGACCATCAGCTTGTGCGAGATCGCCTCCGCGTCGGCGGGAGCCTGCTTCTCGGTCGGCAGCAGATAGGAGCTGAGGCGGGTCATGGGCGGCGTAGCCTATTCGACCGACGGGCGATCGCGAGGCCCGCCTCAGCGCGGTCTAGCGGAACGCGGCCTTGTACCTCGTCAGGATGCTGTACTCGGGTCGCGGCTGGCCGGTGATGTCGAGCACGGCCGCGTCGAAGCGGTTGCTCGGCGCCGGCGCGAACCAGTTGTAGAAGTAGACGCGGTCGATCTTCGAGCGGTAGCGGGTGGCCTGCGTGAAGACGGCCTGCATCGCCTTCTTCTGGCGCGTCAGGTCGGGCCGGAACGTCTGACGGCCACCCTGCGGCTGGAAGCGGAAGAGGCCGCCGGTCTCGGTCAGCCAGATCTTGCCGGGCAGCAGCTTGACCGCCTTGCGCATGGTGCTGGTGGCATCCGGCACGAAGCGGTTCGTGTCGGTGTAGTTGTGCATGCCCCACAGCTGCGGCACGCGGACGTTGCGGGCCTTGAAGTCCTTCAGCAGCTGCGTGGTGTAGGAGCTGAAGTTCGGCAGGTCCTGCAGATCGGCGCCGAGCACGGTGCAGCTGGGGCAGTACTTCTTCACGGTCAGGTAGTAGCCGACGAGCGCCTCGGGATGGTGCACGGTCGGCTGCGTGAGGTTGTTGACCTCGTTCCACGGCTGGACGATCGTGACCCACGGGTACTTCTTGTGGAACGCCTTGAACGCGCTCGCGTAGCGGCTCGTCGAGACCGGCGTGCAGCCCTTCGCCCCCTTCAGGTTCGGGCACTTCATCGTCGCCGGCGGGTTGAACGCGACGACGACCTCCTGGTGGGCGGCTCTCGCGGCCGTCAGCCACTTGGCGAGGTTCGTGCGGTCCTTGAAGATCGAGTCGTACGCCGTGATCAGACGCGTGCGCTTGGGATGCAACGCCCTCCACGACGAGTTGCCGAAGAGCGCGGGGCTCTGATCGGCGAGGCCGACGACGTAGGCGCTCCCGGTGGCGGGCACGATCAGCGCGGCGGCGAGCAGCGCAACGGTCAGGACGGCGGTCAGCAGACGACGGGGGTTCACGTCGAACGATTCCTTTCTCGGGCGAGCGTTCCCCCCGCGTGGCCGTTGGCGCGACCGTGCGACGAGACGGGCCGGGGCACTGTAGCGAGCGCCTCGGCGGTGGCGGATGGGTCAGGCTCCGGAACCCGCCGGAGCGCCCGGAGTTGCGGCCGTGGCGGTCGCGACCCGCAGCAGGGCTGCGATCGCGTCGGGATCGTCGGGCATCGGCACGTGGCCGCAGCCGTCGAGCGCGACGTGCCGCGCCTGTGGCAGGGCGAGCCGCGCGCGCCCGGCCTGACGCGGGGGCAGCAGCCGGTCGCGCGTGCCCCAGCCGATCGTGACCGGGACGCGCATCGCGACGCCGTCCTCGAAGCGGTAGCTGCGCACGGCACGCAAGGTCGCGTCGAAGCCGGGCGCCTGCGCGAGCGCGGTGACGTCGGCCAGCAGCTCGCGCGGCGCGACGCGCGCCGGGTGCCCGAAGTAGAGCGCGCCGATCGCGGCGCGCCCGGCCGCGAGCCGCACGAGTCGCGCTGCGAACGGCTGCAGTCGCCGTGCCGAATGGCGTGAGACGCGCAGCATCGCGACGCCGTAGCGCGCCTCCGCCGGGGAGGCGAAGCCGATCGGCGAGAGCGCGACGGCTGCGGCGACGACGCCGCGCCGCGCCAGCTCGAGCGCGATCCCGCCGCCGAGCGAGTTGCCGACGACGTCGGGCGCCCGCTCGAGGCCGAGGCCGTCGACGAAGGCGGCGACCGCGTTCGTCAGCTCCTCGACCGACGGGGCGGTCTCCTCCGGCAGAGCCGGCGAGTCGCCGAAGCCGGGCAGGTCGGGTGCGATCGCGTCGCGCTCGCCGCCGAGCGCGGCCACGACCGGAGCCCACGTGCCGCGGCGCGCGCCGATCCCGTGGATCAGCAGCAGCGGGGCGCCGGAGCCGGAGCGATCGAAGGCGAGCTCAGCCACGCGCCGAGCCTAGCGCCGCCATCCGCGCTCGGGCGCCGGTCATGCCGGCCGGCGGAATCCCTAGGTCCGTGAGAAGCGGCGACCGGCGGTCGGCGATTCGTCCTCGTCGAGCCGCGCGCGGGCCGCGACGACGTCGAGCAGGCTGCCGGACATCTCGTCGAGCGCGTTCGAGTCGACCGCGTCGCTGGCGGCCTTCTCGAGCGCGGCGAGCCGCTCGGGCGTCATCTCCCCCGCGTTCTCCTCCTCGATCGCCTGCAGCCAGGCGGCGCCCTCGGCCTGCTCGGCGGCATCGACGTCGATCTCCTTCGAGGCGACGTACTTGTCGATCTCGGCGAAGAGCGTGTCGACGAGCTGGTCCTGGGGCACCTTCCGCAGCGCCTTGCCGCGGCTGAAGATCAGGCCCTCGTTCTTGGCCCCGGTGATGCCGAAGTCCGCGTGCGAGGCCTCGCCGATTCCGTTCACCGCGCAGCCGAGGACGGCGACCTCGATCGGGTCCTCGTAGGCCTCCAGGCGCTTCTCGATGTCGGCCACGACGGTGTCCATGTCGAACTGGAGGCGGCCGCAGGTCGGGCAGGCGATCAGCACCGGGCCACGCTCGCGCAGCTGCAGCGCCTTGAGGATCTCCCAGGCGACCTTGACCTCCTCCTCGGCGTGGAAGGTGGAGAGCGAGATGCGGATCGTGTCGCCGATGCCGTCGGCCAGCAGGGTGCCGAGGCCGACCGCGCTCTTGAGCGAGCCCGACCATCTCGTCCCCGCCTCGGTGATGCCGAGGTGCAGCGGGTACGGGATCCGCTGCGACAGGAGCCGGTTCGATGCGATCGTGTTGGGCACGTTGGTCGACTTGATCGAGACCTTGAAGTCGTCGAACTCGAGCCGCTCCATCAGCTCGACGAACTCGACCGCCGCGGCGACGAGCGCCTCGACCGAGCTCTCGCGCTCCAGCTCGTGCAGGTGCTTCGGCAGCGAGCCGGAGTTGACGCCGATCCGCAGCGGCGTGCCCTTCTCCTTCGCCTTCGCGACGACCTGCGCGACCTTGTCGGGACCGCCGATGTTGCCGGGGTTCAGGCGCACGCAGTGGGCGCCCGCGTCGATCGCCTTGAGCGCCAGCGTGTAGTTGAAGTGGATGTCCGCGATGATCGGGATCGGCGACTCGCGCACGATCGTCTTCAGCGCCTCGACGTCCTGCTCGCGCGGGACCGCGCAGCGGACGATGTCGGCTCCGGCCTCGGCGACGCGATGGATCTGGGCCATCGTCGCCGTCAGGTCGGCGGTCTCGGTCTTCGTCATCGTCTGGACGGCGACCGGGGCGCCACCGCCGATCGGCACGCCGCCGACGTGGATCTGGCGCTTGGAGGGCATGCGCTCCATAGTAGACGCCGTCCTGGCGGCCTGGCGCGCGGCGGCTCCGCTCAGCCCGCGTACATCGCCTCGATCTCGGCGGCGTATCGCTCGCCGATCGGCTTGCGCTTCAGCTTCATCGTCGGCGTCAGCTCGACGCCGCCCGGCAGCCAATCGCCGCGCACGAGCGTGAAGCGCTTGATCTGCTCCGGCCGCGAGAGGCGCGCGTTGGCGACGTCGACGCCGTCCTGGACGGCCGCGCGGACGGCGACCTCGTCGGCCAGCTGCGCCAGCTCGACCGCCTCGATCCCGTGCTGCTGCGCCCACAGCGGCGCGTAGTCGGCGTCGAGCACGATCAGCGCGGTGTTGTAGGGGCGCTGGTCGCCGATCACGCAGGCCTGCCCGATCAACGGGCTGGAGCTCTTCAGCGTGGCCTCGATGTTGGCCGGCGACATGTTCTTGCCGGCCGCGCTGATGATCAGCTCCTTCTTGCGGTCGACGATCGTGACGAAGCCGTCGTCGTCGATCGTCGCGATGTCGCCGGTCGCGAACCAGCCGTCGGCGCTCAGCGCCTCGGCGGTCTGCTGCGGCCGGTTGCGGTAGCCGCGCATCACGCAGGCGCCGCGGATCAGCAGCTCGCCGACCAACGGCTCGCTGTCGCTCCCCGTCGGTGCCCCCGCGAGTCTCACCTCGTTGCCGGGCGCGGGCGGCCCGACCGTGCCGATGCGCACCTCGCCGGGCCGGTTGACGGTGCCCGAGCCGCACGTCTCCGACATCCCCCACAGCTCCGCCAGCTCGATCCCGATCGCGTGGAAGAACTCGATCACCTCGGGCGGCGTCGGCGCCGCGCCGACGTTGACCGTCACGACCTCGTCGAGACCGAGCATCGTCCGCAGGCCGGCGAACAGCTCCGCGTCGGCGCGCGCGGCGGCCGCCTCGAGCGCCGCTGGGACCGGCTCGCCGGCGCGCCGCAGGCGGACGCGCGCGAGCGCGGCGTCGAGCGCGGCCTGCGCCTTCGCCCGCGACTCCTCCGGCTGCGCGGCGACCATCGTCTCGAGGCCGGCCTTCAGTCTCTCCCAGATCCGCGGCACGGCGAAGAACCAGGTCGGGTGGACCTGCGGCAGCGCCTCGATGATGCGGCGCGGATCCGGGCAGGTCGTGACGGTGCAGGCATAGACGACGGGGATGTAGTGATGCGCCGCACGCTCGGCGATGTGCGCCGCCGGCAGCCACGAGATCACCTTCGCGCCGGGCTCGAGCGCGATGATCCGCTGCACGCCGGCGACGGCGCCGAAGATGTTGCGGTGCGCGAGCTCGACGCCCTTCGGCGGGCCGGTCGTGCCAGAGGTGTAGATCAGCGTCGCGACGTCGTCGGCGGTGACCTCGGCGAGCGCGGCGTCGAGGTCGAAGCCGGGATTCGAGCCTTCGACCTGGTCGAGCCGCAGCAGACCAGCAGGTTCGGCGCCAGCCGATCCCACGGCGCCAGCCGCTTCCACTGCGTCGACCACGATCACGTGCTCGAGCTGCGGCAGCTCACGGCGCGCCTCGAGGACGGCCGCGAGATAGGCCTGCTCGACGATCGCGACACGCGCGCCGGCGTCGCCGACGACGTAGGCGATCTGCTCGGCGGCGTAGGTCTGGTAGATCGAGAAGGGCGCGGCGCCGAGCGTGACCGCGGCGAGATCGGCGAGATGGAACTCGGGACGGTTGGCGAGCATCAGCGCGACGGTGTCGACACGGCCGACGCCGAGCCCGGCGAGTCCGCGGGCGAGCGCGTCGACGCGTGCGCGCAGCTCGGCCCACGTCAGCGAGACCGCGTCGTCGAGCGTCCGCACCGCGACGAGATCGGGATGCAGGGCCGCGGTGCGCCGCAGCGCCTCGCCGATCGTGGCGGCCTCGACGGCCGGTTGCGGGGACGCAGGGGTCGTGCGTGCGGCGATGACGCTCTCCTCTCCGGGGCGAGCCGGCCGTGCCGGCTCCGCTCGCACGCTACCCGACCCGCGGGGCGCGGGCTAGCGCCCGAGGCCGAGCGTGCCGTCCTGTATTCGCCCGATGTCGTTGGAGAGCCCGACCACGAACAGCATCAGCACGAGCGCGATCCCGACGATGCTCGCGCGCTCCATCAGCGCGAACGGCACCGCGCGGCCTCGCAGCTTCTCGACGACGGCCCAGAAGATGTGGCCGCCGTCGAGCGGCAGGAACGGGAAGAGGTTGATGACCGCGAGCGAGAGCGAGATCAGTCCGAGGATCCCGAACGCCTGCGCGGCGCTCGAGCTGATCGACTGCCGCGTCGCCTCGTAGGAGCCGACGATCCCGCTCAGCTGCTTGCGCTCCTTCGCCTGGAAGATGTGGGCGAAGACCGACACGGTGCCGGTCGTCACCTGCCACATCTTGTCGACGCTGTCGCGCGCCGCGCCGCCGATCGAGGGGATGTGGCCGTCGACCGCATAGGTGAAGCCGAGCCGCGTGCGGGCGATGCCCTTCGTCGCGTCGTAGTGCGGGCGGATGTCGAAGGCGACCTGCTTCCCGGCGCGCGAGACGACGACGTGTGCGGGGGTCGATGCGACGCAGCCGTTCGTCGGCATGCCCGCGCAGCGATGCGAGGAGACCTGTCTGGCGATCGCCGCCGAGTCGCCGCGGACGCCGTCGACGCCGACGATGCGATCGCCCGGCTGGAGGTACTGCGAGGCGGGGGCGAGCAGTTGCTGCGAGGCGACGCGGTCGGTCGCCGTGTACTGGTGGCTCGTCGCGAAGACCGCCCACAGGATCAGGAACGCGAGCACGATGTTGACGGCGGGGCCGGCCGCGATCACGACGATCCGCTTCCAGACCGGCTGGCGGTAGTAGGCGCGGTGCTCGACCTCCGGCGGGATCTCCTCCCGCGGGTTCATGCCGGTGATTCTCACGTAGCCGCCGAGCGGCGCCCAGCCGATCCCGTACTCGGTCTCGCCGCGGTGGAAGCTGACGAGCGGTCTGCCGAAGAAGAGCGAGAAGCGCTCGACGCGCATGCCGACCGCCTTCGCGGCGGCGAAGTGGCCGGCCTCGTGCAGGATGATCAGCGCGGCGAAGCCGAGGAACGCGAGGATCCAGGTCATGCCGTCGCCCGCTCCTCGATCCGCGCCCGTGCCGCGTCGCGCGCGGCGCGATCGGCCGCGTAGAGCGTCTCGAACGCGTGGACGCGGCCGGCCGGGACGGTCTCGAGCGCGTGGTCGATCACGTCCGCGATGTCGGTGAAGCGCAGGCGCCCGGCGAGGAACGCGTGGACCGCCACCTCGTTGGCGGCGTTCAGCACGCAGGGCGCGGTGCCGCCGGCTTTCGCGGCCTGGCGCGCGAGTCGCAGGCAGGCGAACGTCTCCTCGTCGACCGGCTCGAACGTGAGCGCGCCGACGGCGGCGAGGTCGAGCGGCTTGATCGGGACCTCGACGCGCTCGGGATGGTGCAGCGCATAGGCGATCGGAACCCGCATGTCGGGATAGCCGAGGTGCGCGAGGGTCGCGCCGTCGCACAGCTGGATCAGGCTGTGGACGATCGACTGCGGGTGGACGACGACGTCGATGCGGTCATACGGCGTGCCGAAGAGGTGATGCGCCTCGATCACTTCGAGGCCCTTGTTCATCAGCGTGGCGGAGTCGATCGTGATCTTGCCGCCCATCGCCCACGTCGGGTGGTCGAGCGCCTGCTCGACCGTCACCTGCGCGAGGTCCTCGACGCCGCGCCCGCGGAAGGGGCCGCCGGACGCGGTCAGGATCAGCCGCTCGACGGTGTCGACGCCGTTGCCGCGCTCGCCCTCGATCAGCTGGTGGATCGCCGAGTGCTCGGAGTCGACCGGGATGATCGCGGCGCCGGTCGCCTCCGCCAGCTGCGTCACCAGCTCGCCGCCGACGACGAGCGACTCCTTGTTGGCGAGCGCGAGGTCGATCCCCTCGCCGAGCGCGGCGACGGTCGGGCCGAGCCCGGCGGAGCCGACGAGCGCGTTCAGGACGAGGTCGGCGTCGGACTCGACGACGAGCCGCACGAGCCCCTCGGGGCCGGTCAGCACCTCGCCGTCGGTCCACGCCTCCGCCGCGCGCGCGCCGGCGTCCGGCGAGTCGAGCGCGATCCGGCGCACGCCGTGGGCGCGCGCCTGCTCGACCAGCGTCTCCCACGAGGTCTGGGCCGAGAGCCCGACCAGCTCGAGCTCGGACGAGCGCGCGACGATGTCGAGCGCCTGCGTGCCGATCGAGCCCGTCGAGCCGAGGATGAGGAGGCGGCGGGGCATCAGGAGCATCCATTGTAGGTGGACCCCTTTGCGGGGCTTAAGGAGCCGCGGCCGGGCCCCCTATGCCAGCGCGTGCCAGATGTAGTAGCCGACGACGGCGGTGAAGAGGGCGGCGTCGACGCGATCGAGCGCGCCGCCGTGGGCGCCGAACGCGCGGCCCGTGTCCTTCGTGCCGATGTCGCGCTTGATGAACGACTCGAAGAGGTCGCCGACCGGGCCGGCGACCGCGACTCCGACGCCGAGCAGGAGCGCGTCGGCGGTGCTGAGCCAGTCCTGGTAGAGGCCGGCGAAGTAGACGGCCAGGAGCGCGGTCACGAATCCGATCACGAGCCCTTCGACGGTCTTGTTCGGCGATATCCGCGGCGACAGCGGGCGGCGGCCGAACATGCGGCCGCCGAAGTAGGCGCCGGTGTCGCCGAGGAAGGTGCCGACGAGCACGTCGATCACGATCGCGTTGCCGTGCGGCAGGTCGCGCAGCAGGACGGCGTGCGCGAGCGCGAAGCCGATCCAATAGACCCCCAGGATCGTGATCGCGATCCCGAACGTCGCCTGGTCGTTCTCGGGCCGCGCCGCGACGATCGCGAACAGCACCGGGAGGGTCGCGACAGCGACCAGCACCATCTGGAACTGCGACCCGAAGTGAGCCGCCAGGAGCAGGCCGGCGAGCGCCGCGAAGCCGACCAGCTTGACCGGCCGCACCGCGGCGGTCAGCTCGTAGAGCTCGTGCAGGCAGAGGATCCCGAGCGCGATCAGCGCGATCGTCCAGACCAGGCCTCCGGCCGCGTTGAGGGCGATCACGGCGACCGCCGCGGGCACCGCCACGAGGACGCGGCCGCCGAGGTCCGAACCGGGTTTGCGACGGGGTCTGCGGCGCGCGCGTCTGGCGCTCGGAGGCTTGCGGCGCGCCTGCCGGTCCGCCGCGCGCTGCGCGCGCTCGCCCCCCTCGCTCACAGCGCCACCGCCCCGCGAGAACGAGCCCGCGGAGACCTCGCCCAGGGGCTCGGTCTCCGTCGCGCGTTCTCGCACGGAACCCAAGGCCGCAGGCCGCAGGGTTCCGCGCTCACGTCGACCGTCCGCCGAAGCGCCGGTCGCGCTCCGCGAAGCGCGCGAGGCACTCCTCGAGCGAGGCCTTCGAGAAGTCGGGCCACAGCTCGTCGCGGAACATCAGCTCCGAGTATGCGGCCTGCCACAGCAGGTAGTTCGACAGCCGCTGCTCGCCGCTGGTGCGGATCACGATGTCGGGATCGTGCAGGTCGGGCGCGTAGAGGTGCTGGCGGAACTGCTCCTCGGTCGTGCCCGTGAAGGTGCGCGCGGCGTCGACGATCTCGGCGCGGCTGCCGTAGTTGAACGGGATCACGAAGGTGATGCGCGTGTTCTTCTCCGTCAGCTGCTCGGCCCATTCCATCCGCTCGACGATGTCGGGCGCGACCGGGGCGTCGCGACGGCCGATGAAGCGGATCCGCACGCCCTCCTCGTGCAGGGCGGGCGTCTCGCGCGTGATGTACTCGCGGAAGAGGTACATCAGCCCGGCGACCTCCTCGCGGGAGCGAGCCCAGTTCTCGGTCGAGAACGAGTAGATCGTCAGCTCCTCGACGCCGAGGTCGGGCGCGTCGCGCAGGCGATCCTTGACGTTCTCGGCGCCGGCCCGGTGGCCTTCGAAGACCGGCAGGCCGCGTTCCCGCGCCCAGCGGCCGTTGCCGTCCGTGATGATCGCGACGTAGCGCGCGCGCCGGCGCTCGTCGGAGCCGTCGGCGGAGTCGGGGTCGCTCACGAGATCCTCAAACCTCGAGGATCTCTTCTTCCTTGTGCTTCAGCAGCGCGTCGAGCTCCTTGACCGTCTCGTCGGTGAGCTTCTGCAGCTCGCCCTCCGCGCGGTGCTCGTCGTCGGCGCCCGTCTCGCCCGCGTCGCGCAGCTCGCGCAGGTCCTGCATCACGTCGCGGCGGACGTTGCGGATCCCGACGCGGCCCTCCTCGGCGATGTTGCGCACCACCTTGACGAGCTGCTTGCGGCGCTCCTCCGTCAGCTCGGGGATCGAGAGGCGGATCACGTTGCCGTCGTTGTTCGGCGTGAGGCCGATGTCGGACTCGAGGATCGCCTTCTCGATCGCCTTGATCGACGCCTTGTCGTAGGGCTGGATCGACAGCAGGCGCGCCTCGGGCGCGTTGATCGTCGCAAGCTGGTTGAGCGGCGTCGTGGAGCCGTAGTAATCGACGTAGACGCGGTCGACGAGCGCCGGCGAGGCGCGTCCCGTCCGCACCGACCCGAACTCGTGGCGCGTCGACTCGACGGACTTCGCCATGCGCTCGCGCGCATCCTGCAGCAGTTCTTCGATCATGTCCTCACCAAGGTCCCGACTCTTTCACCGCAAACTATCCGATCGATGTTCTGCTCGTCCCCCATGTTGAAGACGACGATCGGCAGCTTGTTCTCCATGCAGAGCGTCAGCGCGGTCGAGTCCATCACCCGCAGCCGCCGTTCGACCGCCTCCATGTGCGTGATCTCGGGGATGAACTGGGCGTCGGGATCGATCGCGGGGTCGGCGGTGTAGACGCCCTCCACCCCGTTCTTCGCCATCAGGATGATCTCCGCGTGCGTCTCGATCGCGCGCAGCGCGGCGGCCGTGTCGGTCGTGAAGAACGGGTTGCCGGTGCCGGCCGCGAAGATCACGACGCGCCCCTTCTCGAGGTGGCGCATCGCACGCCGGCGGATGTAGGGCTCGGCGACCTCGGAGATCGAGATCGCCGACTGGACGCGCGTCGGCACGCCGGCCTTCTCGAGCGCGTCCTGCAGCGCCAATGCGTTGAGGACGGTCGCGAGCATCCCCATGTAGTCGCCGGTCGCGCGGTCCATGCCACTCGCCGCGGCGGCCAGGCCGCGGAAGATGTTGCCGCCGCCGACGACGATCGCGATCTCGACGCCGCGGGCGTGCACGCGCGCGACCTGCCGAGCGATCGCAGCGATCCGAGCCGGATCGGTGCCGTAGTCGAGCGTCCCCATCAGGGCCTCGCCCGAGAGCTTGATCAGGACGCGGCCGAAAACGGGCTCGGAGTCGGCCGATTCCCCGGCCCCACCGTCTTCCGCGGCTGTCGGCTCAGTCGCCAACGGCGAACCGCGTGAAGCGGCGGATCACGATGTTCTCACCGGTTCTCGAGGCCAGCGCGGCGCGGATCTGCTCGATCGTCTGCCCCTCGTACTTCTCGGTGTTGACGTGGACCTGGCGCAGCAGCACGACGTCCTTCAGCCACGAGTCGACTCTGCCCTGAACGATGTTCGGGCGGATTCTGTCGGGTCTGTCGGCGAACTGCTCCTCCGCGATGCGACGCTCGCGCTCGACGTCCTCGGCCGGCACGCCCTCGTCGTCGACCGAGACCGGGCCGGCCGCCGCGATGTGGAGCGCGAGATCGCGCGCGAAGCCGACGAAGTCCTCGTTGCGGCCGACGAAGTCGGTCTCGCAGTCGACCTCGACGAGTGCGCCGATCTTGCCGTTCGCGTGGATGTAGGACTGCACGGTGCCCTCGCTGGCGGCGCGCTCGCCGCGTCTGCCGGCCTTCGCGATCCCCTTGATGCGCAGGGCCTCGATCGCCTTCTCGATGTCGCCATCGGCCTCGACGAGGGCCTTTCTGCAGTCCATCATGCCGGCGCCGGTGCGTTCCCGCAGCGCCTTCACGTCCTGGGCCGAGATGCTCATGCGGAGGGCTCCTCCTTGGGAGCTGAGTCAGTGGTGGTCGTGTCCTTCGCGGGTGCGTCGGCCGGAGCCTCGGGCGCAGCCGGAGCCTCGGGCGCAGCCGGGGCCGCAGGCGCGGCCGGGGCCGCAGCGGCCTCGGCGGGCGCAGCCGGAGCGGTGGGCGCAGCCGGGCCGGTCGGAGCCTCGGGCGTGCCGGCAGGCTGCTGCGGTGCGGGCGTAGCCGGTCTCGGCTCGGCCGGAGCGGCAGCCTGCGCCGGGGCGGCAGGTCTCGGCTGCGCGGGCGCGGCACCCTGGGCCGGGACGGCCGGTCTCGGCTGCGCGGGCGCG
>JAOPZA010000085.1 GCA_025964325.1 Conexibacter sp.
GTTCTCCGTCCCGATAGCGCCCGCGACGAGGCGAGCGCGGCGTCGCCGAGCTCCGCGACCTCGCGCGCGGCATCGCGCCGCCGGTGCTCGCCGACCGCGGGCTCGCGGCAGCGGTCGACGCGCTCGCGAAGCGGTCGCTGGCGCCCGTGACGGTCTGGTCGGAGCTCGACCGGCGGCCGCTCCCGGCCGAGGACCACGCGCTGCTGCGCGAGGGGATCGTCAGCCCGCGTACGTCACGTCGGCGACGAACGGACCGGCGCCGCGACGGCGGACGACCGCGATGGTGACGCGCTCGCTCGGCTTGGTGCGGCAGGCGCTCGCGAACGACAGCACGTCGTTCGCCGCGTGGCCGCTCGTGTGCCCGACGGCCTTCCCGCCGGCCGTGACCTCGATGTCGAAGTCCGCGCTCCGCGGGCCGGCCAGCCGGACCGAGAAGGCGCCGTCGAGCGTCACCGTGAGCGTCGTGCGCGCGACCCTGTGGCGCGCGTCGAGCGTGCCGGCGAGGCGGGTCCGCCGCGGGCCGGTCCAGGGATCGCTCACGTCGCGCCGTGCCGCCGCGAGCGCGCCGGCCGTCGGCTTGAGCGCCGGAGCGAAGGTCCACGGCTGCGCGGGAAAGGTGAGTCGGGCGTAGGTCTCGGCCCAGTTCTCGCCCGGGTTGCGCCGATATGCGCTCGCCTCGTCGCCGGGCGCATAGCGCCCCGTGAGCGTGCCGACGCAGATGCGCTCGTAGGAGGCCCAGTACTTGGGCCCGAAGTCGAGCGAGGGATACGGCGCGTTGCTGCGGTGCGCGGCGACGTGGTGGCCGTACTCGTGCGCCAGCACGTAGTCGAGCGAGACGCCGTTCGAGCCGGCCGAGGACGCGTCGGCCGGCACCACCATCGTGTCGCCGCCGCCGGCGTAGCACGCCAGCACGCCGTCGCCCGCGCTGCCGCCGCACGCGGTCGCGAGCGCCGCCGTCGGCACGATCCGGACCGTCAGCTTGCCCAGCTCCGACCCGTGCGGAAGCGAGCCGAGGACGTTCACGTAGGAGGTCGCGACCGCCCCGGTCGCGTCGCCGGAGCCGTCCTCGACGCGCACCGTCGTGCCGTCGGCGATCTTCAGCAGGCGGACCACCGTCGCGGGCCCGGCGGCGGCGCGCGCCGCCACCGGCAGCCGCGCGAGGACGCGATCCCACGGCACCGATCCGTCAGCGCCGCCGCCAGCGGCCGCAGTCGCTGTGGCCGCGACCGCGGGAGCGTGCTCGTACACGCTCAGCGCGCCCGCCGGTGCGGCGCTCGTGCCGGCGAGCGTCGCGCCGACGAGCGCGCTCGCGAGGACGGCCGCGGCGATGGGACAGGAACGTCGGGCCGTCATCGCGCCCCATGAGACCAGGCTTCCCTAAGGGGAGACTGAGAGTTCGCGGGGCGACGTCCGCGCGCCGCACCGCGCAGCGGTGCGACGAGGCGCCACGCACCGCGCCGGCCCGCCAGGCAACCTGTGCGGGATGTCCACGCACGACACCGTCCTCGTCGCCGGCGACGGCGGCCTGACCGCGGCGATCGTCCGCGACCTCGAGACGGCGGGCGTCGCGACGGAGTGGCTGCACCACCCGAGCGATGCCGAGCTGTCGGCGACGCTCGCGCGCGGCCCGGTCGCGGTCGCGATCGTGACGCGCGACGACGCCTTCGCGCTGCGGCTCGCGCTGCTGGTCGCGCACGAGCGGCCGCAGGCGCGGCTCGTCGTGACGATCTTCGACCGCACCGTCGCCGAGCAGCTGCGGCGCGCGGTGCAGGGCTGCGTCGTCGTCTCGATGGCCGACCTCGTCGCCGGCCCGCTGGCGGCCTCGTGCGTCAGCGACGGCGCGCGCACGCTGCGGCGTGGGGTGGACGGGATCGAGGAGATCCGCATCGGCGAGGACGGCCGCGCGCGCGTGAGACCGCGGCGCGAGCGCGGCTCGGCGCGGGTGCGCCACTGGCTCGACCGCCTCGCCGGCGCGCTGCACCCGTTCGAGCTGTCGGGGCGGATCCTCGTGCTCGGCTTCTTCGGTCTCGTGACGATGCTCGCGATCGACGTCGTGGTCGGGCTGACCGCGCTCCACGAGTCGTTCGTCGAGTCGCTCTTCCTCGGCGTCCGCACGCTCGTGGCGGTGGGGCCCAACCAGGCGCTGGCGAACGCCGCGGACGGCGTCAAGCTGCTCTCGACCGCGACGATGCTCGGTGCGCTCGCCTCCGCCGCCGTCTTCACCGCCGGCCTGATCAACCGCCTGCAGGAGCCGCGCCGCGTCTCGATCCTGGGCCGCCGCTGGATGCCGCGCCGCGACCACGTCGTGGTGATCGGGCTCGGCCAGGTCGGGCTGCGCGTCGCGCTCGTGCTGCGCGACGCGGGGATACCGGTCGTCGGGATCGAGCGCAACGCGGCCGCGCCCGGAGTGCGCCTGGCGAAGCGCTACGGGCTGCCGGTGATCGTCGCCGAGGGCAGCGACCGCGAGCTGATGCAGCGGCTGTCGCTGCGGCGGGCCCGCGCCCTCGCGGCCGTCACGTCCGACGACCTCGGCAACGTCGCGATCGCGCTCGCCGCCCGGGCCGTGCAACCGGACCTGCGCGTCGTGCTGCGCTTCGGCGACGGCGACATCGCGGCCGAGACCGATTCGCTGCTGCACGTCGGGATCGTGCGCGACGCCCATCGGCTCGCCGGCGCCGGCCTGGCGGCAGCCGTGCGCGGCTGGCAGCCGGGCGACGTGGTCGCCGACGCCGACGGGACGCTGCTGCTCGTCGGCGCTGACGGGCGCGTCGCGCCGGCCGAGCCGACCGCAACGTAGATGCCTTGACGCGCATATAGCCGTCGGGCTATATTGCACGGCATGAGCGCGACGACCTTCGACGTGCTGGCCGAGCCGAAGCGGCGGCAGATCCTCGATCTCCTGCGGGAGCGCCCGCGGGTCGTCGGCGAGCTGGTCGCCGAGCTGCGGATCAGCCAGCCCGGCGTCTCCAAGCACCTGCGCGTGCTGCGCGAGGCGCAACTGGTGCGGGTGGTCACGGACGCGCAGCGCCGCCGCTACGAGCTGGCGCCCGCGCCGCTCGCGGAGGTCGACGCCTGGCTCGAGCCCTATCGCCGGCTGTGGGCCAGCCGCCTCGACGCGCTCGAGCACCACCTCGACGAGACGAAGGAGCAGCGATGAGCACGCAGACGCAGCCCGACGGAACGGTCGAACGCCACGACGACGGGCGCGTGACGCTGCGCTACGAGCGGCGCCTCGCGCATCCGCTCGCCCGCGTGTGGGCGGCGATCACCGAGCCCGACGAGCTGGCGCGCTGGCTCGGCGCCGCCGACTACGACCTGCGACCCGGCGGCGCGGTCGTGCTGCGCTGGCTCAACACCGACCCCGAGGGCAACAGCGCCGTCCTGCACGGGACGATCTCCGCGCTCGAGCCGCCGCGGCTGCTCGAGCTCGCGGGCGACATCCACGGCACGCTTCGCTGGGAGCTGCGCGCCGACGGCGACGACGCGACGCGGCTGACGTTCTCCTCGACGCTGGCGGAGCCCGAGGGCGAGGTGCTGCCGATGAGCCTCGCCGGCTGGCACATCCACCTCGACCACCTCGCGGGCGCGCTCGAGGGCGGGACGGTCGACTGGCCGCGCTGGTACGAGCTGCACTACCCGGCGTGGCAGGTCCACTTCG
The DNA here is from genome assembly GCA_025964325.1 of Conexibacter sp. Classification (GTDB taxonomy): domain Bacteria; phylum Actinomycetota; class Thermoleophilia; order Solirubrobacterales; family Solirubrobacteraceae; genus Conexibacter. The sequence continues at coordinate 3,659 of JAOPZA010000085.1, forward strand.
CGCGCTACGGCGGGACGCGGTCCGACGAGCCGGCCAGGACCGCGTCGGCGAGCGCGAGCGCGACCGCCGCGCGCGGCGCCAGCGACGCCAGCGCGAGGTACTCGCCGGGGGTGTGAGCGCCCCCGCCGCGCGGTCCCAGCCCGTCGACGGTGAAGGGGATCGCGGGGGCGAAGTGACTCGCGTCGCTGGCGCCCCCGCGCCCGTTCGCGACGATCGGCTGCCCGAGCTGCGCGGACGCTCGCGCGAGCAGCGGCGCGGTCGCCGCGCGCGCGTCCATCGCCGGCCAGACGCGCACCAGCTCGCTCGTCAGCGTCGCGCCGCCGACGTCCGCCGGCAGCCCTGCCCGCAGCTCCTCGAACGCGGCCGTGCGATCGGACCGCAGGTCGCACACCAGCTCGCCCCCGGCCGGGACGACGTTGAACGCGTCGCCGCTCTCGAGGATCGTCGGGACGGCCGTGAGGCGGTCCGGTCCGTCGGGGGCGTGCGCGGCGGCGACCGCCTGCGCGGCGGCCGCGAGGGCGAGCAGCGCGTTGCGCCCGCGGTCGGGCGCCGCGCC
>JAOPZA010000093.1 GCA_025964325.1 Conexibacter sp.
AACTACCAGCCGCAGCTGATCGCGCTGGCGCAGAAGGATCTCGCCGGCAACGGTGTCGGCCAAGCCGGGCTCGACGTCCAGAGCACCTCGAGCAGCGGCTGGCTGTCGCTGCTGACCTACCTGCTCCCGTTCGTGATCTTCATCGGGCTGTGGATCTTCCTCATGAATCAGGTCCAGGGCGGCGGTTCCAAGGTGATGTCGTTCGGCAAGTCACGCGCGAAGCGCATGTCCGTCGACTCGCCCAAGATCACCTTCCGTGACGTCGCCGGGGTCGACGAGGCGGTCGAGGAGCTGCACGAGATCAAGGAGTTCCTCGAGAACCCGAAGAAGTTCCAGGCGCTCGGGGCGCGCATCCCCAAGGGGGTGCTGCTCTACGGACCACCGGGCACCGGCAAGACGCTGCTCGCGCGCGCCGTCGCGGGCGAGGCCGGCGTGCCGTTCTTCTCGATCTCCGGGTCTGACTTCGTCGAGATGTTCGTCGGCGTCGGCGCCTCCCGCGTGCGCGACCTCTTCGAGCAGGCGAGACAGAACTCCCCCTGCATCATCTTCATGGACGAGATCGACGCCGTCGGCCGCCACCGCGGCGCCGGCATGGGCGGCGGTCACGACGAGCGCGAGCAGACGCTCAACCAGCTGCTGGTCGAGATGGACGGCTTCGAGATGAAGGACAACATCATCCTCATCGCCGCCACCAACCGGCCCGACATCCTCGATCCCGCGCTGCTGCGCCCGGGCCGCTTCGACCGCCAGATCGTGGTCGACCGCCCCGACCGCAAGGGCCGCGCGAAGATCCTCGACGTCCACACGCGCGGCAAGCCGCTCGCGCGTGAGATCGACGTCGACACGCTCGCCGGCCAGACCCCGGGCTTCACCGGCGCCGACCTCTCGAATCTCGTGAACGAGGCGGCGCTGCTCGCGGCCCGCACCGGCAAGCGCGAGATCACCCAGGTCGAGCTGGAAGAGGGGATCATGCGCGTGATCGCGGGCCCCGAGAAGAAGACCCGCGTGATGAGCGACAGAGAGCGCGAGATCACGGCGTTCCATGAGATGGGCCACGCGATCGTCGGTCACTACCTCGAGCACTCCGACCCCGTCCACAAGGTCTCCGTGATCTCGCGCGGCCAGGCGCTCGGCTACACGATCTCGCTGCCGCAGGAGGACAAGTTCCTCACGACGCGCGCGGAGCTGGTCGACACGATGGCGATGACGCTCGGCGGCCGTGCGGCGGAGGAGCTCGTCTTCTCCGAGATCACGACCGGCGCCTCGAACGACCTCGAGAAGGTGACGGCGACGGCCAAGCAGATGGTGATGCGCTTCGGCATGAGCGAGAAGCTCGGGCCGCGCGTCTTCGGCCACGACCACGGCCAGCCGTTCCTCGGCCGCGAGTTCAACTCCGAGCCCGACTACTCGGACGATGTCGCCCGCGAGATCGACGACGAGATCCGCCGCATCGTCGAGGGCGCGCACCAGCGGGCGCGGGACATCCTCGCGACCCACCACGAGTCGCTGAGCTACATCTCCGAGATCCTGATCAAGCGCGAGACGATCGAGAAGGAGGAGTTCATCGCCCTCCTCGACGGCCGCAGCGAGGAAGAGGTCTTCGGCGCGGCCGCAGCGCCGCCGCCGGAGCTGCCGACGTCGGCGACGCCGGAGCAGCGCGGCCGCGACGTGCCGCGTCCGCTGCCGCGCCCGGGCCTGGCCGGTGGGACCGCCGAGGCACGCGGCCTCGATCTCCCCGAGAAGCCGGAACTCGCCTGACCCTGGCGCGCCTCGGCGCGCCTGGCGGCGTCCTCACCACCGGCTTCGCCGGCGGTGCCGACTCGTGGGCTAGCGCCCACCACGTTCCCTGCGTCCTTGCCAGGCACACCGATCCGCCGCCAGGGGGCGTGCGTGTAGCTCGCGTGGCACGATGAGGACGATGGACTCCACCGCTCCCTTCCGCGTGATGGGCGTCGTCAACGTGACGCCCGACTCGTTCTCCGACGGCGGGCGCTACCTCGATGCCGAGGCGGCCGTCGCGCATGCGCGTGAGCTGGAGGCCGAGGGGGCCGACATCCTCGACCTCGGCGGCGAGTCGACGCGGCCCGGCGCCGCGTCGGTGGCGGCAGCGGAGGAGACGCGGCGCGTCGTCCCCGTGATCGAGGCCCTCGTCGCCGGCGGCGCGCGGGCGCAGATCTCGGTCGACACGTCGAAGCTGACGGTCGCGCGCGCGGCGCTCGACGCCGGCGCGACCTACGTCAACGACGTGACCGCCTTCCGCCACGATCCCGGGATCGCCGAGCTGGTCGCCGAACGCGGCGCCGACTGCTGCCTGATGCACATGCTCGGCGAGCCGCGCACGATGCAGCGCGACCCGCGCTACGACGACGTCGTCTCCGACGTCAAGGCCTTCCTCGAGGAGCGGCTCGCCTTCGCCGTCGCCGCCGGCATCCCGGAGGAGCGGATCCAGCTCGATCCCGGGATCGGCTTCGGCAAGACCGTCGAGCACAACCTCGAGCTGCTGGGCCGCCTCGAGGAGCTGGCGGCGCTCGGCCGCCCGTTGCTGATCGGCGTCTCGCGCAAGTCGTTCCTCGGCCGCATCACCGGACGCGAGGTCGGAGACCGGCTGGCGGCGACGATCGCGGCCAACCTGCTCGCCTTCCTGCACGGCGCGTCAGTCTTCCGCGTCCACGACGTCGGACCGGTCAGAGACGCCCTCGAGGTGGCGGCTGCTACGGTCCGCCAGACATGGCTGACGACGACGACGCGACCGACGAGTTCGACGACGACATCGACGACGAGTTAGAGGACGACGAGCCCTCCGAGCCCGTCGTCACGATCGAGATCAGCGGGCTCTCGCTCTACACCCATCACGGCGTCAGCGCCGCGGAGCGTGAGGTCGGCCAGCGGCTGGTCCTCGACCTGCGGCTCGAGGTCGGCGAGTGCGACGCGACGATCACCGACCGCGTCGAGGATACGATCGACTACGGCGAGGTCTGCCAGGTCGTGGCACTCGTCGCGCAGCAGCGCTCGTACAGAACGCTCGAGCGGCTCTGCAGCGCGATCGCCGACCGGCTGCTCGACCAGTACGAGGCCGAGACGGTCTGGGTCAAGGCCGCCAAGCCCGAGCCGCCGATCCCGCTGCCGGTGCAGGAGGTCTCGGTCGAGGTCTTCCGCGAGGCCGACGACTAGCACGCCGTGCCCGAGCAGATCGGCTACCTCGGCCTCGGCTCGAACGTCGGCGAGCCGCGCGCCAACCTCGCCGCCGCGGTCGCGGCGCTGCCGTCGCGCGGCGTCCGCGTGCTCGCCTCCTCCTCGACCTACGAGACCGAGCCGGTCGGCGAGCTGCTCGACCAGCCTGACTTCCTCAACGCCTGCCTGCGCGTCGCCACCGAGCACGATCCGGAGGCGCTGCTGGACGCCTGCAAGGACGTCGAGCGCGCGCTCGGGCGGCCCGCCGCCGACTCGGCCGCCTACGTCAGACACGGACCACGGTCGATCGACGTCGACCTGCTGCTGCTGGGCGAGCTCGAGTACGCCTCCGAGCGGCTGCGGCTGCCGCATCGCGAGGTCGCGAGCCGCCGCTTCGTGCTCGTGCCGCTGCTCGAGCTCGAGCCCGCGCTGACCACCCCGGACGGCCGGCGACTCACCGACGCGCTCGCCGCGCTGCCCGCCGGCGAGCAGGACGTCCGCCGCGCCGGCGACCCGCTGCCGCTCGCCTAGCCCATGCTCCTCGTCGTCGACGTCGGCAACACGCAGACCCACTTCGGGACCTTCGAGGGAACCGAGCTGGTGCAGCACTGGCGCTACGCGACGGTGCGCGAGCAGACGGCCGACGAGCTCGGCGCGAAGCTCAGCAACCTGCTCGGCCTGCGAGGGCTGTCGTTCGCCGACCTCGAGGCCTCGGCCGTCTCCTCGACGGTGCCGCAACTGGGGGCCGAGTGGCGGCAGGCGGGGGAGCGCTACCTCGGCCACGAGACGCTCGTCGTCGGCCCCGGGATCCGCACCGGCATGCCGATCCGCTACGAGAACCCGCGCGAGATCGGCGCCGACCGGCTCGTCAACGCGGTCGCCGCGTTCGACCGCATCGGCGAGGCGTGCGTCGTGGTCGACTTCGGCACCGCGATCACTTTCGACCCGGTCTCGCACGACGGCGAGTACCTCGGCGGCGTGATCGCCCCCGGCGTCGAGATCTCGCTCGAGGCGCTCGCCTCGCGCGCGGCCGCGCTGCCGAAGATCGACCTCGTCGCGCCGCGCACGCTGATCGGCAAGACGACCGTCGACGCGATCCGCTCCGGCGTCGTCTACGGCTTCGCCGGCCTCGTCGACGCGATCGTCCGGCGGCTGCGCGACGAGCTCGGCGCCGAGACCGCGACGATCGCCACCGGCGGCCTCGCCGGCGCGATCGTCCCGTTCACCGAGGAGATCGACGAGATGGACGACTTCCTCACCCTGACTGGCCTCCGCCTGATCTGGGAACGGAACTGACGAGCGTCTCGACGCGCCTGGCCGCGTCCTCGGTCGCTCGTGGGCTAGCGCCCACCACGCTCCCTGCGTCCTTGCCAGCCACGCCGATCCGCGCGTCAGGACCGGGCCGTTCTACGATGGGTCCCGTGACCCGCTCCCTGACCGACTCCTGGACGCTCGGCGGCGTCGAGGTGCCGAACCGCGTCGTGCTGGCGCCGCTGGCCGGCATCGGCAACTGGTTCGTGCGGCTCCAGGCGAAGCGCTACGGCGCCGGCCTGGCCGTCTCGGAGATGGTCTCGAGCCACGCGATCCACTACGGCAACGAGAGAACCTGCACCGAGCTGCTGCGCGTCCACCCGGACGAGCGCGCGACCGGGCCGGTCTCCTTCCAGCTGTTCGGCAGCGACCCCGAGATCATGCGCTCGGCCGCGGCGCGCGTCGCCGAGCTGGGCGTCGACCTGATCGACCTGAACATGGGCTGCCCGGTGCCGAAGGTCTGCAAGACGGGCGCCGGCGCCGCGCTGCTGAAGGATCCCGACCGCGCCGTCGCGATCGCCCGCGCGGCACACGAGGGCAGCGGCCTGCCGGTCACCGTCAAGCTCCGTCCGGGCCTGCGCCCGGGCGATCGCGAGGGCGTCGACCTCGCCCACCGGCTCGTCGCCGAGGCCGGGATCGCCGGCCTCTGCATCCATCCCCGCCACGCGTCCGCGCAGCACAGAGGCACCCCCAACTACGAGCTCGCACGCGAGCTGGTGGAGGAGCTGCCGGTGCCGGTCCTGATCTCCGGCGGCCTGCGCGACCGCGAGCGGGTGCTCGACGTCTTCGAGCGAACGGGCGCGGCGGCGGTCCTGCTCGCCCGCGGCTCGCTCGGCAACCCCTGGCTGTTCGAGCAGGTGCTCGGCACGCGCGAGGGCGAGCCGACGCGCGAGGAGGTCCTCGACGAGGTCGACTGGGTGCTGGAGCGCGCCGTCGAGCACCTCGGCGAGGGCCGTGCCGCACGGTACCTGCGCAAGTTCTACCCGTGGTACGTCGAGCGGCTCGGCGGCGACCACGCGCTGCAGGACCGGCTCCAGCGCTCGACCTCCACGGCCGAGGCGCGCGCCGCCTTCCGCGAGCCCGTCCTGGCGGCGATCGCCTGAAGCTCGGCCGGCCGCCGCAGCGGCCCGGCGGGGCTTTCCCGGGCCGCGCCGGCCACGAGCTATACTTGCCCGCCCGCCGAGCTGGATGCATCGATGACCCGCGCAGATGCGGGCTTTTTTCTGCTTCAGCCGGCGCCTTTGCACACTCGCAACGCCAAGGTCACGCTCATGCCCAAGGACGTCATCCTCACGCCGGACGGTCTCGCCAAGCTCAAGACGGAGCTGGAGCATCTGTCGACCGAGAAGCGTCGCGAGGTCGCAGCTCGCATCAAGGAGGCGCGCGAGTTCGGCGACATCTCCGAGAACGCCGAGTACGACGACGCGAAGAACGAGCAGGCGATGCTCGAGTCGAAGATCGCCAGCCTGGAGGAGAGACTGCGCGCCGCGACGGTGATCGACTCCTCCGACCTCAACACCGACGTCGTCAACGTCGGCTCCGTCGTGCACGTCAAGGACTCCGCCACCGGCAAGGCCGACACGTACACGATCGTCGGCTCGGCGGAGGCGAACCCGGCCGAGCGCAAGCTCTCGAACGAGTCGCCGGTCGGCAAGGCGCTGATCGGGCGCAAGCTGGGCGACGTCGTGCCCGTGGCCCTGCCGAACGGCAAGAAGCGCGAGCTGACGATCACGAAGATCGACGTCGGCGTCCGCTAGCGCGGTCGAGGCTCCGATGGCCGCCCCCGACGACGAGGCGACGGTTCCGACGCCCGGCGGCGAGGGCCTGCCCGAGCTGCTGGCCGCCCGCCGGCGCAAGCTCGAGCGCCTGCGCGCCGAGGGGATCGACCCCTTCCCGCCCGAGTTCGACGGCGTCGTGCCGACGGCCGACGTGCGCGCCGCGCACGAGGACCTCGCCGACGGCGCCGAGGCCGACGCCCGCTATCGCGTCGCCGGTCGCCTCGCGGCCCGCCGCGGCGGCGGCAAGGCCGCGTTCCTGGACCTCGTCGACCGCTCCGGCCGGATCCAGCTGCACGCCCGCGTCGACGTGCTCGGCCAGGCGTCGCTCGATCGCCTCGTGGGCCTCGACCTGGGCGACCTGATCGGCGTCGACGGGACCGTCTTCCGCTCGCGCCGCGGCGAGCTCTCGCTGCGCGTCGAGGACTGGACGCTGCTGGCGAAGTCGTTGCGCCCGCCGCCCGAGAAGCACCACGGCGTCCAGGACGTCGAGACGCGCCTGCGTCACCGCGAGCTCGACCTGATCGGCAACGAGGACGCCCGCGCGCGCTTCGTGACGCGCGCCCGCATCGTCTCGGCGCTGCGCCGCGGGCTCGACGAGGCCGGCTTCGTCGAGGTCGAGACGCCCGTGCTGCAGCCGCTCTACGGCGGCGCCAACGCGCGCCCCTTCACGACCCACCACAACGCGCTCGACCGCGAGCTGTTCCTGCGGATCGCGCCCGAGCTGTACCTCAAGCGGCTGATCGTCGGCGGCCTCGAGCGCGTCTACGAGCTCGGCAAGGACTTCCGCAACGAGGGCGTCTCGCACAAGCACAACCCCGAGTTCACGATGCTCGAGTTCTACGAGGCCTACGCCGACTACGGCGACGTCGCGACGCGCACCGAGCAGCTCGTCGCCGCGGCCGCGGGGGCCGCCGGCTACGCGGGCGAGCTCGACTTCACGCCGCCGTGGCGGCGTGAGACGCTGACCGAGGCGATCCGCTCGCGCACCGGGATCGACATCCTTGCCGCGCACGACCGCGACGCGCTCGCCGCCGCGATGGCGGCGCGCGGCCTGACGGTCCCGCCCGAGGACACGTGGGCGCAGCTCGTCGACGAGCTCGTCTCCAAGCACGTCGAGCCGACGCTGATCCAGCCGACCTTCCTGACCGACTACCCGGTCGAGCTGTCGCCGCTCGCCAAGCGCCACCGCGACGACGAGCGCCTCGTCGAGCGGTGGGAGGCATACGCCCAGGGGATGGAGCTGGCGAACGCGTTCACGGAGCTCAACGACCCCGACGAGCAGCGCCGCCGCTTCGAGCAGCAGCGCGCCGACGCGGCCGCCGGCGACGCGGAGGCGCAGCCCTACGACGAGAGCTTCCTGCAGGCGCTCGAGCAGGGGATGCCGCCGACGGGCGGCGTCGGGCTCGGGGTCGACCGGCTCGTGATGGTGCTGACCGGGCAGCGCACGATCCGCGAGGTCGTGCTGTTCCCGGCGATGCGCGACGAGGGCGAGACTGCGCGCTGAGCGCTTGTTTCGCTTGGCAGGGATTCGCCCAGAGGGCGAAACCTGCGGGCGATGCGCGCCCGTCGCGGTGACCGGCGACGATGGCATGTGTTAGCGGCACATTGGGGTGGTCGAAAAGGGGTACGGGGCGGTTGGTAGACTGAGCTATGCCCGGCGAACGAATCCGACCACTCGTCATCGAGGCCTCCGCGGTCGATGATCCGAGAGGGCGGACGCTTTCGCATCCCTTCATACGAACCCGCCGCCGCACCCAGTAGGGGAAGGAAGCAGCACTTTCATGTTCGAGCGATTCACAGAGCGGGCCCGCCAGGTGGTCGTCCTCGCACAAGAGGAGGCCCGGACGCTCAAGCACAACTACATCGGCACGGAGCACATCCTCCTCGGCCTCCTGCGGGAGGAAGAGGGCCTGGCAGCTCGTGTCCTCGAGAGCCTCGACATCACCGTGGAGCGCGTGCGTGCACAAGTCGTGCGCATCGTCGGATCCGGCGAGGAAGTCACTTCCGGTCAGATCCCGTTCACACCGCGCGCGAAGAAGGTTCTCGAACTGGCCCTGCGCGAGGCGCTCAGCCTCGGGCACAACTACATCGGCACCGAGCACATCCTGCTCGGACTCGTCCGTGAGAACGAGGGCGTCGCAGCGCGCATCCTGCTCGACTTCGACGCCGACTCCGAGAAGATCCGCAACGAGGTCATCCGCATGCTCTCCGGTCCCGGCGGTCGTCGCCAGGGCAGTGGCAGCGGGAGTGGCGCCGGCGCCGCAGCAGGGGCGCAGGGCGAGGGCAAGAAGTCCTCGAAGCTGCTCGACCAGTTCGGTCGGAACCTCACGAGACTCGCCTCCGACGGCAAGCTCGACCCCGTCGTCGGCCGCGAGACCGAGATCGAGCGGATCATGCAGATCCTCTCGCGCCGCACCAAGAACAACCCGGTCCTGATCGGTGAGCCCGGCGTCGGCAAGACCGCCGTCGTCGAGGGCCTCGCACAGCGCATCACGAATGCGGACGTGCCCGAGCTCCTCAAGGGCAAGCAGATCTACACGCTCGACCTCGCGGCCCTCGTCGCCGGGTCGAAGTACCGCGGTGAGTTCGAGGAGCGCCTCAAGAAGGTGATGAAGGAGATCACCCAGCGGGGCGACATCATCCTGTTCATCGACGAGCTCCACAACCTCGTCGGCGCAGGCGCGGCCGAGGGCGCGATCGACGCGGCCTCGATCCTCAAGCCGGCGCTGGCGCGAGGCGAGCTGCAGACGATCGGCGCGACGACGCTGGACGAGTACCGCAAGTACCTCGAGCGCGACTCCGCGCTGGAGCGGCGCTTCCAGCAGATCCGCGTCGACCAGCCGTCGACCGACGAGACGTTCCAGATCCTCCAGGGTCTGCGCGACCGCTACGAGCAGCACCACAAGGTGAACATCACCGACGAGGCGCTGACCGCGGCGGCCGATCTCGCCGACCGCTACATCTCCGACCGCTTCCTGCCGGACAAGGCGATCGACCTGATCGACGAGGCCGCGTCCCGCATGCGCATCAAGTCGATGACCTCCCCGCCGGTCTACCGCGACCTGGAAGAGGAGATCGAGACGACGCGGCGCAACAAGGAGGCCGCGATCGAGGCGCAGGAGTTCGAGAAGGCCGCGAACCTGCGCGACTCCGAGCGGCGCCTGACGCAGAGAAGACGCGAGCTCGAGGAGCAGTGGGAGTCCGGCGAGTCCGGCGAGCGCCCCTCGATCGGCGAGGAGGAGATCGCCGACATCGTCTCGATGTGGACCGGCATCCCCGTCTTCAAGCTGACCGAGGCGGAGACGGCGAAGCTGATGCGCATGGAGGACGAGCTCCACAAGCGCGTCATCGGCCAGCACGCCGCCGTCGAGGTCATCTCGAGAGCGATCCGTCGCTCGCGTGCCGGGCTGAAGGATCCGAAGCGGCCCACGGGCTCCTTCATCTTCCTCGGCCCGTCCGGCGTGGGCAAGACGGAGCTGGCGCGTACGCTCGCCGAGTTCCTCTTCGGCGACGAGGACGCGATGGTCCGGATCGACATGTCGGAGTACATGGAGAAGCACGCGGTCTCGCGGCTCGTCGGCTCGCCTCCCGGCTACATCGGGTATGACGAGGGCGGCCAGCTGACCGAGGCCGTGCGGCGCAAGCCGTACTCGGTGCTCCTCCTCGACGAGATCGAGAAGGCCCACCCGGACGTCTTCAACATCCTGCTCCAGATCCTCGAGGACGGGCGGCTGACGGATGCGCAGGGGCGCACCGTCGACTTCCGCCACGCGATCGTGATCATGACGTCGAACATCGGTGCGAGCGAGATCGCGCGGAACACTCCGCTCGGCTTCGCGGTCTCGGACGACGAGACCGGCATCACGTACGACGACATGAAGAACCGGATCATGGGCGAGCTGAGAAAGGTCTTCCGGCCCGAGTTCCTCAACCGCATCGACGACGTGATCGTCTTCCACAAGCTGGCGAAGGACGAGATCAAGGAGATCGTCGAGCTGCTGCTGCTGCGGATACGCGCCTCGCTTGCCGAGCGCGAGCTGCAGCTGGAGCTGAGCGAGGAGGCGAAGGACCTGCTCGTCGACAGAGGCTGGGACCCGTCGATGGGTGCCCGTCCGCTGCGGCGCGCGATCCAGCGCTACATCGAGGATCCGCTCGCGGACTTCGTGCTGCGGTCCGAGCTGACGCCCGGTGCGACCGTGATGGTCGACAAGGCGCCCGAGGGCGACGAGCGCGAGGTCTCGATCGAGATCGTCCAGCCGAAGCCGGCTCCGACGCCCGTCGGCGTCGGCGCCGAGGGCGGCTCCTCCGACGAGGGGTCCTCCGACGCGGCCGAGGGCTCGGACGAGTCGGCGCAGCCGACCGACGAGTCCTAAGCGAACAGACGTCTGCTGTCGCCGACGGGGCGGCTCTTCGGAGCCGCCCCGTCTGCGTTGCGGGCGGTCGCGAGCCGGTCGGGCGCGCTAGCGTGTCGCCGATGAGCGACGACGACCGCGTCGAGATCAAGGTGCGCGACAACGGGCCGTACAAGGTCAGCGGTCCGGTGCGCCTCGTCGATCCCGAGGGGAACGAGATCCCGGTCGAGGACGACGGCCGCCCGCTCGTGCTGTGCCGCTGCGGCCACTCGCGCCGCAAGCCGTTCTGCGACGCCGCGCACAAGGAGTCGGGCTTCGACTCCTGCGTCCGCGCCGGCGGGGTCCCCCGCCCGGAGGGCTAGGCAAGCTCGCGCCCGGGATCCAGGACGCGAACGGCGGGCACCCGCCGATGACGACTGGTTCGTACGCCCTATGGGCGCGAAGACGGGTTGTCATCAGCTGCTTCGCGCGGGCACTGGCGGCTCGGGGCCCAGACCGTCCACACCCGCGCGTACCCTGGAACGTCCGATGGCGCGCCCGACCACGATCCACGTCTGCTCCGAGTGCGGCCACGAGACGCCGCGCTGGCACGGCAGATGTCCCGGCTGCGGCGCCTGGAACACGCTCGTCGAGGAGGCGGTCGCGCGGCCGCTCGCCGGTGCCGCGGCGGCACGCGGCGGCGGCGCCGCGAGCCGCA
>JAOPZA010000136.1 GCA_025964325.1 Conexibacter sp.
CGAGGCCGGCGCGGGCGGCGGCCGGCTCGCGCGGCAGGAAGCGTGCGATGTCGACGCCCGGCGGTCCGAGCCGCGTGCGCGCCGGCAGCTGCGGGTCCTCGAGCGCGGCCCAGAGGCTCTCGGCGACGTGGCGCGAGCCGACGAGCACGGCGCGGGCACCGGCGAGCCCCTCCCGCGCGGCCGGCAGGAAGCGCGGATGCGGTCTGACCGTGTACTCGAGCGCGCTGCCGTGGATCTTGACCGCATAGGGCGTCGGTTCGTTGCTCGCGGCCAGCGCGCGGGCGAGCACGAGCGGTCCCATCACGAGGTGGTTGGCGAGCGCGACCTCGGGGCGCGCGCGGGCCGCGACGTCGCGCACCGCACGGACGTTCGCAGCGACGTACGCCTCCACCTCCGCGTCGCTCAGCTCCGGGTAGGGGCGCGCCTCGATCCCCTCGTAGCGATCGGCCACGTAGACCGGCAGCACGCCCGCCAGCCGCGGCCGGTAGACGGTGCAGCGGACCGGCTCGCGCAGCGTTCGCACGGCGAGCTCGCCGCCGTCCCAGTCGCCGACCGCGTCGACGAACGCCAGCGCCTCGGGCCGGCGCTCCTGGCTCAACAGGTGGACCTCGTGGCCGAGGCGGACGAGCGCGGCGGCGAGGTTCGCGTTGTACACGTTCGAGCCGGTCCCGCCCAGCAGGTAGCCATGGAAGATCAGCACGCGCATGCGAGCAAGCGTACGCGGCGCCGCGCGAACCCGGCGCGGCGCCGCGTCCTAACCGGGTCCGTTGGTACCATTTCCGGCGATGAGTCTTCTTCAGCGCTACCGCATGCGGACCCCCTCGACGGGGCGCGAGATCGTGCTCGAGGCCGTCCCCGGCGAGACCTACGTCGACCGGGAGACCGGCGAGGAGCTCGAGGTCGTCGCTCAGCTGCTTCCGCTCGCTCCCTCCCCGTCGGACCTGCCGTGGTCGGTCGAGAACCTTCGCGTCTGCAACTGGTGCGACCAGTTCGCGCCGAAGGACCTCAACGACTGCCCCACGTGCGGCCGCCGCATGACGCCGATCCCGGTCGGCGGCTAGCCGGCCCTTCGTCGCTCGTCGTGCCTCGCCGCACGCATCCCGCCCTGTTGCTCGTCGCGCTCGCGGCGGGCCTGCTGGTCGCGCTCGGCGTCTCCGCCTGCGGCGGCAGCGGCACGACCGCGGCCGGGACGCTCGACACACCGCCGCTGACCGTTCCGACTGGCGCTGACGCGCTGCCGGCGCCGGCCTCGACGACCGCGACGACGACGTCCACGACGATCACGACGCCGACCACCTCGACGACGTCGACCGATTCGAGCAGCAGCAGCTCCTCGTCGTCCTCCTCCTCCGCCTCGACCGACTCGAGCAGCAGCCCAACCGACACGTCGGGCACGTCGGGCGGCACCAGCGGCGGCGGCGGTGGCGGGGGCACCAGCGGCGGCACCGGCACGACCGGCGGTGGCGGCGCCACCACGAACGGCGGCGGCGGCGGCGCGACGAACAACGGCGGTGGCGCCGGCACGAGCACCGGCTCCAGCGGTGGGAACGGCGGCGGCGCTTCCCCCGACTACCAGAGCTTCTGCGCGCAGAACCCCGGCGCCTGTTGAGCGCCCACCGCGCGCCCTGAGCGCGCACGGCGCGACGCAGCCATGCGCTCAGCTCGGGGGAGCAGCCGTCCGCTCAGGGCGACGTCCGCGCCGGGTCCTGCTCGCGCAGCGGCTCGCGGCGAGCCGGATCGGCGCGCCGCTCGACCGTCCGCCTCGGCGCCGAGGTGTGATCGCGCAGCCGATCCGGCCACGGGCCCGCATCCGGCAGCGGCAGGTCGAGGCCGGGGCCACGCGGGCCGTCGCTCGGCGAGGATGGCGGATCGCCGCCACCGCCTCCGCCCTCGTCCCACCAGTCGTCGTCCGGCTCGTCCTTCTGGCGGAAGAACCACACCAGCCAGATGACCATGCCGCCGAGATCGAAGACACGCATGCCCACGAGGAAGATCCATCCCGTGGTGCTCACCGAGCGAATGCTAGCCCGCGCTCGCACGTCGCGAACGCGGGCTGAGGACGACGACGCGCCTACTTCGCGGGCGTGGTCTTGGTCGTCGGCGGCTTCGGCGCGACGGGCGTCGAGATCATCGTCGCCGAGTACGTCAGCCGAGCGGTCTGGTAGAGGCACTTGTACTGCGCCTCGTTGCCGACGATCTGCTGCGCGGTCTGCGTCAGCAGGTCACGACAGCCGGTCGCGCGGCTCGCGCGCCAGCCGTTCGTCTTGTCGAGGTTGACCGCCAGGATCGGCGCCCACGTCGGCACCGTCAGCGCGACCAGGTCGCCCTTCTTGACCGGCAGCGAGGTCGCGAGCGGCCACAGGGTCGTGGCGCCGAAGAACGGCTGGATGCGGAACATCTCGCTCTGCGCGGTGACGCTGAAGGCGCGTCTCGCGACCTGGTCCTTGGTCTGGTGGAGGACCGTGATCTGCACGCGCGAGGTGCCGCCGTACGTCGAGTTGAAGAAGTGGATCTGCTTGTCGCTGAGCGAGCCGAGCTGCAGCGTGAAGGCGACGACACGGCCGTCGTGCGGCACCGTCGTCGGGTAGTTCTTGCCAGCGGTGGCGACCTCCAGCGCGGTCGTTCTGGTGACGACGAAGCAGCTGGTGGGGCAGCTGGTCGTCGCTGGGACCGTGCTGGAGCCCAGTTCGTAGGTCTTTGCGGAGGCTGCGGGGGCGGCGGCGCCGAGGGTGCAGGCGAGCGCGGCCACGCCAAGGAGAATGCGCTTCATGTGCTCATTCAACACGAAGTGGTCACGGAAGTACCGTCACGCGGCTGATTCCGCGAGCGGCTCTCAGGCCCGCAGCTCGTCGCCGAGCTCGGCGATCGCCTCCGGATCGCCCGGCGTCGGCGACCACGGAAGCTTCAGCGGATCGTCCGCGTAGCGCGGAATCACGTGCACGTGGAAGTGGAAGACCGTCTGCCAGGCGCGCGCGCCGCACGAGTTGATCAGGTTGACGCCGTCGGCGTCGAGCCGCTCGTGCATCCGCCGCGCGAGGCGCTGGGCGGCGAGGACGCAGGCCTGCAGGTCCTCGGCGCCGATCTCGAGCAGGTCGCGCGAGTGGCGGCGCGGGATCACGAGCGCGTGGCCGGGCGTCGCGGGCGCGATGTCCATGAACGCCAGCGTGCGCTCGTCCTCGTCGATGATCGTCGCCGGCAGCTCGCCTGCGGCGATCTTGCAGAAGATGCAGTCGTCGGCGGTCGCCACGCAGCGCAGCTTAGCTTGGATTCGCCGCTGGTCGTGGATGGATCGCCGTGGCGGGCGGTCCAGGGCTGATGGACCGCGGACACGAACCGGTAGCCTCAGCGGGGTGCCCGACCACCGTCACCTGCGCGACGCGATCGCCCACCTCGCGGCGATCGACCGCCCCTCCGCCTCGCCGGGCGAGCGCGAGGCGGCCGGCTGGATCGCCGCCCGGCTGCAGGAGTTCGGCGCGAGCGCGGAGGTCGAGGAGGAGCGCGCGCACGGCGGCTACTGGTTCCCGCTCGGGATCCCGAACGCGCTCGCCGGCGCCGCCGGCCTGCTCGCCCTCGGCGGCGGCCGCAGACGGCGGCGGCTCGCCGCGGCCGCCGGCGCCTTCGCGGCGGCCGCGATCTGGGACGACGTCGGCGGAGGCTCGCTGTGGTTCCGCCGCCGCTTCCTGCCGCAGCGGGCGACCTGGAACGTCGTCGCCGAGACCGGCGACCCGAACGGGGCGCGCACCGTCGTGCTCGTCGCACACCACGACGCCGCGCACTGGAGCCTGCTCTTCCACCCGGGCGTGATGCCGTTCTTCGGGAGACGCTTCCCCCGCCTGCTCGAGCGCACGCAGACCTCGCCGCCGGTGATGGCGCCGGTGTTCGCCGGCCCGCTGCTGGTCGCCCTCGGCGCGCTCGGCGGCCGCCGGCGGCTGCTGAAGGCCGGCGCCGTGCTCGCGCTCGGCTCGGCCGCGACGTTCGTCGAGATCGGCGCGCGCGGCGCGGTACCAGGCGCGAACGACAACCTGACCGGCGTCGCGACGCTGCTCGGGATCGCCGCCGAGCTGACCGAGCGGCCCGTCGAGGGCCTGCGGGTGCTGCTCGTCTCGACCGGCTCGGAGGAGAGCCTGATGGAGGGCATGCAGGCCTTCGCGCGCCGGCACTTCCCGCGTCTCGACCCGGCGCGCACGCACGTCGTCTGCGTCGACACGGTCGGATCTCCCCACCTCGCGCTGATCGAGGGCGAGGGGATGCTGTGGATGCGCGACTATCCCGACGACTTCAAGGACCACGTCGCCGCGTGCGCGGAGGAGGCGGGCGTCGAGCTGCGACGGGGCATGCGCTTCCGCAACTCGACCGACGGCCTGATCGCGCTGCGGGCCGGCTACCCGACCGTCGCGATCGGGTCGGTCGACGACTTCAAGGTGCCGGCCAACTACCACTGGCCGACGGACGTCGCCGAGAACGTCGACCACGCGAGCGTCGAGGACGCGATCGCGCTGTGCTCGAGGATCGTGCGGGATCTCGCGCGCCGCACGCCGTCCGCGCCCGCGGATGCCGGCAGCGGCTCGGGCGCAGGCAGTTCCCGCCGCGCGTCATCGACCTAGCAGCGCTGCTCAGGCGCCGGCGGTCGACTCGGCGAGCCAGCGACGCGCGTGCTCGATCGCGTCCTCGCGCGTCGTCACCTCGCCGGCGTAGCGCGCCGCCGCCAGCTCCTCCAGCAACCGTCCGAGCGCCGGCCCGCGCGGGATCGCGAGCGCGTCGGCCAGGTCGTCGCCGCGCACGAGCGGAGACGGCGGCGGACCGGCCTGCCAGGCGAGCGCCGGGCCGATCAGCTCCCGCGCCAGCTCGAGATGCTTCGCGATCGCCTCGTCGGCCTTGCGGCCGCGGGTCGCGAGGCGGTCCGCGACCGACAGCAGCGTGACGTCGGCGCTCACGGGCTCGGACGCCGTCAGGTAGCCGTAGACGTCGCGCGGGGTGAGCGGTCGCCGGTGCACGAGGAAGCCGAGGCGCAGGTGATGGCGGGCGAGCGCGGCGACGTGCGCGCGCAGCCGCTCGCTCGCGTGCAGGCGCGTCAGCACCTCGCGCGCGACGGCGGCGCCCTCCTCGTCGTGGCCGAGGAACGTGACGCGCCCCTCCCCCGTCACCCCGCGGGTCTGCGGCTTGGCGATGTCGTGCAGCAGGGCGCCGAAGCGCAGCGCCGTGCCGCGCGTCAGCTCGTCGGCGAGCGGCTCGGCCAGCAGCGCGGCGATCGCGGCGCCGTACTCTTCGCCGAAGACTGCCCCCGGGTCGCGCTCGAGCGCGACGGTCTCCGCCAGCACCTCGAGCGTGTGGCCGTGCACGTCGCGGTGGTGGTACTGGCTCTGCTCGACGCCGTGCAGCGCCGAGAGCTCGGGCAGCACGGCCGCCATCGCGCCGACCTGCTCCATCAGCGCGAGGCCGGCGAGCGGGTCGGGGGCGGCGACGATCCGCTTCAGCTCCGCGAAGACGCGCTCGGCGGCGACCTGGCGCAGGCCCGCGGCGTGGTCGGCCGCGGCCGCGACGGTCGCCGGGTCGGGCTCGAACCCCAGCTCGCAGGCGAAGCGCGGCAGCCGCAGCACACGTAGCGGGTCGGCGGCGAGCGAGGCGGCGGAGACCATCCGCAGCCGCCGCGCCGCGAGATCCGCGCGTCCGCCGGTCGGGTCGACCAGCTCGCCGCCCCCGAGCGGCTCGGCGATCGCGTTGACGGTGAAGTCGCGCTGGGCGAGGTCCTGCTCGATCGTCTCCCCGGTCAGCGGCGCGAGATCGGCCTGCCAAGCGCCGCTGCGTGCGACCACGCGCCAGGCGCCGAACTCCTCGGAGAGCGGGAAGACGGCCGCGCGCGCGGCGCGCGCGAGCGTGCGTGCGGCCGCCTCGACGTCGCCGCCGACGGCCACGTCGACGTCCGGCGGCGCCCCGTCGCGGCCGAGCAGGCGGTCGCGCACGGCGCCGCCGACGAGCCACGCGCTCGTCCCGGCGAGCGCCTCGCGCACGAGCGCGAGCGGTTCCGCGCTCATGCCGGTCCTCCGTCGCGATGGTGGGCGCGTGTGACGCGCGGCAGCAGCGCGGTCGTGATCTCGTAGTTGATCGTGTCGATCCGCCGCGCCAGCTCCTCCGCCGTGACCCGCTCGTCCCCCTGCGCGCCGATCAGGACGGCCTCGTCGCCCGGGCGGACGACCGGATCGGGGCCGACGTCGACGGTCACGTTGTCCATGCTGACGCGACCGACGAGCGGGTAGCGGCGGCCGCCGATCAGCACGTCGGCGTTGTCGGACAGGGCGCGTCGCAGACCGTCGCCGTAGCCGATCGGCAGCGTCGCGATCCAGGTCGCCCCGGGCGCGACGAAGCGGGCGCCGTAGCCGACCGTCTGCCCGGGGGCGAGCGGCTTCAGCGCGCCGACGTAGGAACGCAGCTCGAGCGCCGGCTCGAGCCCGCGCGCGGCGGCGTCGACGTTGGCGGGGTCGAGGCCGTAGACGGCGATCCCGCAGCGGACCATGTCGAGCCGGCTGGGCGGCAGGTCGAGCGTCGCCGCGCTGTTGGCGGCGTGCAGCAGCACGTCCGGGTGCGCCGCGCGCAGGCGCGCGCCGAAAGCAAGGAAGGCGTCGAGCTGGGCGCGCGTGAGGGCGAGGTCCTCGTCGGCGCTGGGGAAGTGCGTCATCGCGCCCACGAGCGCCAGCCCCGGTGCGGCGGCGACGCGGTCGGCGAGCCGCAGCAGCTCGTCGGCGTCGCGCGTGCCGAGCCGGCCCATGCCGACGTCGAGCTTGAGGTGGACGCGGATCGGGCGCCGGGCGCCGGCCGCCGCGGCGCGTTCGAGCCGCTCCACCGACGGCGCGCTCCAGGCGACGACGTCGGCCGGGGCGTCGAGCGCGAGCTCGAGCTCCTCGTCGCCGAGCGCACCGAGCGTCAGCAGCGGGACGTCGTGCGCGTCGATTCCCGCCGCCCGCAGCTCGGCCGCCTCGCCGGCCGAGGCGACCGCGAGCCAGGTCGCGCCGCCGGCCAGCGCGGCGCGTGCGGCGGGCACGGCGCCGTGCCCGTAGCCGTTCGCCTTGACGACCGCGCAGAGGGCCGTCGCATCGCTCAGCTGGCCACGCAGAAAGCGGCAGTTGCGTTCGATCGCGGCCAGGTTGACGCGGGCCAGCGCGCGGAGCGCCATCGCTACCGAGCCGTCCGAGCAGACGGCAGCGCGTCGATCACGTCCCGCGCGATCGCGCCCTCGACGCCGACGCGCTCCCCCACGAGGCGGCCGGCGCGGCGATGCAGCTCGACGCCGGCGCAGGCGGCGGTGAAGGGATCGACGCCGCGCGAGAGCAGCGCGCCGATCACGCCCGAGAGCACGTCGCCCGTGCCCGCGGTCGCGAGGGCGGGAGCGCCGCCGCGGCTGATCGCGACCGGATCGCCGGGCGCGGGCGAGGCGACGATCGTGTCGTCGCCCTTCAGCACGACGATCGCGTTCGCGCGGCCGGCGGCCTCGCGCGCGAGCGCGAGCCGGTGTGCGCGCACCGCGTCGTTCGCGACCCCGAGCAGCCGCGCCAGCTCGCCGCCGTGCGGCGTCAGGACGGTCGGCGCCGTGCGGGCCGCGAGCAGCTCGGGCGCCTCCGCGTGGGCGTTGAGGCCGTCGGCGTCGAGCAGCAGCGGCAGCGTCACGCGCGCCGCGAGCGCCCGCGCGAACGGGGCCGACGGCCGGCCGAGGCCGGGCCCGAGGACGAGGGCGTCGGCACGCTCGCTGCGCTCGAGCGCGGGCTCGACGGCGTCCTCGGTCAGCGTGCCGTGGTCGTCGGGCAGCGGCACGCTCATCACCTCGACGAGGCGCTGTTCGAAGATCACGCTCAGCGACGCCGCCACCAGCGCGGTGACGTAGCCGGCGCCGGCGCGCATCGCCGCCTCCGCCGACAGCGACGGAGCGCCGGTGAGGCCGGTCGAGCCGCCGCAGACGAGCACGCTGCCGCCGTCGAACTTGGTCGCCCCCGCGTCGCGGCGCGGCAGCTCGTCGAGGACGCGGCCGTCGATCAGACCGAAGCTGGGCTCGAGCCCCGGCGGCCGCTCGTCCGTCGGGATCCCGATCTCGACGACGGTGACGTTGCCCGCGTGGTCCTTGCCGGGAGAGATCCAGAGCCCGGGCTTGCCGCCGTGGAAGGTCGCCGTCGCGTCCGCGCGGACGGCCGCCCCGGCGACCTCGCCGGTCGAGGCGTCGACGCCGCTCGGCACGTCGCAGGCGACGACGGCGACGCCGCGTTCGCCGGCCGCCGAGATCGCCTCGATCGCGTCGCGCGCGCGCCCGCGCGGCGCGCCGCGCGCGCCGGTGCCGAGCACCGCGTCGACGATGCCGGCGACCTCGAACAGCGCGCCGGGGTTGAAGATCCGCGGCGGCGCGCCCGGGAGCCGCCCGAGGTTCGTGCGCGCGTCGCCCTCCAACTCGTCCGGCTCGGGCAGCAGCATCACGTCGACCTGCCGCCCCGCCTCGCGCAGCAGGCGCGCGGCGGCGAGGCCGTCGCCGCCGTTGTTGCCCTTGCCACAGACGATCGCGATCTCGCCCTCCGGGACGGCCGCGGCCGTGACGCGCGCGAGGCCGTCCGCCGCGCGCTCCATCAGGACGATGCCCGGCACGCCGCGCTGCTCGATCGCCCAGCGGTCGAGCGCGCGCTGCTGGTCGGCGTCGAGCAGCGGCTCGAGCCAGTCCGGGAAGCGGCGGCGCGTGGCGGGCTCGCTCTCCGGCGCGGTCATCCCAGGATCGCGATCGCCGCCGCGTCGCTGCGCGTATGGGTGAGCGAGATGTGCACGGTCGCGACGCCGAGCGCGTCGGCGTGGGCGGCGACGAGGCCGTGCAGCAGCACCTGCGGCGGCCCCTCCTCGCCGCGCACGACCTCGACGTCGCGGAAATCCCAGGCCGTCAGCCCGAGCGCCTTCGCGACCGCCTCCTTCGCGCAGAAGCGCGCCGCGAGATGTTGCCCGGGCCGCGCGCGCTGCGCCGCGTAGGCGCGCTCGCCGGCCGTGAAGAGCCGCTCGGCAAGCCGCGGCCGCCGCGCGAGCGCCTGCTCGAGGCGGTCGATCTCGAGCTGGTCGATGCCGACGCCGTTCACGTGCGTGATCGTATCGGCCCCGGATCAACCGAACCGAGGCGC
>JAOPZA010000203.1 GCA_025964325.1 Conexibacter sp.
GATCGCGCGCCGCGCCAGCAGCGCCGCGCCGATCGCCGATACGTCCGGGTGCGCGACCGTCTCGACCGGCTGCTCCAGCACGTCGGCGATCACCTGGACCCAGCTGTCGACGTTGGCGCCGCCGCCGGTCGCGCGGACCTGCGTCACGCGCTCGGCGCCGAGCAGGCGCGCGACCCCGGCGAGCTCGAACGCGATCGCCTCGAACAGCGCTCCGGCGATCTCCGGCGCACGCGTGTGCGGCGTCAGGCCGAGCAGCGAGCCGCGCATCCGCGGCTCGAAGTCGGGCGTCCCGGTCCCCGCCAGCTGCGGCACGAAGACGAGCTCGTCATCGGGGTCGGGTATGAGGTCGGCGGGCAGCTCGGCGCGCTCGCCGGCGAGCGTGCGGAGCCAGTTGAGCGCGAGGCCGCCGGTCAGGAGCGAGGCGAGCGCGTAGCCGCCGGCGCCAAGCGGCAGCGGGTGGTAGGTCAGCTTGCCGTGCCAGGCGGGCTCGAACGGCTCGTCGCCGAGCGCGGCGATGATCGTCACGGACGTGCCGAGCGAGATCGTCAGCGCGCCGCCGTCGGTCGCGCCGGCGCCGATCGCCGCGGCGGCCATGTCCGCGGCGCCGACGGCGACCGGCGTGCCGGGCGCGAGCCCGGTCGCGCGTGCGGCCGCCTCCGTGACGCTGCCACCGATCTCGGCCGCGTCGCGCAGCGGCGGGAAGATCGCGGGGTCGAGGCCGGCGCGCGCGATCAGGTCCGCGCGCCAGCGCCGGGTGACGGGATCGTGGACGAGCGCGTTGTGGGCATCGGTCGGATCGCTCGCGACCGTCCCCGTCAGCCGCAGCCGCAGGAAGTCCTTCGCGCTCAGCCAGCTGCGGGCGGCCGCGAGCGTGGCCGGCTCGTGCTCGCGCAGCCACAGCAGCGTGCCGAGCGGCGAGAGGACGTTGACGGGATTGCGCGAGCCGTCCGCCAGCTCCGCCAGCAGCGTCGCGTCGAGCGCGGCCAGCTGCTCGCCGCCGCGCGCGTCGGCGAGCAGCGGCGCCGGGCGCAGGACCGCGCCGTTGCCGTCGATCAGCACGACGGAGCTCATGTTGCCCGTCAGACCGACCGCCTCGAACGCGGACGGCGGCGTCTCGAGCGACGCGATCGCGCGCCGGGCGGCGTCCCACCAGCCCTCGGGCTCGGCCTCGACCGCGCCCGCGCCGCCGCTCCCGCCGCGCACGAGCGCGTGCTCGGCGCTGCGACACTCGCGCACCGCGCCGTCGCCGTCGAGGACGAGCGCCTTGACGCTCGAGGTGCCGACGTCGAGGCCTAGCACGAGCGGCCCGCTCACGGCAGGTCCGCTCGCAGCTCGACGCCGCTCGCCTCGGTCCGCTCGCCGTCCGCAGGCATCAGCGTGACGCGGACGCGATAGGCGTCGGAGCGCATGTAGCTGAGCACCAGCTCGACCGCGTGGCCGTCGGTCAGGTACGCGACGCGGCGCGAGCACAGCAGCGCGCGCTCGACCGGCACGCCGAGCTCGGCGGCGAGGTCGGCGCTCGCATCGCAGGCGCTGTACTCCTCCTCCGCCCAGGTGGGGCGCGCGGGCTGGCCGTAGCGGTCCTCGAGGAAGCCGTAGAGCGATCTGATCGCGATCGCGTCGCGATCGACCTCCGGATAGCGGTCGGCGCGCAGCGCCGAGCGGATGTGGACGACGGCGATGTCGTCGGCCAGCACGGTCCGCTCGATCAACCACACCTCCACCCCGCCGGCGAGCCCCAGCGCGGCCGCGACCTCCGCCGTCGCCGGCAGGCGCTCGCAGCGCAGCACCTGCTCGCGCGTCGCGTGCCCCGCGCGCTGCAGGTCGTCGGTGAAGCTCGGCAGCCGGCCGGCGTCGAG
Organism: Conexibacter sp.; assembly: GCA_025964325.1. Classification (GTDB taxonomy): domain Bacteria; phylum Actinomycetota; class Thermoleophilia; order Solirubrobacterales; family Solirubrobacteraceae; genus Conexibacter. The sequence goes on from JAOPZA010000203.1 coordinate 1,860, forward strand.
CGAGCGCGTGAAGCGCCCGGGCGGCGGGCTCGACCGGAACGTGCCACGGCCCTGCACGCGCACGACGAGGTTCCGCTGCTCCAGCTCGCGCAGCGACTGCACGGCGGTGCCGCGGCTGACGCCGAAGCGCTTCGCGATCTCGCTCTCCGACGGCAGCCGCGCACCGACCGCGACGGACGCGAGCTGCGCCTCCAGCCCGTCGGCGATCTGGCGGTAGGCCGGCACCCCGCTGTCCGCGTCGAGCGCGGTCAGGTCCTGCACCGACAGCTCCTTCGGGTCCTCCATCTCCCCCCTCCTCATCCTCGTCGTCCCTGGCCCGCCAGGCGGCGGTTCACGAGCATCATCGCCACGAGCACCACGCCCTGGACGATGTACTGCGCGGCAGACGCGACGTTGAGCGTCTCCAGGATCGTCGACAGGAAGACGAGGACCGCGACGCCGGCGAAGGTGCCGCCGAGGCGCCCGACGCCGCCGCTGAACGCGACCCCGCCGATCACGGCGGCCGAGATCGTCTGCAACGTGTAGGCGTCCGCGCCGGTTACCGACGGCGAGCCGGTGTAGGCCGTCAACGCCACGCCGGCGAGGGCCGCACACGCTCCGCACAGCACGTAGGCGCCGACGACGTAGCGCGAGACGGCGACGCCGGCGAGCCGCGCGGCGCGCTGGTTCGCGCCGGCCGCGTAGAAGCGCCGTCCCCACGTCGTGCGGTAGAGCGCGAAGGCGACGAGCGCCCAGACGCCGACCCACAGCACGAGCGACCACGGCACGATCGAGCCGAGCACGTGGCCGTCGGCGGCCGCCTTCAGCCCGGGCGCGACACCGCCCTTCGGCTGCCCCTGCGTATAGACGTAGTAGCCGCCCTGCACGACCGTGCCGACCGCGAGGGTCGCCAGCAGCGGCGGCAGCTTCGCGCGCGTGATCAGCAACCCGTTGACGAATCCGACGAGCGCGCCGGCCGCGATCGCGAGCGCGATCCCCTCGGCGATCCCGCCGTTGCTGCCGTTCATGGCGGTGCCCGAGACGACGCTCGCGAGGTTCATCACCGGCCCGACCGAGAGGTCGAGGCCGCCCGACAGCAGCACGACCGTCTGGCCGACGGCGGCGACCCCGAGCTGCGCGTTCTGCCCCAGGATCGTGAGGATGCGACGCGGCTCGAAGCCGCCGGGCGTCGCCAGGCCGAGGACGACGAGCAGCGCGAGCGCGAGCCCGACGCTGACGAGCAGCTCGCGCCGGCGCGCGAGCCGTCCGCCGACGTCGCGGCGGCGCCTCGGCGAGAGCACGCTCATGCCTTCGTCCCCCGCGCTGCGCGCGCGTCGCGTGCGCGCCAGCCACTGCGGGCCATCGCCAGCAGCCCGGAGGGCGAGCCGGCGGCGTGGTAGCCCCACAGCGTGACGATCAGGATCACGCCCTTCGCGACGTACTGCCAGTAGCTGAAGACGCCGAACAGGTTCAGCAGGTTGTCGGTCAGGCTCAGCAGCAGCACGGCGGGCACGACCGCGAGCACCGAGCCGCGGCCGCCCGTGACGGCGATTCCGCCGATCAGCGCCGCGGTGATCGAGTCGAGCGCGAACGGATCGCCGACGAGCGGGTCGCCGGAGTAGATCCGCGCGACGAGGGCGAGCCCGCCGAGTGCGGCGAACAGACCGGCGACGAGGTAGGCCGTCAGGATCGTGCGTCGCACCGGCAGGCCGGCGCTCGCGGCGTGCCGCTCGTCCGCGCCGGTCGCGTAGAGCGAGCGGCCCCAGCGCGTCTCGGCGGTCGCGAACCACAGCAGCACGATCGCGACGAGCGCGACGACGAACGGCAGCGGCACGTGGCCGTAGACGTTCGTCAGCGGCGTCAGCAGCCCGCTCGGCACGCTGCCGCCCGGCTGGCCCAGCACGAGCAGCGCGACCCCTCTGAAGACCGCCATGGTCGCGAGCGTCATCACGAGCGGGTTGACGCCGGAGAGCACGCCGAGGCCGTTGGCGAGACCGCCGATCGCCCCCACCAGCAGCACGACCGCGACGACCGCGACGGCGCTGTTGCCGAAGGCCGAGCCGGACGCCGCCAGGACGGTCGCGAGGCTCATCATCGAGCCGACCGACAGATCGATCCCGGCGATCAGGATGACCGTCGCCTGGCCGGCCGCCACGAGCAGCAGCGGCGCCATCTGGAACAGCAGCGACTCGACGTTCGTCGAGCTGCGGAAGGGCGCCGACGCGATCGCGGCGACGACGACCGCCAGCACCGAGACGAGCGTGACGAAGATCGCCGGCTTGAGCCCGGCGCGCGTCGTGGCGCCGAGGCCCGCGGGCCGGCGCGGACCGCTGCGCGCGCTCATCGCGACGCTCCGGCGGCGATGCTCATGATGTCCTCCTGGGTCGCGTCGTGGCCGGCGACCGTGCCGCGCACGGCGCCCTCGTACATCACGTGGATGCGGTCGGCCAGGCCGATCAGCTCGAGCATGTCGGTCGAGACGAGCAGCACGCCGAGGCCCTGCTGCGTGAGCTCGCGCAGCATGCCGTAGATCTCCGCGCGCGCGCCGACGTCGACGCCGCGGGTCGGGTCGTCGAGCACCAGCACGCGCAGATGCGGCAGCAGCAGCCAGCGTCCGAACAGGACCTTCTGCTGGTTGCCGCCGGAGAGCTCGCCGACGCGCTGGTCGAGCGACGCGAAGCGCAGCTGCAGCCGCTCGGCGACGGGCACGATCGCGCGCCGCTCGCGGCCGCGCCGCAGCACGCGGCGGGCGTGCAGCCGGTGCTCCGCCGCGACCGTCAGGTTCTCCGCGATCGAGAGCGGCAGCATCAGCCCCGCGCCGCGCCGGTCGGGCGGCACGAAGGCGATCCCCGCCGCGATCGCGTCGCGCGGGCTGCGCAGGCGGATCGCCTCGCCGTCGACGAGCACGCGTCCCTCCTGCGCCCGCAGCACGCCGGCGGCGAGCTCCGCGACGGTGTGCTGACCGTGGCCCTCGAGTCCGGCGACGCCGACGATCTCGCCGGGCCGGATCGCGAGCGTCACGTCGCGCACGCCGTGGCCGCCGACGCCCTCGAGCGCCAGCAGCGGGCGCTCGTCGGCAGCTCGCGCGACGGCGCGGGGCGGATAGAGCTGCTCCAGCTCGCGCCCGACCATCGCGTTCACGAGAGAGTCGCGCGTGAAGTCCCCGGCCGGCCCCGACGCGACCAGCTCGCCGCCACGCATCACGGCGATCTCGTCGGCGAAGCGGAACACCTCGTCGAGCCGATGCGAGACGAACACGACCGACGTGCCGCCGGCCTTGAGGCGCTCGGTCGCCTCGAACAGCAGGTCCACCTGGCTCGGCTCGAGCGACGACGTCGGCTCGTCGAGGATCAGCAGCGCCGGATCGAGCGCGACCGCGCGCACGATCTCGACGAGCTGGCGCTCGGCCGGGCTGAGCCGCTCGACCGGGGCGTCGACCTCGAGCTCGACGCCGACGCGCGCGAGCGACGCCTCCGCCTGCGCGCGCAGCGCGCGGTTGTCGATGCGCCCGCTGCGACGGCGCGGCTCGCGCCCGATGCAGACGTTCTCGGCGACCGTCAGATTGCCGAACAGGCTCAGCTCCTGGTGCACGACGGCGACCTCGACGGCGGTCTCGCGACGTGCGTCGCGGTCGATCCGCACGGCCCCGCCGTCCGGCCGCAGGTCGCCGGCGATCATCGCCATCAGGGTGCTCTTGCCGGCGCCGTTCTCACCCATCAGCGTGAGCGTCCGGCCGGGTGCCAGCGCGAGCGAGACGCCGCGCACCGCGTGCGTCGCGCCGAAGCGCTTGTCGAGTCGATCGCAGACGAGCAGCGGCGCCGGCGACGCCCCCGCGGGGGCGGCGCCGGCGCGCGCGACGTCAGCGGGCGAAGAGCTTCTTGACGTCGGCATCGCCGAGCTTCGTGTTGACCCAGAAGCTGTCGGGCAGGTCGGGGCGCGCGTATCTGTCGAGCGTCTTGGCGGTGATCGGGGCGGGGTTGACGAGATCGTCCTTCTTGACCGGCTTGCCCTCGAGCACGTCGAGCGTCTGCGTCAGCGCCTCGGCGCCGACCCATGTCGGGTTGACGACCCCGATCGAGTCGAAGCTCGTGTCGCCCTGGTCGATCAGCTGCTTCCAGGCCTTCATCAGGCCGTTCGAGTTCTCGCCCGACATCGGCACGAGCTTGTGGCCGGCCGCTTTGAACGCCTGGATCGCGCCAAGCGTCATCGCTCCGCCCTGCGACCAGACGCCGTCGACGTTCGGATGCGATGCGAGCATGTTCGACACCGCCGTCTTCGCCTGTGCGGTGTCCCACGCGGCATGCGCGTTGGCGACGATCTTGATGCCGGGGTACTTCTTGAAGACCTCCTGCGCGCCCTTGAAGCGGAGCGTGTCGGTCGAGTACCCGGCGAGCCCGTTGAGGGCGTAGATGTTGCCCTTGCCGTGCAGCGTGTCGACGAGCCACTGGGCGCCCGTGCGACCGAAGACGACGTCGTCGGCGCGGACGTCGGAGGCGTAGTCGGTCGTGTTCGACTGCGCGGCGACGAGGATCACGGGGATCCCGGCGCGCTTCGCCTGCTCGATCACCGGCACCGAGGCGGTCGGCGAGATCGGCGTCATGATGATCGCGTCGACCTTGCGGGCGATCATCGACTGGATGTTCGAGATCTGCTTCTGGACCTGGTTGTCGGACTGCGTGTAGACGACGTCCTTGATGTGTCCCTGGTCGCGTGCGGCGGCGGCCTTGAACTCCTCGGCGAGTTGGACCGACCAACTGTTGCCGAGCCAGTAGACGTCGTAGCCGATCGTGAACTTCCCGTTCGGGTTGGCCTTGGCGGCCGGTTTCGACGACGTGGATGAGCTGCCGCAGCCGGCGACCGCGACGAGCGTCGCGGCGATGGCGAGCAGGCCCAGCAGACGCCGCGAGACGGCATCGTGGATCCGGAGCATTCCTCTTCCCTCTCTCTTGCGGATGGCCACGGGTGCCGGGGCCACCCGTTCGACGGTGCGCGGCAGTATTACCTTCACCAGTCGACTAGTCAAGTAGCCAAGCAATGAGGCGCGCGAGCGGGCTCGGAGCGAACGAGCCGACGGGTCGCGACCGGTGACGTGGCGCGTGGCGGGGCCCGCGGCGGCGGGGCCGCGGCGGGTGCCGCTACGCCGCGGCGGCGGCGATCTCGGGCTCGTCGGAGGAGGCCGGCGCGCAGGCGCCGTCCGCTCCGAGCCAGAGCGTGCCGTAGGTGCGCATCCCGTCGATGATCGGGATCAGCGCGCGGCCCTTCTCCGTCAACGCGTACTCGACGCGCGGCGGGACCTCGGGATAGGTCTGGCGCGCGACGATGCCCTCCTCCTCGAGCGCGCGCAGGCGCAGCGAGAGGGTGCGCGGGCTGATGCCGCGCAGCGAGCGCTCCAGCTCGCAGAAGCGCGACCTGCCCTCGGCGAGGTCGCGGATCACGAGCAGCGTCCACTTGCCGCAGACGATGTCGGCGGTCCTGCAGACGGGGCAGCTGTCGTTCGGGGAGGCCATCCAGCTCCGATGGTAGCGCAAGACTTCACGAATTGAAGTGGTGTGAGCGGCCGCCCGTGGGTCGGCCGGCGAGCGGCCCGGAACGACGAAGGGCCCCGGCAGCTGCCGGGGCCCTTCGAGAAACGGATCGTGCGCCGCGGTGGCTACGCGACGTCGCGGAGCTTCTGCGCCTCCGCGAGCGACTGCAGCTTCTTCAGCGACTGGTTCTCGATCTGGCGGATCCGCTCGCGCGTCACGTTGAACGTGCGGCCGACCTCGTCGAGCGTGCGAGGATGCTCGCCCCCGAGGCCGTAGCGCAGCTCGAGCACGCGGCGCTCTCGGTAGGAGAGGTTCTCGAGCGCCTCGCGAAGGGCTTCCTTCGTGAGGATCTCGGCCGCCCGCTCGTACGGCGACTCGGCCCGCTCGTCGGCGATGAACTGGCCGAACTCGGACTCCTCCTCGTCGCCGACCGGCTTCTCGAGCGAGACCGGCGCCTGTGCCGAGCGCTTGATCGAGTCGACCTCCTCCGGGTCGATCCCCGTGACGTCGGCGATCTCCTCGGCGGTCGGCTCGCGACCGAGTTCGGTCACGAGCTTGCGCTCGGCGCGGCCGATCTTGTTCAGCTTCTCGACCACGTGGACCGGGATGCGGATCGTGCGCGCCTTGTCGGCGAGCGCGCGGGCGATCGCCTGGCGGATCCACCAGGTCGCGTAGGTCGAGAACTTGAAGCCCTTGCGGTAGTCGAACTTCTCGGCCGCGCGCACGAGCCCGAGCGTCCCCTCCTGGATCAGGTCGAGGAACGGCAGGCCCTGGTTGCGGTAGTTCTTCGCGATCGAGACGACGAGGCGGAGGTTCGACTCGACCATCTTCTGCTTCGCGTCGAGGTCGCCGCGCTCGATCCGCTTGGCGAGGTCGACCTCCTCCTGCGCGGTCAGGAGCCGCACCTTGCCGATGTCCTTCAGGAACAGCTGAAGGGAGTCGGTGGTCATGTCCGGCTTCAGATCGAGCGTGCTTCTCGCTCTGCGCCGCGTGCGTCTGTCCGGCGCCCGCTCGACCTGGCTGTTCGCCGCGGTCGCGGGGTCGATCTCCTCGACGAGCTCGATCTCCGATCTCTCGAGGAAGCCGTGCAGCTCCTCGACGTCGGCCTCGTCGAGGTCCAGCTCACTGACCGCCGTCGACACCTCGGCGTAGGTCAGCACGCCGAGCTGCTGGCCCCGGGTCATGAGGCCCTTGATCTCTTCCAGTTCCTGAAGTTCGGCTACAGACATTCGGTTCCGTTTCTCACGTGCGCCACCCCTGCTCGGCCGTTCGGCGCGTTCATCGAGGCGGCCGAGGCTCCATCAGGGGCGCACAACCGCCATCCAAACATGAGCGGAGTCTAGCCGCTCGACATCCGAAGTCAACGATCCGCGCCTCTGGGCGTCATGCCCGAAAGCGGGCGGCTGCGCGGGCTGGCCTCGTCTCATCTCTACACGCAACGGACGCAAACGTTTCAAGTTGCGCAGAGGACCCGCGCGCGGAGGCGACGCGCACGGCGACGGCGGTCGCTTCCGGGGCGGTGTTCCGTATACTGCCGTCCGCCTGGCCGAACGACCGCCCGCCCTGCGTGCGGTCGACGGGGGACCCATTGCGAGCCCCATGCTCGCGGGGGCGAATCGGTCGAACTTCGACCGTAGCGGCGTTTCAGCGTCGCGAGCCCGACAGCTCACCTCGTAGGCCCTGCGACCCAGCATCCATGAGTCTTCGCCGCCACGCCGCCATGCCGTTCGCTGCCGTGCTCTCGCTCGGCATCCTCGCCGTGCCCGCGGCCGCCCCCGCGGCCGCCGACAACGGCGGCGCGACGGCCGCGCCCGCGCCGGTCGCCGCGACGCCGCCTCCGACCTCCTCCGTCGCCACCGTCCTGAGCGCGCCCGCCGCGACCGCGATGACGGTCGGGAACCCGGTCGCGACCGCGAGCGCGAGCGGCATCACGCTGTCCTCCCGCGCGACCGCGATGCTGCGCCGCGCCGCCCACCTCGCCGGCACGGCCGCCGCCGGCGCGACCGTCAGCGTGCAGCGCCAGGATCCGCTGCAGGGCTGGGTCACCGTCGCGACCGCGACCGCCGGGGCCGACGGCAGCTTCGACGCGAGCTGGAAGCCGACCGTGCTCGGCGCCGTGACGCTGCGCGCCGTGCCCGGGGTCCCCGCCACGAGCGCGCGGACGGCGGCCGCGGCCGACGTCGCGACGGTCAGCACGACGGTCTACCGTCCCGGCATCGCGACCTGGTTCTCCGTCGAGGACAACGGCTCGGAGACCGCCTGCGGCGTGAAGCTGACGCACGCGACGCTCGGCGTCGCGCACCGGACGCTCCCCTGCGGCACCGAGATCGCGCTCTACTACCGCGGCCGCGCGATCGTCGTCCCCGTGATCGACCGCGGACCGTACGCCGACGGCGTCTCCTGGGACCTCACGAAGGCGACGAACGACGCCCTCCACGGAACCGGCCGCATCACGGTCGGGGCGCTGACTCTCGCGCAGGCCGCGCGCGACGCCTCGCGCTGAGCGCTCGGCTTCGCAGGCGGGTTTCGCCAGGAGCGAAACAAGCGGCTGCTGGCGCTAGGAGCGAAACCCGCGGCTGCTGGCAACCTCACCGCTCAGCCAGCTCGACACAGGAGCTTCAGGGCACGAGCCGCGGACCCGGGCGAGCCGGGTCGTCGCCGCTGCCGTCGAACGGCACCGACTCGCCGATCCGCACGCCGGCGGCCGCGGCCGACAGCATCGCCTCCTCGGCGCGGTCGATCAGGGTGCCGGCATCGCGTCCGTCCTCGCCGTAGAGGGCGAAGCCGACGATCGCCGCGAGCGGCGCGCCGTGCCACGGCTCCGAGCGCTCGACGCCGGTGCCGATCCGCTCGGCCAGCGCCATCGCGCCGGCACGGCCGACGCCGGGCGCGATCACCCAGGCGCGACCCTCGTGGTCGGCGGCGACGAGGTCCTGCCGCCGGATCGCCCGGCGGATCGCCTGTGCGAGCCGGCCGTAGGGCACGCCGCGCTCCTCGACCGAGGCGCTCGCGACGAGGTGCTCGCCGTCGACCAGCTCGACCCGCAGGAGCGCGAGGCCGCCGCCCTCGCGCTGACAGCGGTCGATGTGGCGCTCGAGCGTCGAGATCCAGAGGTCGCTGTCGTCCATCGCGGCGGCGGGGCCGATGCGCGGATCCGCGCCGGGCCGCGGCGACAGCTTCGTGACCGAGCCGCTCGAGCGCGGGGGCCCCTCGTCGCCGTCGTCCTCCGGGCCGTCGTGCCCGCGGCGGTCGTCGAGCGCGTACTCGGGCTCCTCCGCCGGCGAGGGCGCCAGCGCCGGCCCGAGCCCGCTCGCCGGCGGCGGCGAGGAGAAGGGGCCGCCGTGCGGCTCGAACCGCTCGGGCGCGCCCGCGAGCGGCGGCGGGTAGGGGAAGGCGGAGTCCGATGCGACCGGATCGGGAATCGACGCCAGCGTCTCGCGCGCCCGACCGGGCGCCAGCGCGACGGCGTCGAGCGCCGTCGCCGCGACCGTCGCGCAGACCTCGGCGAGCCGCTCGGCGAGCGCCGTCACGGCCGCCGCCTCGGCATGGTGGCCGGCGCTCAGCTCGAGTGCGGCCGTCCAGAGGCAGGCGCGCAGCGCGTCGACGGCGGCGACCGTCGCGGCCGGATCGATCGACCCGGCGAGCGCGCCCGCGCGCGCCGCCAGCGGCGCGAGGTCGCCGTGCTGGCGCAGGCGATCGAGCTCGACGTCGGAGCCGAGCGCGCGCACGAGCGCGGCGCAGAGGCCGGGACCCTCGGCCGCGAGTGCGGCCGCCGGGATCGCACCGGCCGCCTCGAGCGGCGAGCGCTCCAGCAGCAGCAGCAGCCAACCCTTCGCGATCGCCTGCGCGCGTCCGGCGAGCGGCGCGACGAGCGCGACGTCGAGCGGCCGCGAACGACGAGGCCGCGGTGGTGCTGCTTCGGACATCCGACGTTCTATACCAGTGGCGCACGACGAGTGCACGCGCTTGTGGACAGAATATCCCGCAATGTCCGCCGCCCTCTCGGTCGCAGCCGCGCGCCAGCTCGTGCTCGCCGCCGCGCTCCCCCTCCCCTCCGAGCCCGTCGCCGTTGAGGATGCGCTCGATCGCGTGCTGTCCGACGCGCTCGCCGCAAGCGACGACGTGCCCCGCTTCGACAATTCGGCCATGGACGGCTTCGCCGTCGCGGCGGGAGCGTCCAGCCGCGTGCTGCGGATCGCGGGCGAGTCACGCGCCGGCGCCCCCGCGAGCGCGCCGCTGCACGCCGGCGAGGCGATCCGGATCTCGACCGGCGCCGCGCTGCCGTCCGCCGCCGAGGCCGTGATCCGCATCGAGGACACGAGCGAGGCGGACGGCGCCGTGACGCTCCTCGACGCCGTCGTCGCCGGCCAGAACGTGCGCCGGGCGGGCGAGGACCTGCGCGCCGGCACGGTCGTGCTGCCGGCCGGGACGCGGCTGGGCCCGGCCGAGCTGGCCGTCGCGGTCGGCGCGGTGACGCTCCTCGTCGCCGTCGTCGCCGGCCAGAACGTGCGCCGGACGGGCGAGGACCTGAGCGCCGGCACGGTCGTGCTGCCGGCCGGGAGGCGGCTGGGCCCGGCCGTGCTGGCCGTCGCGGTCGGCGC
>JAOPZA010000206.1 GCA_025964325.1 Conexibacter sp.
GGCGGCGCCCGTCAGGACGATGACGGTCAGCGCGACGAGCGCAGCGAAGGCGAACTTGCTGAAGCGCTCGGGCGTGACGGCGGGAAGACGGCGGAGCACGGCGGATACAGGATGACGCAATGCGCTCGCCGGCGTGGCGAGACCTCGTCGCGAGCACCGCCGCGCCTAGGGGTCCTCGCGCAGAGCCTCGGCGAGCCAAGCCTGCCCCTGCGGGTCCACCGGGGCCCAGTAGTACGTCGTCACGATCCGGTCGAGGAACGCGAACCGCACACCTGCGTCCCACATCCTGCGCGCGAGATTCCAGTCGCCGGGCTCGCCTGCGAGGCGGGCATGGGGATCCACCTCGAAGCGCCGCAGGCCCGCGTGGTGCAGCGCACCCTGGAAGCCGAACTGCCCGTAGCTCGGCGGCCACGCCCCGACGACGTTGGGGACGATCCGCCCGCTCTCCGCGTCGCGCACGCGCAGCTTGCCGTAGACGAGCTCGGCACGCGTCTGACGCGCGTGCGCCAGCAGCGCCTCGACGTGGTCGGGCTCCCACGCGTCGTCGTGGTCGAGCGGCGCGATCCACGCGCCTCGCGCCTCGCGCAGTCCGCGGTTCATCGGCTCGGTCCCGGCGACGAGCCAGCGGCGCATCGGATCATCCGGATACGGGCCGCGAAACGGCAGGTTCACGAAGCGGATGCGTCGATCCCCGATCGCGCGGACGCGGTCCTCCGTGTCGTCGGCGACGGCGTCGCCGACGACGACGCACTCCCAGCGCTCGTAGGTCTGCGCGAGGACCGAGGCGAGCGCACGCGAGCAGAGCAGCTCGGCGCCGTTGTAGGTCGCGACGCGGACGCTGATGAGCGGCTCTGGATCGTCCCAGGCGCACTCGTACTCCGGCTGCGCGCGCACGTCGGCGAGCTGCGCCGGCCAGTTCCTCTCGGCTTCGTAGGCGCGCGCGACGAGCGCCTGCGTGTCCTGGAGCCGACCAGCCAGCGCCGCGAGCTGCTCCTGCTGGCGCTCGACCGCGGTCTTCAGCTGCGCCATCTGCTCCTCCGCCTCGCCCGCGGCCCGCGGCGGCGATGGGGCGCGGCGTCGCTCGATCGCGTCGGCGAGACGCGCCGCACCGGTCAGCAGCTTCCCCTTCGTGCGCACCACGCTCGGCGCCTCAGCGACGAAGGGCGCCGGAGGTCACGACGCTGCGGACGGCGTCAACGACCTGCTCGGTGCGCTCCTCGCCGAGGCCGCTCCAGAGCGGGAGTCGGACGAGCCGGTCGCTGACCGACTCGGTGACGACCGGCCGCTCCGGCTCCCGGCCGAAGCGACGGCCGCCTGGCGAGAGGTTCAGCGGCAGGTAGTGGAAGACCGAATGGACGCCAGCACGGCGCAGATCCCGGATGAAGTCGTCGCGCTCGTCGGCGCTTGGCAATAACAGATAGAAGAGGTGACCGCTGTGTCGGCACTCGGCGGGCACAACCGGTCGCCGCACCAGCCCCGCGTCCTCCAGCTCGGCAAAGGCCTCGTAGTAGCGCTCCCATATCCCGACCCGCTCCGCGGTGATCGCGTCCGCGTACTCGATCTGCGCCCACAGGAACGCCGCGCCGACCTCGCTCAGCAGATAGGACGAGCCGATGTCCAGCCAGGTGTACTTGTCGACCTCGCCACGAAAGAATCGCGAGCGGTTCGTGCCCTTCTCCTGCACGATCTCCGCACGCTGGACGAGCTCGGGGTCGTTGACGAGCAGCGCGCCTCCCTCGCCGCACTGGAGGTTCTTGGTCTCGTGAAAGCTGAACGTTGAGAGATGGCCGATCGAACCGAGCGGTCGGTCGCCGTACCAGGCGGGCAGCGCGTGCGCGGCATCCTCGATCACGATCAGCCCGTGCCGGGAGGCGATCGCCATGATCGCGTCCATGTCGCACGCGATGCCGGCGTAGTGGACGACGACGATCGCGCGTGTCCGTTTCGTGATCGCCCGCTCGATCGCGCCCGGATCGATGTTCAGCGTCGCCTCGTCGATGTCCACGAACACGGGGACCGCACCGCGGAGCGCGAAGGCGTTGGCGGTCGAGACGAACGTGAACGCCGGGACGATGACCTCGTCGCCCGGCTCGAGACGGCCCAGGATGCCGCTCATCTCAAGCGCAGCGGTGCACGACGGCGTGATCATGGCAGCGGAGGCGCCGACCTTGTCTCTCAGCCATGACGCGCAGCGGCGGCCGAACACGCCGTTTCCGGAAATCTTGCCAGTGGCGAGCGCCTCGTCGATGTAGCGATGCTCGGTGCCCACGAGCCGTGGGCGATTGAAGGGTATCTCCTCCACGGGCTGGCCACTATAGGGAAACGCGCAGACGCCAGCGGTCCCGCTCAGACGAAGCTGCTGTTCGCGAACCAGTGCTGGACGTAGAGAACGCCCGCCGCCAACTGCGCCAGGAACGCCGCCGCGATGCAGACCTGGCGCACGCCCCACCGTCGCGACTCGAACAGCGGCACGAGCGCCGCGACGAGCGCGACGAACAGGACGTAGTTGGTGACGATCGCCTGCCAGGTGAAGTTCCCGTCGAAGCGACGGACGCCGCGCTCCGCGAGCACCGCGTACTCGATCAGGCCGACGACCGCGAGGCCGATGGCGTACCGCACGGAAAGGCTGCGTCGCACGCTCGCGCCACCGAGCACCAGTGCGACGATCGGGAAGACGTAGCTCGCGAGGATGGAGAGCGGGATCGTGCTGCTGTACGCGTCCCAGACGACGAACGGGTTGATCGCCACGCCGCTGCCACCGTCGGCCGTCGTGGGATCGACGATGTAGATGTACAGGTACTGGAGTCCGAGCAGCGCGACGATTGCCGTCAACAGGAGGGCCGCGCCGCGCAACTTGGGTGTCCAGCCGAGACGAAAGCGCAGCACCGCCGCGATCGCGAAGACGGGCAGCATGCACAACACGAAGCTGGGTTTGGCCGCGAGGTTCAGCGCCGCGAGCGGGACCGACCACCAGAGGTAACGCCGTTCGCCGCTGCGGAGGTAGAGCATCGTCGTCCAGAAGAGGCCGACGGCGAACGGCATCAGCACGATGGTCGTCGAGTTGTGCCAGATGTTCGGCGGGATCTGCCCGAGGTAGTAGTGGCTGTGCACCGGCAGCGAGAAGGCAAACGCGCACGCCAGCGTCACGCAGGCCAGCCACAGCGGGAGAGGTCCGCGCGCAGCGGGAAGCTCGATCCGCCGCTCGCTTGCGACGAAGCGGATGCTGACCGCCACCTTGGCCGCGATCGCGCACGTCAGCACAAAGACCAGGCTGAGCTTGAGCCACCAGAGGTCGGTACTGAACCCGGCGAAGAGCGCGTCAAGCGCGTAGAAGAGGAAGTTGCCCGGGAGGGCGTGCCCGTGGATCCCCTCGATCGTGAACGCGAGATGGAGCTGGAAGTCGCTCGGCAGGTGTTCGCGAAGCGAGGCGAACACGATCGCGCCGCCGGCGATTCCGCCGAGCACGCCGAGGACGAGCGCGATACGCAGGTCGCGTCCGCGCAGCCTGCTCGCCGCCGACAGCGGCTGCTCGCCGTGCGACTCGACGGGCGTGGCTGCGTCCAGCAGCCCCGCATCCGCACGACGAGTGACCGATACGTCCTCCACGCGGCGCGGACTATAACGACGGGCGCCGGCGCGGCCGCCGACAGATGACCCTCATGCCATCATGCGATCGTGCCGATCGACCCAACGCCGACGCTCAGCCTTGTCATCCCTCTCTACCGCGACGAGGACGCGCTCGTGGAGATCTTCCAGCGCTGCGGCGACGTGATGGACGGGGTCGCGGGCGGAGCCGAGCTCGTGCTGGTCGACGACGGCGGCCTCGACCGTACGACGCCGCGCGCGGCCGAGTTGGCGCGCGACTTCCGTCATCCGACTACGATCGTGAGGCTCGCGCGCAACTTCGGTCAACATGCGGCGGTCTTCGCCGGGCTCGCGCATGCACGGGGGAACGCGGTCGCGACGCTCGACAGCGATCTGCAGTACCCGCCGGAGGAGATCCCGATGATGCTCGCCGAGATCTCCGCCGACTATCCGGTCGTCTCGGGCTACCGCGCCAGCCGCAAGGACCCGCTGGGGCGCAAGCTCATTACCGGAGCGCTGACGCGCTGGCTCAACCGTAAGACCGGTGCGCAACTGCGGGACTTCGGCTCGATGTTCCGCGTCTACGACCGTCCGACCGTCGACTTGATGCTCAGATTCACCGAGCGCCACCGCTACGTACCGGCGATCGTCGCCTGGCTCGGCGTCTCGATCAGAGAGGTGCCGATCACGCATGCGCCCCGTGGCGAGCAGGGGTCGCGCTACCGCATATCCGCGCTCGTCGACCTGGTGCTCGACATGATCACCGGCTACTCCGTCTTCCCGCTGCGCGTGATCACGACCCTGGGCCTCTTGGCCTCGGTCGTCGGCTTCCTCGGCACGCTGATCTTCATCGTCTACCGAGTGGTGGCGGGTGCCGGCGTGTCGGGGACCGTGTCGGCGTTCGCCCTGATCTTCGCGCTCCTCGCGATCCAGCTGCTGATCGTCGCATTGATCGGCGAGTACGTCGGCCGCATCTACAACGAGGCGAAGGCGCGGCCCTACTACGTCATCGGCGAGGTTCAGGAGCTCGGCAGGAGCGACCCGACCGGCGTATGACGTCCGCGCTCGTCGAGCCGCTGCCGTGGGACAGCGAGTTCTTCGGCCTCCCGATCGCACGCGTCCCGGCGACCGCGGGCGACGCGGAGCGGCTCGACGCCGCGGTGCGACAATGCGAGCGCGACGGGATCCGCTGCGCCTACCTGCTGGTCGATGCGGCGCAGGAGTCCGCGAGCGCCCTCGCACAGGAGCGGGGCTTCGTCCTTCGCGACGTCCGCGTCGAGCTCGACCGCCCGATCGGCGCGGCCGACAACATCCCCGCGCCGGCCCCGGCACCGATCGCGCCGGCAGTGCCGGAGCAGACGACGGCGCTCGAGCGACTGACCCGGGAGCGCTTCACGATCTCCCGCTTCTTCGCCGATCCTCGGTTTCCACAGGAGCGCTGCTCGGAGCTCTACGTCCAGTTCCTGCGACGCGGGCTGGCACCCGACTCGCGGCGACAGACGCTCGTGCTCGGAGCGGCGCTCGGGTACGTCGTCTGCCACCTCGACGAGGAGAGCGGGGTCGGGACGATCGAGCTGATCGCGACCGCCCGCGACAGTCCGCGCGGCGCCGGCGGCGGCCTCGTGCGGGCGGCGAGCGCCGTCTTCGCGACGGCCGGGATGCGGTCCGCGACGGTCGTCACGCAGGGACGCAACGTCGCCGCACAGCGGACCTACCAGGGCGCTGGCTACCGCACGTGCCGCACGTCGCTGTGGTTCCACCGCTGGTTCGACTGATCGGGCCTGCCGGTCCGCGCAGGCGTCCGCCGCTCAGGCGAACAGCGCCGGCACGGGCCAGCGCTGGAGTTGCGTCGTACAGGCCTGCTGCGACGCGATCCGGACCGCAGCGCGACGCGACGGGCTGACGAAGTACAACGGTGCCCCGCCACGATACGGCAGCGTGAGACCGCCGACCTCCGCGGCGGCAGGCGCGCACGTCATGCCGGTCGCCGCCGGCATCGCGGCGTTCGGATCCTGGTCCGTCGTGAAGTCGAGGGCACCGCGCAGGTCCCACGACGCCGAGAACACGGGGACGTACCCCCGTTCCCACACAGGCGTGTCGAATCCTACGAGATCGGCCGTGGGGGGAACGCCTCTCAAGGCGACGCGATAGCCCGCCAGCGCCTGCGACTGCAGCCGCCACGATGCCTCCCAGGAGCGCTTGTGGTCGGACGAGATGCCGAGCTGATGCCACCCGACCGCGAGCGCGGCCAGCGTGACGAGCACGGTGACGATGCGGACGGGGACGAAGCGGCGCAGCAGTTCGAAGGCGATCCCGAGCAGCGCGACGAACAGAGCGCAGGAGGCGAGCGCGCCGGGAGCGTTGAGCCGATTGAAGGTACTCGTCGCATCGGGCACGTAGAGGTCGTTCGCAGTCGTGAACGCGATGATCGAGACGGCCGCGACGAGCGCGCTCGCAAGCGCGAGCCCCATCCACGGCAGCAGGCGTCTCCGCAGGTCCGCATCGAGCGCCGCCGCGGTGACCCCCGCCGCCAGGAGCACGGCGATCCCGACGGCCGCGAGTCCACCACCGGAGGCGAAGACGAAGCTCCATGTCCGCCACGCGCCGCGGAGAAGCACTCTGACGCGCTCGAGGTCGCCGTGGAGGTCGCGATGGACGACGAAGCCGGAGTCCTTCGACGGAGGATCGATACTGGCGCGGTAGACGACGAAGAGGACGGCGAGCGCGCCGTCGAGGATCGCCCGCCAGAGGACGCGACGGCTCCGATACGCAGCCAGATACACGAGGCCGTTGAGGGCGACGAGCGGCACCGCGATCTCATAGGTCAGCATGGCGAAGACACTCAGCGCCGCGCTCGCCGCGTGCAGCGCGATCGCGGCCCGACGATCGATTCCCTCGCGCAGCGCGTGGAGCCCGAGCAGCACGCCACTGAGTTGCAGGACGAGGACATACTGCGCGACGGCTCCCACGGGCCACAGCCGCGTCGCGTCGCTGGCAGGGTAAGCGATCAGCAGCCCGCCCACGAGTAGCGCCCAGGGGCGCGGCAGCCGGCACCAGGCGAGCACGCGGTATCCGAGCACCGCCATCAAAAGCAGGAAGCCCATCGCACCGAGGTGGTAAAGCATCCGGTGACCGCCGAAGAGGGTGAACTCGACCGCGTGGTAAACGCAGGCCAGGCTACGCCCAGCGGGCATCGACGCACTGCAGGCGTGGAAATGCGCGGCGAGTGTCCCGTGCGGCGCGTCCTGCATCTCGGCGTAGATCGCCCAGTCGTCGTAGTACCAGCCGCCGTGCCGCGCGAACGGCAGATAGACGATGACGGTCAGCACGAGGAGCGCGGGCACCCCGAGCGCGTCCCAGCGCGTCAGGCGTGGGCGGGCGAACGGCGCGGCGACCTCGCGCGCAGCCATCAATCGACGCCGGGCTTGCGCGCGACCAGCGCGTAGCCCAGAGGCAACAAGCGCGCGACGTCGAGCGGCGCCAGCCGCTCAATCTCGGGCGCGAGCCTCAGGAGGGCCGCGGACGCCTGCTCGCGGCGTCCGTCGAGTCCGTCCGGAGCGCGACCCATCGTGTAGGCGACGTTGCGCATCAGCTGCCCCAGCGTCGTGAAGCTGTCGGTCCGCTCCGTCACCTCGATCTCCACGAACCCGGCGTGCTGCGCGAGGTGCTGGAGCCCAAAGCGGGTGTAGCGGTAGAAGTCGCGGGGAGCCTCGTGGAGCTCCCAGGCGAGCGGGGCCGTGACGAAGACCTGCCCGCCGGGGCGCAGCACCCGGAACAGCTCATGCAGCACCCTGGTCGGCTCGGGCACGTGCTCCAGCACCTGGGTCAGCAGCGCTGCGTCGAACGTCCCGTCACCGAGCGGAAGCGCATCGGCCGATGCGATCACGTCCGAGGCGGAGGCGTCCTCGTGGACGGACTCGGCCCAGTCGACCGTCACGTATTCGGCGTGGGCGAACAGCTCCCGATACGGCGCGTCGCCGGCGCCCACGTCCATCACACGCGCACCTGCCGGCAGGCTCCGGGCAACCTCGGCGACGAAGCGGAGGATCGAGTCCCGCTCGCCGGCCATCTCCTTCACGAAGGTCCGTAGCCGCTCGGACACACCCAGCCGGCCGATCGAGACTGTGCCGTGTTCCGCCATCGGTTCGTCGCCTCTCAGGAGCTCGAGGGCCGCGTCGTCCACCCGTGCCGGTCGCGCAGCGAGGGAACGACGGGCTCGCCTCGTGTCGCCCGAAAGTAGCCGTTGACGGTGCGGAACTCGCCGGGAGGCCCGTCACTGACGCCGAACTCCTCGACGACGGTGAGACCGGCCGACTCGAGCATCCAGCGCATCGCGAGGCGACCCGGCACCCACCACCACGTGGCGTCGCCGTAGTAGCTGCCAGGAACGTAGCGCGCGTACTCGGAGAGCTCCGGATCGGCCAGCATCATGGAGCCGAACAGGAGCGTGCCATCGTCGGTCAGCATCGCCCGCAGGTGCTCCAGCAGCAGCGACGGGTGGGGCTCGTGGTAGAGCACGCCGTGGCAGTGGACGAGGTCGAAACGACCGAGCTCGTCGGGGTCGAGTTGCTCCCACGCGGTCTGCCGGAAGTCGACGCCGGAACGGTAGACCGTCTCGAGGAACTGCGCCTGCCGGATGAACTCGAACGGCTCGCAGGCGATCACCTCGGCGGCGCCGCGCAGCTTGAACATGAAGGGGTCGTAGCCGGCGTTGCTGCCGACGTCGAGCGCCCGCTTCCCCTGGAGATCGGGAACGTGCCCCGCGAGTCCGGTCCAACGCTGGTCGTTGCGCCAGGCGCCCCCGACGACGAGGTCGCCACCGAGCAGGAACGGCCCCTGGAGCCACGGCTGCAGTCGCTCGGCCTGCTCCGCGAGCCGTGCCCGCGTCCCCGCGTCGAGCGTCTCGGGCAGGTCGGCGGAGAAGCGGACGATGCTCTCGAGCTCGACGTCGGCGGCCGTCGTCCGCTCGACGCCGAGCTGCAGCTCGACGTCATGACGGATCGCCGCCATCGCGTCGTCGACCTCCTGGCCCACCTCGCGAGGATCGCTCATCCGCGCGGTGCTCCGGTGCCGAAGCGCGACGCCCACGGGATCGCGACGGCAAGCGGCCCGAGCCGTCCGGTGGTCGGTGCGATGGCGATCAGGTGCCCGATCACCGTCGGATCCTCGTAGCCCAAGTCGATTGCCTCCCGCAGATGCGTTGTGAGCAGTTGGTCGTGCGTGATCGGATGGATGCTGGCATAGAGCGCGACGCGACCCGCTCCGCCTTCGCGCAAGACGTAGCCGAGCGGTCGCTCGCCGCTGCCGTTCGGCGCTGCCGCCGGCTTGCGGAGCATCCGTGCGCCCTGCAGCGCGCGCCGCGCCGCGCCGCGCGCACGTGCATCCAGCGGCCACGGCCCGTTCCAGCGGAACGGCGCGAGCGTCCACTTGGCCGCGCGGAAGGCCGACACGGTCGGCAGGACGGGTCGGTAGCCCTCGGTCGAGACGGCGCCGGTCGGCGAGATCCAGAGCGGCTCCGTGTCGGGCGCCGGCCAGTCGTAGAGCGCGCCGAGCTCGCCCGCCAGCACCCCGTCGGACGGCATGCCGCCGACCGCGTAGCGGTGACGGCGCAGGCGTCCGTCGACGACGCGCACAAGCCCGTCCACGCCGAACAGCCGGTCGCCGACCCGCGGCACGCGCGGCTCGAGCGGAAACAGCTCGACGAACCCGAGCACCGCCACCGGCTCCGCATCGGCGAACGCCGGATCGCCCCGCAGCGGGTCGTCGCCGGCGGTCGGCACGAGCGCGCCGGTCGCTGGATGACGCACGAGCGCGAGCGGCGAGAGCAGCGGGAAGGCGGCCTGCTCCGCGTGGCCGACCAGGGTCGCGTCGGCCAGCTCCGGGCTGCCCGGGCTGCCGGCCACGAGCGCGCCGTCAGCGGTCGCGTAGATCGGCGCCGTGCCGGCGAACGGCACCGTGCGGATGCCGCCCAGGGTGTGCTCCAGCACGTAGCCCGGCGGGGAGCGCCGGTCGTTCGTGACGATCCGTCCTTCGCCGGAGGCCTCGCGATGCCGGCACAGGAGCGCGATCAGCGGCGGGACGTAGGTCGGCGTCAGGTGCCACCGGCGCACGTCGCCGCGCATCGCCGGGAGCGCCGCTGGCCACGAAGTCTGCGGATCGTGCAGGCTCCGCAGCCTCGGCGGAGGCGCCGCCGGGAGCGTGACGGGCACCATCCTCTCGTTCACCGGCGGGCGCGGACGCGGGGACGTCGGGAGGCCGCGCCAGTCGACGACGCCGCCGGCGGTGGTGATCGCGCGCAGGATCGCGACGAGCTCCTCGCCATCCCGCAACGACGGCGACGCGGGCAGCTGATCCGGCCGCCAGGCGAGCGCGAAGGGCCCCCCGGTGAGGTCCGCGTCCTGCTCGATCGGCTGCCACCCGAACGATGCTGGCCGCGCCTCGGTGAACGCGATCCCGGCGAGGCCGTCGCGCGCGCCGAACAGACGCAGCAGCTTCTCGACGAAGTCGGGGCGACGCAGCAGGTCGGCGCCGCTGCCGTAGGTCGCGAGCAGGACGTCGCCGTGCGCAACCGCTCTCGCCATAACGAGCCGCTCGGCCGTCGACGCGGTCAGCGCGGACGGGATGCGGCGCAACCGCGCACCCTGCTCCAACCGCTCCAGCTCGTCGGTCGCGAAGGCGATTAGCTCGAAGTCAGCGCACGTCTGCTGCGCGGCGAGGCGGCGCAGCTCGGGGACATCGCGCGACTCGTGCAGCGCGACGAGAGAGAGCTTCGGAGCCCAGCGCGCTCTCAGCGTCGCCTGTGGATGACGGAACCGACGTCGGCCGTAGAGCGCCGGGTGGCGCTCGCGGATGGCGTCGTGGAACGGCTCCTGCCCGTGGTCCACAAGGTCGGCGCGAGAGAACCCGTGCTTGCGATAAAGCAATGTCTTCGCGTTGGCGCGTTCGCCGTGGATTCCATGCTCAGCAAGCGTCAGCACGAAGTCCCAGTCCTCATGTCCGAGCCGGATCGTCTCGTCAAAGCGCAGACCGGCGTCGAATATCTCGCGGTCGAACAGCGACGAAGTGTCACAGAAGTTGCCGTGCAGCAGCCCATACACGCTGTACTCGGGCGGCTCGAAGTAGTCGTTCCGATTGCCGAAGAACTGCAGGTTCGGATAGACGAAGCCAACCTGCTCGCCGGCTGCTTGCAGCTGGACGACCAGGTCCGCCACCGCAGTCGGGACGAGCGTGTTGTCGGCGTCGACGGGCAGGACGTACCGGCCGCGGACGATGTCGATCGCCGCGTTGCGCGCCGCGCTCGGTCCGGCGTTCTCGCGCTGCCGCAGGACGGTGACGGGACCCGCCGCCTCGATCTCGTCGAGCAGCGCGACGGTCTGCCGGTCGGTCGAGCCGTCGTCGACGACGATCGTCTCGATCGACGGGTACGTCTGCTGCGCGACCGAGTCCAGACAGGCTCGGAGGTAGCGACCATGGTTGAAGCACGGGACGATCACCGAGACGAGCGGCCGTGCGAGCGCCGGCCGGGTCCGGAAGCGGATCGGCGCCGGCAGCGACGGGATCCACTCCGGCTCGGTCGGAAGCGGACGCTCCTGCAGGACCCGCTCGTAGAGGGCAGCATGCTCGTCGGCCATCCGCCGCAGCGAGAAGCGCTCGCCGGCGCGCTCGCGCAGCCGCTCGCCGGTCGCTCTCCGCAGGCCCGCGTCGCGCACGAGATCGTGCAGCTCTTCCACGTAGCCGCTCACGTCGTCGCGCGGCTCGATCAGCCCGGGCGCAGCAGCGCCCAGCAGCTCGACGTTGCCGCTCAGCGCGGGGGCGACGATCGGGAGGCCCATCGCCATCGCCTCGTAGACGACGTACGGCACCCCCTCGAAGACGCTCGTCATCAGCATCACGTCGGCGGCGGCGTACCAGCGGCCGATCTCCCGCGTGGGCGGGTGGAAGCGGACGTGCTGCTCCAGCCCGCGCGCCCGCACCCGCTCGCGGACCTGCTGCTCGAGCTCGCCGTCGCCGACCACGTGGATGCGAAAGCGTTCCTCGGTCGCCTGCCGCAGCGCGGCCGCGACCTCGACCATCAGGAACGGGTCCTTCTGCTGGCAGAGCCGACCCGGGTAGAGGATCTCGACCCCGCCGTCGCCGAGCCCCTCGACCGGCGCCACGTGCTCCGGCGAGAACTCGCGCTCGGCGTCGACCCCCGTGTGGATCACGTGGACCTTGTCGCGCGGCACGTCGTAGCCCTCGACCACCGCGGCGAGGTGCTCGCTCGTGACCGAGAAGGCGTCGACGAGGTTGCCGTAGCGGGTCGTCACGTAGCGGACGTAGCCGTCGCGCGTCTGCTCCTCGACGTGGAGCTGGACGACGACGCGCGGCGGTCGTCTGAGCGAGGCGAGGTCCGGGAGCAGCTCAAAGGCGAGCCGCGAGTTCATGATGTGGACGACCTCGACGTCGCGCGAGTCGATGAAGTCGAAGATGAACGGGGCGAAGCTCTCGCCGGGCATCAGGTCGGGCAGCGACCAGACCTCGCGGGCGTACGGCTCGACCTCCGACAGGCGCCGGTTCTCGGACGGCTGCGTGCAGATCAGCGACGGCGCGAAACGGTCGCGATCGATCCAGCGGAACCAGTCGATCGTGCCCTTGTCGGAGCCGCCGTAGTCGACCCATGGGGCGAGGTACAGGACGGGCACGGGCGTCGATCCCGCCAGGCGCGACGGCGTCCCGGCGTCGTCCGCACGTTGCGCCGCGGCGCTGCTGCTGCTGGTCGCCATCCGGCGCGGATGTTCGCACACCGGCAGGCGCAGAGTCGTTGATACGGTCTCGCGTCATGGTCGCCCCCGTCAGCCGGCGACGGCTTCGTCAGATCGCCGCGAACGGAGCGCGCCGCGTTCTCGCCGCGACGACCGCGCCAACCCCGAAGCGAGAATTTGCGGTCGCTCCCATGACCGTCGAGCCCCACGTCCGCGGCAGCCTGCCAGGGAACCTGGCCGTCGAGCGTGGCACCGTCTCCGCGCGCCTGATCGATCGCCTGACGCCCGATGACGTCGCTGCGGTGGAGCAGCAGATCGCCGGGCAGCCCGAGCTCGCGCGCGCGTATGCCGAGGCATATCCGATCGAGCGTCAGCGTCTGCTGCTGACATTCGGCCTGCATCTCGGAGTCACGGAGATCGCGGGGCACGCGCGGCTGCCGACGGCGCATCCGCCCGCCGACGTGCACACGATGGCCCGTGGACCGCTCGCGGCGGCCGGCGGGCTCTACGAAGCCGACCTCGTCGCCGACGCGCTCGCGAGCGTCGATGTCGAGCTCGGGTCGCTGGAGCGGGCGCTCGACTTCGGCTGCTCCTCGGGACGCGTCCTGCGCGTGCTCGCGAGCGCCTATCCGAACATCGCGTGGAACGGGTGCGACCCGAACGGACCCGCGATCACATGGGCAGCGAAGGCGTTCCCGGACGTGCACTTCTTCGTCAGCGGCAACGAACCGCCGCTGGCCCTCCCCGAAGGCTCGCTCGACCTCGCCTACGCAATCTCGATCTGGTCGCACTTCGCGCCGGTGCTTGGCCTGCGCTGGTTCGAGGAGATGCGACGCCTGTTGCGACCCGGCGCGCATCTCGTGCTCACCACTCACGGTGCCACGACGATCGAGCACGACGAGTTGCACGGCCGCCGGACGCCCGAGCAGGGCGAGGAGATCCTCTCGGCCCTCTTCACCGATGCCGCCTGGTACGCCCCCGAGTTCGGCGAGAGCGGCGACTGGGGTGTCGTCAATCCTGCCTGGGGCACGGCCTTCCTCTCGCCCGAATGGATGCTCGCGCACCTCTGCCCGCGGTGGCAGGTGCTCGAGTTCGCCCCGGCGCGCAACGCAAACAACCAGGACGTCTACGTCCTGCGACGCGTCTGAGCCCGCCCGGGCGACTGCTAGCGTTCCAGCCGCTTTGACGACCACTGCCTCGCACCCGCCCGTCCCGGCCGCGGCGTCGTCGAGAAGCGCCACCGCCGCGGTCACCGTCGACCACGTCAGCAAGGCCTTCCGGCTGCCGCACCAGCAGTACAGCACGCTGAAGGAGCGCGTCCTGCACCCCTTCCGCTCGACCACGTTCGACGTGCTGCGGGCGGTCGACGACGTCGACTTCGAGGTCCGGCCGGGCGAGTTCTTCGGCATCGTCGGGCGTAACGGCAGCGGCAAGAGCACCCTGCTGAAATGCCTCGCGGGTATCTACGGGATCGACGCCGGCCGGCTCGAGGTCAACGGCCGCCTGTCGCCGTTCATCGAGCTCGGCGTCGGCTTCAACCAGGAGC
>JAOPZA010000219.1 GCA_025964325.1 Conexibacter sp.
ACAAGCCGCACGTCAACGTCGGCACCATCGGTCACATCGACCACGGCAAGACGACGCTGACTGCCGCCATCACGACTGTGCTGGCGGAGAAGATGGGCGGCGAGGCCCGCAGCTTCGAGGAGATCGACAACGCTCCGGAGGAGAAGGAGCGCGGGATCACCATCGCCACGTCGCACGTCGAGTACCAGACGGAGAACCGTCACTACGCTCACGTCGACTGTCCGGGCCACGCCGACTACGTGAAGAACATGATCACGGGCGCGGCGCAGATGGACGGCGCGATCCTGGTCGTGTCGGCTGCCGACGGCCCGATGCCGCAGACGCGCGAGCACATCCTGCTCGCCCGTCAGGTCGGCGTGCCGTACATCGTCGTGTTCCTCAACAAGGCCGACATGGTCGACGACGAGGAGCTCCTCGAGCTCGTCGAGGTCGAGGTGCGCGAGCTGCTCAGCGCCTACGACTTCCCGGGCGACGACATCCCGTTCATCACGGGCTCGGCGCTGAAGGCGCTCGAGGGCGACGAGGAGTACAGAGCGAAGATCGTCGAACTGGCCGAGGCGCTCGACTCCTACATCCCGGAGCCGGTCCGCGAGCTCGACAAGCCGTTCCTGATGCCGGTCGAGGACGTCTTCTCGATCACCGGTCGCGGCACCGTCGCGACGGGCCGCATCGAGCAGGGCATCGTCCATACGGGCGACACGGTCGAGATCGTCGGCGTCAAGGACACGACCACCACGGTCGTCACCGGCGTCGAGATGTTCCGCAAGATCCTCGACCAGGGCCAGGCCGGCGACAACGTCGGCTGCCTCCTGCGCGGTACCAAGCGCGAGGAGATCGAGCGCGGCCAGGTCCTCTGCAGACCGGGTTCGATCACGCCGCACACCAAGTTCAAGGCCGAGGTCTACATCCTCAAGAAGGAGGAGGGCGGCCGTCACACTCCGTTCTTCACCGGCTACCGGCCGCAGTTCTACTTCCGCACCACCGACGTGACCGGTGTCTCGAACCTCCCCGAGGGCGTCGAGATGGTCATGCCGGGCGACAACGTCCAGATGGAGATCGAGCTGATCCAGCCGATCGCCATGGACCAGGGCCTCCGCTTCGCCATCCGCGAGGGTGGCCGCACGGTCGGCTCGGGCGTGGTGACCGAGGTCATCCAGTAGCAGTTCATTGGTAGGAACGGCGGCGGGATTCTCCCGCCGCCGGCGCGACGTCGAAAGATACGACTAGTGGGCGGGTCGCCAACCCGGGGACTCGCCTTCAGCGCGCAAAGAAGCAACCTGTACGACACCCCAAGCACCGGACGGAACGAAACCAAAGGCTCCCGTGGCAACTCTGGCCCAGAACAAGATCCGCATTCGCCTCAAGTCCTACGATCACTCCGCGATCGAGACGGCGGCGAGAGAGATCGTCGAGACGGCGACTCGTACCGGCGCGACCGTGTCCGGGCCGGTTCCGCTGCCGACGGAGAGAAACGTCTACTGCGTGATCCGGTCCCCCTTCAAGGACAAGGACTCGCGCGAGCACTTCGAGATCCGCACGCACAAGCGGCTCATCGACATCCACCAGCCGACGCCGAGAACGGTCGACTCGCTCCAGCGCCTCGACCATCTCCCCGCGGGCGTCGACATCGAGATCAGGCTGGCGAGCTGATGCCCGCGATCCTGGCGAAGAAGCTCGGCATGACGCAGCGCTTCCTGGACGACGGCCGCGTCGAGCGCGTCACCGTGCTCGAGGCCGGCCCCTGTCCGGTCACGGCGATCCGCACGTTCGAGCGCGACGGCTACGAGGCCGTGCAGCTCGCGTTCGGCGCCTGCCGCGAGAAGACGCTCACGCGCGCCGAGCTCGGACACCTGAAGAAGGCCGACGCCTCCGCGCACCGCCATCTCGCGGAGTTCCGCGACGAGGCCGGAGAGCTGCAGGTCGGCGAGACCGTCACGGTCGACGTCTTCGAGCCCGGCCAGAAGCTCAAGATCTCCGGGATCTCGAAGGGCAAGGGCTTCCAGGGCACGATCAAGCGCCACAACTTCGCGAGCGGTCCCAAGTCGCACGGCTCGCACAACAAGCGCGCCCCCGGCTCGGTCGGCGCGTCGGCGACCCCGTCGCGCGTCTTCAGAGGGATCCGCGGCCCAGGCCGCATGGGTGGCAAGCGGATCACCCAGAAGGGTCTCGAGATCGTCGAGATCATCGCGAAGGACAACCTGCTGCTCGTGCGCGGCGCCGTTCCCGGCCACCGCGGCACCACCGTGGAGGTGCGTACCGATGCCTAGCGCTCCCAAGCTCGGAGGCGGCGAGGTCACGCTCGACGACGTCGCCTTCGGCGCGAAGTTCAACGGCCCGCTCGTGCACGAGACCGTGCGCGCGGAGCTGAACGCGCTCCGTCAGGGCACGGCCTCGACGAAGACGCGCGGCGAGGTCCGCGGCGGCGGCGCGAAGCCGTGGCGCCAGAAGGGCACGGGCCGCGCCCGTGCCGGCTCCTCGCGCTCTCCCGTCTGGAAGGGCGGCGGCACCGTCTTCGGCCCGTCCCCGCGCCACTACACCTTCAAGGTCAACCGCAAGGCGCGCCGCGCCGCGCTTCGCAGCGCGCTGTCGGTCCACGCCGATCGCGGTTCGCTCGCCGTCTTCGACGCGACGAGCTTCGACGCGCCGGCGACGAAGCGCGCCGCCCAGCTGCTGACCGACTGGGGCCAGGCGCTGCCGGCCCTGGTCCTGCTCGACGCCGACGAGGCGACCGCGGGGCTGTCGTTCCGCAACCTCGAGCGCGTGATCGTCATGCCGGTCGGCGACGCGGGCACCGCGGACCTGATCGGCGCCGCGTCGGTCCTGATGTCGGAGCCGGCGCTGGAGCAGATCACCGCTCGTGCCGCGGGCGTCGCCACCACGGAGGAGGCCGCCTAGCCATGGACGCGAGCCAGATCATCATCCGTCCCGTCGTCTCGGAGAAGAGCTTCGTGCTCGCCGAGGTCGGCAAGTACACGTTCCGCGTCCACCCGGACGCGCACAAGACCCAGATCCGCCAGGCGATCGAGGAGCTCTTCGAGGTGAAGGTGCGCGAGGTGCGCACCGCCTCGGTCAAGAGCAAGCCGAAGCGCCGCGGCGCCAACGCCGGGCGCACCCGCGCCTGGAAGAAGGCGATCGTGCAGGTCGGCGAGGGCGACACCATCCCGATCTTCCAGGGCCTGGAGGGGAGCGAGTAATGGCGATCCGCAAGCCGAAGCCGACGAGCCCAGGCCGTCGTTTCGTCACCTATCCCGACTTCGCGGAGATCACCCGCAGCGAGCCGGAGAAGTCGCTCGTCGAGGGCCTCAAGAAGTCCGGTGGGCGCAACTCCTACGGCCGCAAGACGTCCCGCCATCGCGGCGGCGGCGCCAAGCGGCTGTACCGCAAGATCGACTTCAAGCGCACGAAGGACGGCGTTCCGGCGAAGGTCGCCCACATCGAGTACGACCCCAACCGCTCCGCCTACATCGCGCTGCTGCACTACGTCGACGGCGAGAAGCGCTACATCCTCGCGCCGCAGAGACTGACGGTCGGCATGAACGTCGTGAGCGGGCCCGAGGCGGACATCCGCATCGGCAACGCGCTCCCGCTGGAGAACATCCCGGCGGGTACGGTCGTGCACAACGTCGAGCTGACGCCCGGTCGCGGAGGCCAGCTCGGCCGCTCCGCCGGCATCGGCATCCAGCTGCTCGCGAAGGACGGCGACATGGCGACGCTGCGCCTGCCCTCCGGCGAGATGCGGCTCGTCCGCGCGGAGTGCCGCGCGACGATCGGCACGATCGGCAACGCCGACCACCAGAACGTCAAGATCGGCAAGGCGGGGCGCAAGCGCCACCTCGGCGTGCGGCCGCAGACCCGCGGAACCGCCATGAACCCGGTCGACCACCCGCACGGCGGCGGCGAGGGTTCGACGACTCCGGGTCGCCATCCGGTGACGCCGTGGGGTGTGCCGACGCTCGGCTACCGCACGCGCAAGAAGGGCAAGCAGTCTGACCGCTACATCGTCCGCGGCCGCCGCCGTGGCAAGAAGCGCTAGAGGGTGTAGAAGCTTATGAGTCGCTCGAGCAAGAAGGGCCCGTTCGTCGAGGAGCGCCTGATGGCGCGCATCTCCTCCATGAACGCCGCCAACACGAAGCAGATGATCAAGACCTGGTCGCGGACCTCCACGATCTTCCCCGACATGGTCGGGCACACGATCGCGGTCCACGACGGCCGTAGACACGTGCCGGTCTTCGTCAGCGAATCGATGGTGGGGCACAAGCTCGGCGAGTTCGCGCCGACGCGCCTCTACCGTGGCCACACCCAGACCGGCAGACGCCGCTGAGTAGCAGAGAGTTCATGGCAGACGAGAACGACAAGAACGAGACGCCCGAGACGCCTGAGCCCGAGGTCGTCGAGACGACGGTCCCCGAGGCCGCCGTCGAGCCGACGCCGGAGCCCGTGCTCGCGGAGGACGCCGACGTCGCCGTCGAGGAGACGCCCGCCGAGGTGCTCGCCGACGACGCCGACGTCGACGCCGCGGCGAGCGAGGCCGATGCGACCGCAGCGCCGGCGAGACCGAGACGGTCGCGGACCAGAAGAGCCGCGACCGACGAGGGAGCCGCCGACGACGCAGCGACCGACGAGGCGCCGGCCGAGGAGCCGAGACGCTCGCGCGCCAGAAGAGCCGACTCGGCCGAGACGGCGAAGTCCGCCGCGCAGCCGAAGGCCGCCGAGCGCGCCGCCCGCAACGGCGATGCCGCGCCGGTCGTGCGCGCCCAGGCGAAGTACGTGCGTTCGTCCGCGCGCAAGGCGCGGCTCGTCTGCGACCACATCCGCGGCAAGTCGGTCGAGGAGGCGCGCGCGATCCTTGCGTTCACGCCCCGCGCCGTCGCGCGCGACTGGAGCAAGCTGCTCGAGTCCGCGGTCGCGAACGCCGAGCACAACCACGAGCTCGACGGCGACGAACTGCTGATCAAGGCGGCGCACGCGGACGAGGGCCCGACCCTCAAGCGGTTCCGTCCGCGGGCGATGGGTCGCGCGACGCAGATCCGCAAGCGCACCAGCCACCTCACGATCCTGCTCACGCCGAAGGAGTAACGAGTCCACATGGGGCAGAAAGTTCATCCTGAGTCGCTCCGCGTGGGTTACATCCACGACTGGAAGTCGAACTGGTTCAACGAGAGAAACTTCTCCGACTACCTGGTCGAGGACGAGGCGATCCGCAACCACATCGTGGGCCGTCTCTCGCACGCAGGCCTCTCAGACATCACGATTCGCAAGAACGCGAACGAGGTCGAGGTCAACATCAACACGGCGCGTCCCGGCATCGTGATCGGAAGATCCGGTTCCGAGGTCGACGCGCTGCGCCGCGACCTGCATCGCATCACCAGCAGACAGGTCAAGGTCAACATCCTCGAGATCAAGCGCCCGGAGCTCGACGCGCGCCTCGTCGCGCAGTCGATCGCCGAGCAGCTGCAGAACCGCGTCGCCTTCCGTCGCGCGATGAGACGCGCGCTCACGAGCGCGATGCGCTCGGGCGCGAAGGGCGTCAAGGTCCAGGTCTCGGGTCGTCTCGGCGGCGCCGAGATGGCGCGCACCGAGGGCTACTCAGACGGTCGCGTCCCGCTGCACACACTGCGCGCGGACATCGACTACGGCTTCCACGAGGCGCGCACGACCTTCGGCCGCATCGGCGTCAGATGCTGGATCAACAAGGGCGAGATCATGCCCGAGGGCTACACCGGCGCCGACCTCACCCAGATGGACGACGCGGGCCCGCAGGCTCCCGATCGTGGCCGGCGCGGTGAGCGCGACGGTCGCGGCGGCGGGCGCGGCGGACGCGGACGCGGCGGCCAGGGTGCCGGCGGTCCG
>JAOPZA010000220.1 GCA_025964325.1 Conexibacter sp.
CGAGGACACCGTCACCGTCGTGCGCTTCTCGCAGATCATCGACGACCCGCCGACCGTCCGAGACCGGATCCACGGTCTCGGCGGCGCCCGCAACTGACGGTCGAAACCGCGCGCTGCGCGTCGAAACGGCGCGCTGCGCGCTTGTTTCGATTGCGGATGTTCGGCCAGAGGCCGAAACCCGCGCGCGTCGGCATCTCTAGACGTCTGCGGTGACCGCCTCGTTCGGCCAGAGGCCGAAACCCGCGCGCGTCGGCATCTCTGGACGTCTGCGGTGACCGCCTCGTTCGGCCAGGGGCCGAAACCCGCGGGCGTCGGCATCTCTGGACGTCTGCGGTGACCGCCTCGTTCGGCCAGGGGCCGAAACCCGCGGGCGTCGGCATCTCTAGACGTCTGCCGTGACCGCCTCGTTCGGCCAGAGGCCGAAACCCGCGCGCGTCGGCATCTCTAGACGTCTGCCGTGACCGCCTCGTTCGGCCAGGGGCCGAAACCCGCGCGCGTCGGCATCACTGGACGTCTGCCGTGACCGCCTCGTTCGGCCAGAGGCCGAAACCCGCGCGCGTCGGCATCTCTAGACGTCTGCGGTGACCGCCTCCGGCTCGGCCGGCTCGGCCGCTCTCGCCCGTGGCCGCAGCAGCGCGAGCGCCGTCACGCCGCCGAACGCCGCGCAGCCGGCGGCGGCGAGGAACGCGACGTGGTAGCCGCCCGTCAGCGCCGCGATCGGCGTGTGGCCGTCCGCGCTGAGGCTGCGCGCGTGGCTCGTCGCGATCGTGCTGAAGACGGCCAGCCCGAGCGCCCCTGAGAGCTGCTGCGAGACGTTGACGATGCCGGAGCCGAGCCCGGCGTCGGACCGCGGCACGTCGGCCATCGCGATCGTCAGCAGCGGCATGAACGACGTCCCCATGCCGAACCCCATCACGACGAGGCCGATGAAGAAGGTCGGGAAGTACCCGCTGTGCTCGCTCACGCGCGAGAGCACGAGCAATCCGATCACCGCCGCGGCGATCCCCGGGACCAGCACGCGGAAGGGGCCGAAGCGGCCCATCAGCCGCGCCGTGATGCCGGTCGAGAGGATCGCCACCACGCCGGTCATCGGCAGGAAGCCGAGGCCGATCTCGAGCGGGCTGAAGCCGCGGACCTTCTCGAGGTAGAGCGCGCCGAGGAAGAACACGGCCCACATCGCCGAGGCGAGCAGCGAGCGCACGAGGCTCGAGCTGATCAGCCCGGGCAGTCGCAGGATCCGCAGCGGCATGATCGGGTTGCGCAGGCGCGACTGGAGCACGAAGAACGCGGCCACGAGCGCGACCGCGACGGCGCCGAAGCCGAGCGTGTGCGCCGAGCCCCAGCCATGCTGGCTCGAGGTCACGATCGCGTAGATGCCGACCATCAGGGCGACCGTGATCAGGACGGAGCCGAGCACGTCGACCCCCTGACGGATGCCGATCCCCTCGTCCTGGTCGATCAGCCGCCACCCGGCCACCAGCACGGCCGCGCCGATCGGCAGGTTGACGAAGAAGATCCAGTGCCAGTTGATCGACTGGGTCAGCACCCCGCCGGCGAGCAGCCCGAGCGAGCCGCCGCCGACCGCGACGAAGATGTAGGCGCTCATCGCTCTCGCGCGCTCGACCGGGCGCGGGAACTCGATCGCGATGATCGCGATGATCACCGAGGAGGAGATCGCACCGCCCATGCCCTGTACGAAGCGCGCGACGATCAGCTCGGTGCGACCGGTGGACAGCCCGCACCACGCCGAGGCGAGCGTGAACAGCAGGATGCCGGCGAGGAAGACGCGCTTGCGCCCGACGAGGTCGCCGAGACGGCCGGCCAGCAGCAGGAAGCTGCCGAGCGCGATCAGGTATGCGTCGACGACCCAAGTCAGGTTCGCCTGGGAGAAGTTGAGGTCGCGCTGGATCGACGGCAGCGCGACGTTGACGATCGAGGCGTCGAGGGTGTTCATCAGCATCGCCAGGCAGACGACGATCAGGGCGATCCAGCGGCGCCGGTCGGCGCCTGCGGTGGCATCGGGAGAAGCAGTGGGGGCAATGGCTGTCTCTGGCATAAGGATCATCACTGTACTAGTGATCGTCTTGGATTCAAGTAGAATCTCCTCACAGTGCTAGTCTTGGGGGCGGAATGGACGCTCCGCTCGCCACCACCGGCTCCCTCGTGCTGCTCACCGCGCTCGCTCGCGTCGTCTACCGGCGCAGCACCGAGGACCTGCTCGGCATGCGCCTGAAGGCCTATTCGGCCCTGCGACAGCTGAACGACCACGGGGACCTGCCACAGCAGTCGCTGTGCGGCTCGCTGATGCTGGACGCCAACAACGGCGTCCTGCTGCTGAACGAGATCGAGGCCGCCGGCCACGCGACCCGCAGACGCGATCCGACCGACCGCCGCCGCCACATCGTGGAGCTGACGGACGCCGGCCGGGACGCGCTCGCGCGCGCCGAGGAAGGCATGAACAGCATCGAGGACGAGGTGCTGCGAGCGCTCGAGCCCGAGGAGCGTCAGGTGCTCCGCGGACTCCTGCAGCGCGCCATCGACGGCGCCGCCCCGGACCCGCTGCTGTCGGAGTAGCGCTCGCCTGGCACTCACTTGATGAGAGTGCCAAAGCTTCTGCCCACCGAGCGGGGCGAGCGGCTATAGTGCGCTCCAAGCCTTGGCACTCGCATGCGTCGAGTGCCAAGCGAGCAGAACGAACCGCATTCGCCCTTCCACTCGGAGGTTGCATCACATGAAGCTCAAGCCCCTCGGCGATCGTCTGATCGTGCGGGCGATCGAGGAAGAGGAGACCACCGCAAGCGGTCTCGTGCTCCCCGACACGGCCAAGGAGAAGCCCCAGAAGGGCAAGGTCATCGCCGTCGGCGACGGCAAGTGGGACGAGGACGGGGAGAAGCGCATCCCGCTCGACGTCAGCGAGGGCGACGAGGTCCTCTACAGCAGATACGGCGGCACCGAGATCAAGGTCGACGGCGAGGACCTGCTGGTCCTGCGCGAGTCCGACGTACTCGCACTCGTCGCGTCGTAAGCGCCCCGCGACCCAGGAGAACGAACCACACATGGCTCACAAGGAACTGAAGTACAACTCGGACGCCCGTCAGGCGCTCGAGGCCGGCGTCGACGCCGTCGCCAACGCCGTCAAGGTGACGCTCGGCCCGAGAGGCCGCTACGTCGTCCTCGACAAGAAGTTCGGTGCCCCGACGATCACGAACGACGGTGTCACGATCGCTCGTGAGATCGAGGTCGAGGACGTCTTCCAGAACCAGGGCGCCCAGCTCGTCCGCGAGGTCGCCACGGCGACCAACGACATCGCCGGCGACGGTACGACCACGGCGACCGTGCTCGCCCAGGCGATCGTCCGCACCGGTCTGAAGAACGTCGCGGCCGGCGCCAACCCGCTTGCACTCAAGCGCGGCATCGAGACCGCCGTCGACCAGGTCGTCGAGTCGATCAGAGGTCTTTCGAGAGAGATCTCCGGCAAGGACCAGATCTCGCGCGTCGCGACGATCTCGGCCGGCGACGAGGAGATCGGCGACGTCATCGCCGACGCGATCGAGAAGGTCGGCAGAGACGGCGTCGTGAACGTCGAGGAGGGCCAGACGTTCGGCATGGACCTCGAGTTCACAGAGGGCATGCAGTTCGACAAGGGCTACGTCTCGCCCTACATGGTCACCGACCAGGACCGCATGGAGGCCGTGCTCGAGGATCCGTACATCCTCATCGCGAACCAGAGAATCGGCTCCGTCCGGGACATCCTCCCGATCCTCGAAGCCGTCATCCAGTCGGGCAAGCCGCTGCTGATCATCGCCGAGGACGTCGAGGGCGAGGCCCTCGCGACGCTCGTCGTGAACAAGCTGCGCGGCACCTTCACCGGCGTCGCCGTCAAGGCTCCGGGCTTCGGCGACCGCCGCAAGCGGATGCTCGAGGACATCGCGATCCTGACGGGTGGCGAGGTCATCACCGAGGACCTCGGCCTGAGACTCGAGAACACGCAGGTCTCGCAGCTCGGCCGCGCGCGTCGCGTCGTCGTCGCGAAGGACACGACGACGATCATCGACGGTGCCGGCGATCCCGACGCGATCAAGGGCCGCATCAGACAGATCAAGGCCGAGGTCGAGAACACCGACTCGGACTTCGATCGCGAGAAGCTCCAGGAGCGCCTCGCCAAGCTCTCCGGCGGCGTCGCCGTCGTGAAGGTCGGCGCGGCCACCGAGACGGAGATGAAGGAGAGAAAGCACCGCGTCGAGGACGCGCTGCAGGCCACGCGCGCCGCGCTCGAAGAGGGCATCGTGCCCGGTGGCGGCGTCGCGCTGCTGCAGTCGGCCGACGCGGTCAACGTCGACGCGATCGCCGACGACGACGAGAAGACGGGCGCGCGGATCATCCTGCGTGCGCTCGAGGAGCCGCTCCGTCAGATCGCGCAGAACGCGGGGCTCGAGGGCTCGGTCGTCGTCAACGACGTCCGCAAGGCAGAGAAGGGCCACGGCCTCAACGCTGCCACGGGCGAGATCGTCGACCTCGTCGCGGCCGGCGTGATCGACCCGGCGATGGTGACGCGCTCGGCGCTGCAGAACGCGGCGTCGATCGCGAAGAACATCCTCACCACCGAGGCGATCGTCGCCGAGATCCCCGACAAGGACAACGGCGGTGGCGGCGGCATGCCCGACATGGGCGGCATGGGCGGGATGATGTAGGGACTCGCTTCGCGAGTCCTTGGGAGAACGGCTGGCGCCGTTCTCCCGGGCGGGGTCGTTCTCCCGCAGCAGTTTGGTTTGACGAGGGCCCGGCGCGTTCCGCCGGGCCCTCGGTCGTTCCGGCGTCAGCCGATGACGTCGAGCGCGGCGCCGACGATCGTCTCGACGTCGTCGTCGCGGTCGCCGGCCTCGTCGAGGCCGAGGCAGGCGATCGGCGCGTGGGCGACGGCGGAGAGGAAGGCGAGGGTGTGCGGGTGGCCGTCGAGCACCGTCACGAGCGGGCGGCCCGCTTCGCGGCCCGAAGGAAACAGCCGTGCGAGGATCGACGGGTCGCCGGCGCCGAGGCCCTGGCGCGCCTGCAGCGCGCCGAACAGCAGGTCGGGGCTCGTGAGGCAGAGCACCTCGGCGGCGATCCCGCCCTCGTTTGCGAGCATGCGCGCGGCGGCCAGCGCCTCCGGCACGACCGCTCCGACGGCGGCGATCGCGACGCGCGCCGGCAGCGCCGGGACGTGCAGGCGATAGCCGCCCGCGAGCGCGTCGCGCCGGCGCGCGGCGCGGCCGGCGGCGTCACGCGGCACCGCCGCGAGCGACTGGTCGAGCGGGCGGGTCGAGAGCCGCACGTAGGCGGAGGTCCCGTCGGCGCGGCCGAGCCGCGCGAGCGCGTCGAGCAGACACCACTCGAGGTCCTGCGCGAAGGCCGGCTCCCACGCGACGCAGCCGGCCTGCGCAAGCCCGACGAGCGGCGTCAGCGGCGAGCGATGCGCACCCGTCCCGACGAGCAGGGAGTGACCGCCGCGGGCGATCCCCGCCGCCCACGGCGCCTGCGCGTGGACCATCAGCGCCTCGTCGACCGTGCCGACCGGCAGCAGCGAGGCGCCGCCGTCCCGCCAGGTCGCGCCCAGCGCACCGAGCAGCCCGGCGAGGTTGTCCTCCGCCAGCCCCAGCTCGACGTGCTGCCCCCCCTCGCTCGCGAACCAGTCGTCGCGCTCGCCGCTCGTCCAGATCCCGACCTTCTCGATCCACGCGCGCAGGTGCGCGGAGGCGGCGACGCCGGGGCTGACGGTGACGAGCCGGGCGGCGACCTCGGGGGCGACGAGCGGCAGCTCGGCGACGAAGCGGCTGAACGCCCGCTGCGTCGTGCTCGTGCCGCTGTGGCCGCGGCGGATCTCGGCCGGCACGCGCGGCGCCGCGGCGAGCGCGGGTGCGCCGACGCCGCTCCCCGCGCCAGCGCCG
>JAOPZA010000231.1 GCA_025964325.1 Conexibacter sp.
GACGTCGGCGGCGTGCGGCAGCGGCGGCGCGTCGGCGGCCGCGACGCGCTGGACGCGACCGGGAAGGGCGGCGGCGAGCGGCGCGGCGGGGTCGCCGACCCAGCGGATCGCCAGATCGCTGGCCGACACGCGGCTGCTCGCCCCGCGGCTCGTCCGCTCCTCGGCGTGCGCTCGGTCGCTCGCGTCGCCGCTCGTCCGCTCGCCTGCGTAGTACGCCTCCAGTTCGTCGACATAGGCGCTGAAAGCCCGCGGCGCCTCGATTCCGCGCTGCAGCCGTTCGAGCAGCCCCGGCTCGTCCGCGAGGCGGTCGAGCTGACGCGCGAGGTCCGACGCGTCGAGCGGGTCGAAGACGAGCCCGTCGACCTCGTCGCGGACTGCCTCGGCGAGGCCGCCGAGCCGCGGCACGACGAGCGGCAGGCCAGCGGCCCGGCACTCGGCCGCTGCGAGCGGCGCGCAGTCCCACCACAGCGAGGGCAGCGCGGCGACGTCGACCGCGGCGAGCACCCGCGCCAGCTCGCTCGGTGCGAAGGAGCCGCACAGCTCGACGACGCCACGACGGTCGAGCCGACGCAGCTGCTCGGCGAACGGCGCCGGCACCTCGCCGTGAATCTGGACGCGCAGTCGCGCGCGGGTGTGCTGCGCCGCCTCGACCAGCAGCTGCGGTCCCTTGTGCGGGTAGGCGGAGCCGAGGAAGGCGACGGTCAGGGCGTGGTCGGCGACGCGACCACGGGGGCGCGCGTGCCCGACCGCCTCCCAGATCTCCGTGTCGTGCGGCATGCTCTGGCGCACGACGTCGACCATCTCGGCCGGATAGCCGGCGCCGAGCAGCGTGCGCCGCACGGCGTCCGAGACGGCCATGACGCCGGTCAGCCCCGCGACCGCGCGGGCCCGGATCTCGCCCAGGCGCCGCTCGTGCGCGCCGACGTCCCGAGAGCCGACGCAGCTCGCGCACCGAGCGCCGTCGCCGGGGCCGGCGCAAATCTCTCCGGAGCCGGTCATCAGGTAGCCGCGCGGGCACAGCAGCCAGTAGTTGTGCGTCGTGAACCAGCTCGGCAGGCCGCGCGCACCGGCGACATCGATCAGCGCGGCGCCGAGGTTATGGAGGTTGTGGAAGTGGACGACGTGCGGGTCGACGCGCTCGAGGGCGGCGGAGAAGGCGGCGGTGATCGGCGGGTCGTCGAGCTCGCGCAGCGGGCTGCCGAGGTCCCACAGGCCGTGCTCGCGGTTGTGCACGCCGATCAGGTGGACGCCGTCCTCGTCCCACTCGCGCACCTCGTAGGGCGCGCCGGCGGTCGCCTGCACGGCCGCGTGGAAGACGCTCACGTCCCAGCCGCGGCGCGCCAGCTCCTTCGCGGCGAGGCGCGGCACGATCGTGCCGCCGCCGCTGTCGTTCCAACCGAACGCCGTCATCATCAGCCGTCTGCCGTTGCGCGCCGCACGCCGCGGCGGCCCGGCCGCCCGCGCCTGCCGCTGCGCTCGCGCGCGCAGGCGCGCCGCGAGGCCGGGCAGCGGCAGCAGCCGTCCCTCGACGTGCGCGGCGAGCCGCTCCAGCGCCTGGCGCTCGGCGTCGCCCGGGTCGAGCACGGCCCAGTCCAGCTCCGGCACCAGCTCGCGCAGCGAGTACAGCTCGAGCCCGAGCTCGAGCGCGCGCTCGACGTCGTCGATCTCGATCGCGCGCGCCGACTCGTCGGACGTGTTCTCGCCGTGCCGGCGGAAGCCGACCACGGGGCCGCCGGGCACGTGGCGGAAGCGGAACGCGCGGGCCGCGCGCAGCCAGAAGTGGAGGTCCTGCGCGACCTTGTAGCTGGCGTCGTAGCCGCCGACCCGCTCGTACACCCGCCGGTGGACCATGCGCGACGGGTCGACGAGGTGGTTGTGGGAGCGGTAGAACGAGTGCACGAGCGCCGCGGGCGTGAAGTCGCGGCTCTCCCAGCGCCCCGTCGTGCGCCCGGCGGCGTCGATCATCAGCGCGTCGCCGTGCACGACGCCCGTCTCCGGGTACGCGTCGAAGATCGCCACCTCGCGCGCGAGCCGATCCGGCAGGCAGACGTCGTCGTCGCCGATCATCGCGATCAGCTCGCCGCGACCCTCGCGCACGATCGTGTCGTAGCCGGCGGCGATCCCGCGGTTCTCGGGGTGGCGGACGACGCGCACGCGCGGATCGTCCTCGTAGCGCGCGAGCAGCTCAGCGATCCGCGTGTTGGTCGAGCCGTCGTCGACGACAAGCAGCTCGAAGTCCGGGTACGTCTGCGCCAGGCCGCTCTCGATCGACTCCGCGAGGTAGGTGTCGCGGTTCCAGGTGGCCAGGCCGAGCGTGACCCGCGGTGTCGAGGATTCATGCACTCCCCGGTGATCGACCACCGGACGGGCAGTTTGAGGCCGTCGCGCGCCTGGGCGCGCGCGACGCATGCGCTCAACCTCCCGCGTGCGTGACCGATTACCGGGCTCATGGAGCCCACTCTCGCCAGCGCGGGGCCGGCTGCGGCCGCGGTCGCGCGATCCCGCCGCTTCGCCGTCGTGCTCGACGTCGACCGCCCGCAGCTCGTGCATGCCCCGCTTGCCGCGTTCGGCGGCGTCGTTGCGCATGCCGACCCGATCGAGCTCGCGTTCGTCGTGCGTGGCGGCTTCGAGGCGAACGCACCCGAGCTCGTCACGAGCGTCGTACAGCAGCTGTGTCGCGAACACGGAATCGTCGGGCAGGTGGTCGCCTACGAGCCGCACGAGGCGCAGGCGCTCGACCTCGACGGCGTCGCGGGCGTCGCCGAGGACGACGAGGCCCGTGCAGCCGAGCTCGCGCGTTGGCTCGCGCGGCTCGCGGCCGTCCACGGCGAGCTGCACGACAGCGACCCCTGCGCGGCCGAGGAAGTCCACGGGCTGCGGCTCGCCGCCGCCGCGCGCGAGGACCTGACGCGCGTCTTCTCCGACATCTACCGCACCGACGCGTGGAGCGCTGACCACGACGGCCACCAGGTCGCGGGCGTTCCGCGCTCGGGCCCGGGCTCGCTGGTCGAGCGCTCGCTGCCGGTGATGGCGTTCCTGCGCGAGCGGATCGCGAGCGGCGAGGTGCGCTCGGTCGCCGACATCGGCTGCGGCGACCTGACGTACATCGCGGCGGTGCCCGAGATCGTCAGCGGGGCGGTCGCCTATTACGGCTACGAGATCGTGCCCTCGCTGGTCGAGGAGCACCGGCGGCTGCCGTGGGGCGAGTTCCACGTCGGCGACCTGACGGCGCCCGACTTCGGCGTCGAGGCCGACCTCGTGATCGTCAAGGACGTCCTCTTCCACCTCTCGAGTGAGCACATCCACGCGGCGCTCGCGAATATCGAGGCGTCGACGTGGCGCCGTCTCGTGGTGACCTCGTATCCAGGTGCGACAAACGAGAATCGGACTCTCGACCAGTGGCACTTCGCGCGCGTCGACCTCGAAGCGGCGCCGTTCGGGCTGCGCCCGGCTCTCACGCTGCCGCGGGACGACGGCGTCTTCCTCGTGCTCGAGCGCAGCTGAGCACGCAAACCCCCCGCTCAGGCTGGCGGGCGCATGAGCACCTGCGGGAAGGCGGCGACCGCGAGCACGTGCTCGACGGTCGTCGCCTCCTCGCTGCCGTCTGCGCACGGCGTGGCGAAGCGGTAACCGGCATCGGCGTAGCCGCGCAGCAAACCGCAGGTCGGCTCCCAGTCCTCGCCCATCGTCTCGCGCAGCAGCTCGAACGCCACCGTGCCGACCTTCCCGGCCGCGAGCAGTCCGCGCATGCCGCGCAGCACGCCGAGCTCGGCGCCCTCGACGTCGATCTTCACGAGGTCGACGTGGTCGGTGGTCTCGAGGAAGCGGTCGAGCGGCTCGGTTGGGACCTCCAGCACGCTCGCCTCGTCGACCGGGAAGCGCTCGTAGTGAGCGTCGTCCGGCGCGCGCAGCGAGCCGCAGCCGACGAAGCGGCTCATCGAATGGAACGCGAGCGTGCCCTCGTGCTCGGCGACCGCGACGGCGCGCGCCTCGACGCGGTCGAGCAGGTAGTTCATGGTCAGGCTCTCGACCAGCAGCGCGTGCGTCGGCGGGTTCGCCTCCCATGCGACGACGCTGCCGCGCTCGCCGACGAGCTGTGCCATCAGCAGTGTGAAATAGCCGATGTTGGCGCCGACATCCCAGGCGACGTGCCCCGGCTTCAGGGCGCGCTGCAGCCAGTTCGTGAACGCAGGGTCGTACTGACCATCGGTGACGAGGTCGGGCGTCAGCCCGAGGTCGCTCGCGAACGTCAGCAGCGTGCCGCCCCAGGTCGTCGAGATCAGCAGGCGATCATTGCCGAGGTAGGTGCCATACGAGGGGCGGGGAGGAGCGGCGGGGAGCGCGGGGGCGAGCGGCGCGGGCAGCGTCGATGCTGCGGCGCTCGGCGCCTCGTTCCAGCCCGCCGGCGCGCCCACCGCAGCGAGCTGGCGGCCGGACCGCAGGGCCGCGGCGAGCTCGTGCGTCGCGGCGAGGAAGGCGGCCAACCGCCGGGCGTCGATCTCGCGGTCGCCGCAGGGGACGTATGCGGCGCGAATGCCGTCGGCCGTGACCTCGTCGGGCGTGTAGGCGACGATCGAAGCAAGCTCGCCGGCGGTCTCCGGTGCGGCGTCGTGGACGAGCTGCTGCAGCGTCGCGGCGCCGTCGGGCGCAAGGGCGCCGTGGACCAGCAGGCACAGCTCGACG
Source organism: Conexibacter sp. (assembly GCA_025964325.1). Lineage (GTDB taxonomy): Bacteria > Actinomycetota > Thermoleophilia > Solirubrobacterales > Solirubrobacteraceae > Conexibacter. Next base: position 4,684 of record JAOPZA010000231.1, read on the forward strand.
TCGTCGGCCGGGGTGAACAGCCGCACGTAGGTCGCAAGCGCGGGCAGGATCGCGGTCGGATCGGCGAACGTGACCCCGAGCACGAACCGCGCGGGGGAGGGCGACGCGGGCGGCTCCCCCCAGCTGTAGCTCCAGTGGTGGACGGCGAACGCGTCGGGGAAATGCTCGCCGCGGCGCTGTGGCTCGTCGTACAGATAGGGGTAGAAGAGCGCCGGCTCGAACAGGCGGAAGTGCGGATCGTCCTGCTCATGCGCGACCGCGAACGGCGTGAAGAAGCGAGGACCCGTCTGCTCGTTAACGGGCTGGCCGGCGCGCGCCGCGACCGAGCGCGGAAGCTGCGTGACGACGGCGTCGAAGAGCGGATGGCCCGGGACGCAGCCCATGATCCCGATAGCCACCCACTCGTCGTCCTCGAATGCGGCGAACCCGTCGACGCCCTCGATCAGCTCGTCGATCGGGCGCAAGCACTCGAAGTCGCAGTCGATGTAGACGCCGCCGAAGCGGGCGAGCAGCTCATAGCGGGCGATGTCGGCCTTGCCGGCGGCGGTCGTGGCGGCGTCGAACAGCTCCTGGTTGCGCAGGGTCGGCAGCGTGTCCTCGGTCCACAGCTTCAGCTGCCACGCGGGATGGTGCCGCTGCCACCCGCGGCCGAACTCCTCGAACTCCTCCGGCAGCGGACCGCCGAGCCAGACCCGATGGAGGATCTTCGGGATCGCCACAGTTGGGCGTGTCGCCGTGCCGGTGGGGATCGCGAGCGCCATTGGCCAGGTGATCGGCCGCCGCGTCCGCGAGTTGAGCGGCGGATCGACGCATGCCCGCGGCGCCATCGGGCATGTTCGTCGCAGATGGGCCGTCTCACCCTCGTCCTCGTCCTGGCCACGCTCGGATTCGTGTCCGCCGCGTCCGGGAGCCAGGGTGGGAGCGCCGCGTCGTCCTCGACCGGGGCCACGGCCGCGAGCAGCGTCCGGACGATCGCGACCGGCCTCCAGGTGCCGTGGGGCATCGCCTTCCTGCCGAACGGCGACGCGCTC
>JAOPZA010000235.1 GCA_025964325.1 Conexibacter sp.
TCGGGGCGCCGGGATTTGAACCCGGGACCTCCTGCTCCCAAAGCAGGCGCGCTACCAAGCTGCGCTACGCCCCGTCCGGAGCGAGTATATGGCGCGCCACGCCGGCCCGGGACGGACTGCGCAGGTACGCTCCACGCGGATGGCGGACGAGCAGAAGCCCACCCACCACTATCGGGCCCGCACGGTATGGTCGGGCTCCACGGGCCTGGGTTACGACGTCTTCGACCGCACCCACGACGCGAGCGCGCCGCCCGCCGAGCAGCAGCTCCAGATCGCCTCCGACCCGGCCTTCATGGGCGATCCGCGCCTCCTCAACCCCGAGCAGCTGCTCGTCCTCGCCGCCAGCAGCTGCCAGCTGCTCGCCTTCCTCGCGGTCGCCGCCCGCTCGCGCGTCGACGTCGTCGCCTACGAGGACGATGCGACCGCGGAGATGCCCGAAGGCGACCCGCCGGTGCGGATCACCCGCATCGTCCTGTCGCCGCGCATCACGATCGCCGGGAAGCCGCCGCACGAGGACCGGCTCCGTCGGATGGTCGAGATGGCGCACCGCGGCTGCTACATCGCCAACAGCCTGCGGACCGCGATCGTGGTCGAGCCGACGTTCCTCAACGTCGAAGCCTGACGCCAGCGGCCGCCCACCCCCGCGCTAGCAGGCAGCGCGGGCGAGTGCCGACCCACACGCCCCCGGGCGCAACGGCACGACCGAGACAGCTGACCGCGCGCTCCGCAAGGCCGGAGCGTTGTCCGCTCGCGCCGTCGCCGGGCTCACGAGCATCCCGGCCGAGGCCCGGTGCACCCGCGCGGTCATCGTGAACGCACGGGAGCGGCCGGCGCCGAGCGAGCCGATCGTCCAGCATGCGCGACCAGCGCTGATGCGCGCGTCGGGCGCCGACAGCAGCACGAGGCCGCCCGGCAGCGACCCGCAGACGCGCGCCGCGCGCGCCGTCACCGCGCCGGTCGAGCGCACGACGAGCCGGTAGCCGATCACCTGCCCTGGCCGCGCCCGCGCCACCGACGCCCGGATCCCGACCGCGAGCCCGGCTCGCCCCGGACCGACCCGAACGCGCCGCAGCGCGACAGTCCGCTGCGTCGGGATCCCCTTCCCGCTGACCGTCACCCGCGTCGCCAATCCGCCGGCTCCCGCGCGCATCCCCCTCACGCGTGCGCGCAGGACGACACGCCCGCCAGCCGCGACGGTGCCGAGCGCGCAGCGGACAGCGTGCGCGTCGTTGCGCGCGCACGTCCCCTGGCTCGGGCTGATCGACAGCACGTCGGCATCCGGCAGCGCGATCGTCACGCGGGCGTCCCGCACCGTCGCAGCCGTCTCGCTGCGCAGCACGACCGTCTCGACCGCCGGCTCGCCCGCCCTCGCGTGCCCTGGCGCGAGCGAGGCCGTGACGCTGAAGGCCCGCTGCGGCGCGGGCGCAACGGGGCCGGGCGCCAGCGGAGCGACCGGCGGCGGCGCGGGCGGGACGACGGGCACCAGAGGCGCCGTCACGATCGTCTGCACCGCCGGCGTCTGCGCGCTCAGCGGGATCGGCGCCGCGGTGCCGTGGGCGGTCGCCGTCGCGACGTTCTCGATCGTCGTGCCAGCGGCGAGACCGGCGGCGATTCGGACGTCGAAGGAGACGGTCGCGGTCGCGCCCGGCGCGAGCGAGCCGAGCCCGAAGGCGACGCCGCCCGCGGCGACCGACCCCATGTCGTCGCCGGACGCGTCGGTCTGCCCCGCTCCCGCTGCGACGAGCGATCCCGGAACGTACGTGGTGCCTGCGGGCACCGCATCGGCGACGGAGACGCCGGCGGCCACGTCCTGCCCGACGTTGCCGGCCTCGACCGTATAGCGCAGCACGTCACCGGGCTCGTTCGGCCCCGCCGGGTGCGTGAGGTTCTCGACGCGCTTGCCGGCCGTCAACCGCGGCGCCAGCAGATCGGTCGCGACCGTGACGACCTGGGTGAGGTACTGGTCGAGCGTCGTCGACTCCTGCAGCGTCGCGCTCGTCGCCCCGTTCGGCAGCACGCCGTCCGCGCCGATCGTGTCGGCGTCGAAGCCGAGCTGGTTGACGTAGTTCGGGCCGCGGCCGCCCGCGTCGGCGCCGCTGGTCGCGATCGAGCTGTTGAAGACGTTGTTCACGGGGTTGGCCGCGTCGGAGAGCGGCTGCCCGTTGAGCGCCAGCCGGTCGCCGGCGCTGCCGCGATCGCCCTCGTAGGCGACGACGCCGACGGTGGTGTGGACGGTGCCGGTCGGCGGCGTCGCAAAGCCGCCGATCGAGAGCGACAGCGGCGGGTCGCCCTGCTGGACCGTCGCCAGGCCGTCGAAGACGGTCAGGTTCCGCGGCGGCGCGCCGGCGTCGTGATACGCGACGACGAGCGCCCAGCCCCCGTAGCGGTCGAGCCCGCTGCCCGTCTGGACGTTCGCGACCGTGTAGGCGCCCGCGCCGGCCGCCTGGACCTGGCTCGTGACGTCCGCGAAGCCGACGTAGGCGCTCGCGACGGAGCTGCTGTCGTAGACGGTCGCCGGCAGCGCTGCATAGCCCGCCGCGCCGGGCGCCCGGAACGCGACGGTGCCCCGCGCCGCCGCGCTCGGCGCCGCCGCGCCCCCCGTGCCCGCGCTCGTGCGCCCGCCGAAGTAGAGCCCGGCGAAGAGGACCGTCGCGCCGGCCGGCAGCGACACCGTCGCGCGCGAGGAGTCGAACGTCGCGGGGTCCCCGTCGACGTCGACGAAGCCCATCGCGTAGCCGTTGTTGTTGAGCAGCGCCCCCGTCGCCGTGCTCTGCTGCCCGGCGGCGCAGTTGACGTCGGTCGCCGGGCAGCTCATCAGCGTGTTGCCCGCGATCGCGATCCCGCCCGTGTCGTCGGCCGAGAAGCGCGGCACGAACGGCTGTGAGACGTCGGCAGCGGCGTTCGGCGCGGCGACGACCAGCGTCGCCGCGACCGCACATGCGATCCACCAGGTTGACCCCCGCTCCCCCACTGACGCGGTGGTATGCCCCATCGCCGCGCGGATCAACCCCGACCGCCGCCACGCGCTGCGCCCCCCACCCGACTAGCCTGGACCGTGACGCGATGGCCGAGATCCTTCCCCTCACCGCCCTTCACTACGACCTCGCTCGCGTCGGGTCGCTGCAGGACGTCGTCGCGCCGCCCTACGACGTCATCGACGACGAGGGCCGCAGAGCGCTCGCCGCCCGCTCGCCCTACAACGTCGTGCGCGTCGACCTCCCGCAGCCGGCGGAGCCCGGCGGCGATCCCTACGCCGAGGCCGCCCGCACGTTCCGGCGCTGGCAGGAGGACGGGATCGTCACCCGCGACGAGCAGCCGGCGATCTGGGTGCTGGAGCAGACCTATCGCGGCCCCGACGGGCGCGAGCTGAGGCGTCGCGGCTTCCTCGGTCGCGTGCGCGTGACCGACTACGGCCCCGGTCGCATCCGTCCGCACGAGCGCACGCATCCGGGGCCGAAGGAGGATCGCCTCCGCCTGACGCGCGCGACGCGAGCGAACCTCTCACCGATCTTCAGCCTCTTCTCCGACCCTGGGCACGTCGCCTGGCAGGCCCTCGCGCCGCACGTCCGCGAGCAGCCGCCGTTCGGCGAGGCGACCGACGACGACGGCACCGTCCACCGCCTCTGGCGCGTGACCGAGCCGCAGGCGATCGCGACGGTCCTCGCGGCGGTCGCCCCGGCCGAGCTGCTGATCGCCGACGGGCACCACCGCTACGAGACCGCGCGCGTCTATGCCGACGAGGTCGGCGGCGAGGGGCCGCATCGCTACGTGCTGATGTGCCTCGTCCCGCTCGAGGACCCCGGCCTCACCGTCTTCCCCACCCACCGCCTGCTGACCGGCCTGGCCGACGACCCGGCCCGGCAGGAGGCGCTCGCGGCCGCGATCCGCGCCGCCTTCGAGGTCGAGCCGCTCGAGGACCCGCGCCAGCTCGTGCCCGACCGCGACGACGGCGACGACGCCGTGCGGCTCGGCTACATGGACGCCCGCCTCCTGCGACCGTATCGCCTCACGCTGAAGGACCAGGCGATCGCCGATGCCGCCCTCGCCGAGCACGCGCCGCCCTATCGCCGGCTCGACACCGCCGTGCTCGAGGCGCTGATCCTCGAGGGCGCCCTCGGGATGACGGACGAGCAGATCGACCACAGAGCCGGGCTCGACTACGCGCGCGACTTCGACCAGGCGCTCGAGGCGCTGCGGACGGGCGCCGCGGACGCCGCGTTCTTCATGGGCGCGACGCCGGTCAAGCGCGTCCAGGAGGTCGCCGAGGCAGGCGAGACGATGCCTCCCAAATCGACCTACTTCTTTCCCAAGCTGCTGACGGGAATGCTCTTCAATCCCCTGCAATAGGCAGCCCCGATCGCCCGCTACCATGGGCGACCGCACGGACCCGACAACCGAAGGACGAAATGAAGGCGACCGCGCGACGGACAGGAACGTTCACGCACGAGATCGACGTGCGGGAGCATCGGCTGATGGCCGACGAGCCCCGCGATTCAGGCGGCAACGACGAGGCGCCGAACCCGCAGGAGCTGCTCGCTGCGAGCCTCGCCTCGTGCACCGCGGTCACGATCGAGATGTACGCCAAGCGCAAGGGCTGGGAGATCGGCAACATCGAGGTCGAGGCCGAGTACACGCCGGCCGAGCGCGGCGCTCCGACCCGCTTCAAGCTGACGCTGCGGCTGCCGAAGGACCTCACCAGCGAGCAGGTCGAGCGCCTCACGGTGATCGCGGCGAAGTGCCCGATCCATCGCACGCTCGACGGCGAAGTGATGTTCGACGAGCACATCGAGCTCGTCAACTGAGGCGCCGGCGCGGTCGGCGCTATGCTGGCGGGCGATGGCCGACGCGCGGCGGCTCCCCGTGCGCGTCGGCGAGGGCGGCTCCTCCTGGGTCGTCTCCGCGATGGGCGGCACCGACGTCAAGCGCGGCCGCAGGCGCTCGCGCGCCGAGCGCGAGCGCGAGCGCGAGCTGCGACGCTAGGAGCCTCAGGCGCGAGGAGCTCGGTCCCTAGCCGCGAGCCGCGCGCCGCCGTAGACTCGAACGCGGTGACGACGGCGATCCGCGACGAGCTGCGCCGCCGGCTCACGCTCGCCGACGAGGCGCCCGAGCCGGCGCTGACGCACGTCGTCGAGGACGGCGAGACGGCAGCCGCCGTGCTCGTCCCGCTCTTCCTCCACGACGGCGAGCTGCACGCCGTCTTCACGAAGCGCCGCGACGACCTGCGTCGTCATCCGGGCGAGATCTCGTTCCCCGGCGGGCGCCGCGACCACGAGCGCGAGGCGCTCCACGAGACCGCCCTGCGCGAGGCGGAGGAGGAGATCGGCCTGCCGCCCGACACCGTCGAGCTGCTCGGCACGCTCGAACCGGTCAAGACGTTCGTCACCAGCTACGTGATCTTCCCCTACGTCGGGCTGATCGACGCCGGACGCGACTGGGTCGTCTCGCCGCAGGAGGTGGCGCTCGTGATGGAGCTGCCGCTGCGCGCGCTCGTCGAGAGCTACGCGCCGCGTCCGATCACGCGGCGCGGCCTCACGTTCGACACCGACACCTACGTCGTCGGCGACCACCTCATCTGGGGCGCGACGGCGCGGATCCTCGGGGAGCTGCTCGGGCACCTGCGCCCGCTGCTGGCCGCCGGAGGATCCGCTCAGAGCTAGGAGCCCAGCGGTCAGCCCTTCTCGATCGGCACGGCGACGAGGTTGCCCCACTCCGTCCACGAGCCGTCGTAGTTCTTCACGTCGTCCTGACCGAGCAGCTCGTGCAGCACGAACCATGTGTGCGCGGAGCGCTCGCCGATGCGGCAGTAGGCGATGATCGGATCGCCCGAGAGGACGCCTCTGCCGCCGTAGAGCTCGCGCAGTTCGTCGGCCGTTCTGAACGTGCCGTTCTCGGCGACCGCCTGCGCCCACGGCACCGACGCCGCGCCGGGGATGTGGCCGCCGCGCTGGGCGCCCTCCTGCTCGTAGCCCGCGGGCGAGATCAGCTCGCCGGAGAACTCGGCCGGGGAGCGCACGTCGACGAGCTTCTTGCCGTCCTCGAGCGAGGCGAGCACCTCGTCGCGCTTCGCGCGGATCGCGTCGTTGCCGGGCTGCGCCGTGAACGTCGCGGCGGGATGGCTGGGCAGGTCGGCCGTCGTCGGCCGGCTCTCGCCGATCCAGCGCTCGCGCGGACCGTTGAGGAGCTTCACGTTGTCGTGGCCGTAGTACTTCAGGTACCAGTACGTGTAGGCGGCGAACCAGTTGTTGCGGTCGCCGTAGAGCACGATCAGATGGTCGTTCGAGATGCCGTGCTCGCCGAACAGCCTGCCGAAGTCCTCGGGGCCGAGGAAGTCGCGCTTGACCTGGTCCTGGAGGTCCTTCTGCCAGTCGAAGCCGATCGCGCCGGGAATGTGCGCCTCGGCGTAGAGGGCGGGGTTCTCGTCGACCTCGACGATGCGGATCTTGTCGTCATCGAGGTGCTGCTCGAGCCACTCCGGCTCCACCAGCACGTCCTTCGCGTACTCAGCCATCTGATCGGCCTCCTGGAATCCCTATCGGCTTTCGACTATTTTGCCGAGTCTAGCGCACGAAACGCGCGCGACCGCGGTCAATCTTGACCGTTCCGGTTGGGAAGGCGCGCGACGTCCGGCGCACCGTATCCTAGGCGCGGGTGAAGGCGAGCAGCTCGTCGATCGACGCGAGCGCTCCGGCGAGCCAGGCGTCGTGATCTCGGGGGTCGCTGCGCAGCAGTCCGTAGGGGATCTCGGAGTAGCTGCATGCCGCCGCCACGGTCTCCCCGCCGGCCGCCAGCAGCTCGGCGTCGACCGTCCCGGCCGCCTCGTAGAGCAGACCTCGCACGGTCGTGTCGATCGTGCGCTCGAGCAGCATCTTCAGGCGCGAGCCGTGCAACGCGGCGAGCTGTTCGCTCGTCCCCTCCGCCGAGCCCATCAGCCAGCAGAGGATCGTCACGCCGTCGAGCGCGTAGGAGATCGACGCGATCCGGTCGGGGTCGCCGATCCAGACCTCGACGCCGGCCGCCTCGAGCTCGGCGCGGCGCGCTTCGCTGCGCGTCGTCCCGCGGACGGCGTGGCCCTGCGCGCGCAGCTCGCGCGCGAGCGACTGCCCGCGACACCCGCAGCCGACGATCAGCACACGCGCCATCGCGCGGGAGCCTACGCGACCGCGGGCGGTCGGCGGCGCCTCAGAGCGGCGGCGCCTTCTCGCCGCGCATCAGCTCGCCGAGCGTCAGCTCGCGTTCGCCGCGCGCGCGGCGGTGCGCGTTCGTCGCCGCCAGCATCTGCTCGAGGTCGTCGGCGTCGCCGACCGCGTCGCGCTCGTCGTGCTCGCGCGGGCTCCGCCACCCCAGCTGCTCGGCGCCGGAGCCGGGATAGAAGAGGCCGAGCGCGACGATCGCGAGGATCAGCACCACGAGGCCGCCGAGCATGATCGCGGCGAACGGATCCATCGCCGGCGATGCTAGCTCGCGCGCCAGGGGCGCCGGGCCGGCTGCGCGCCGCGCGCCCCG
>JAOPZA010000002.1 GCA_025964325.1 Conexibacter sp.
TCGCCGGCGCGCCCGCGTGCGCACCGCCGCGCAGCGTCGCTCGTCGCACGCCGTCGCGCCGGCGCGACGCCGCGGCGAGCCGCACCTTGTCGCTCAGCTCGGTCGTGAAGCGGCCGATCCCGTCCCCGACGCCGGGCTTCGCGACGAGGTCGAACGCCCCCTCGGCGAGCGCGTCGACGGCCCGCGCGCCGTGCGACGGCGAGAAGGCCGAGACGACGACGACCGGCGTCGCGCGGTCGCCCTGCCGGCGCAGCGCCTTGAGGACGCCGATGCCGTCGAGGCCGGGCATCGCGAGGTCGAGCGTCATCGCGTCGGGCCGCTCGCGCTCGCACAGCGCGAGCGCCTCGTCGCCGTTCCCGGCGGCGCCCACGACCGTGAAGCCGGCGTGCTCGAGGGCCGAGCCGACGACGCGCCGCATGAGCCCGCTGTCGTCGGCGACGACGACGCGGGTGGGGGTGGTGCTCGTCACGGTCGTGGGGGTCGGGCGCGCGCTGATGGTCGGCGCTAGGCGGGCGTCAGCGCGCCGGCGGAGGCGAAGATGCCGGTCGGGTTGAGCAGGATCACGAGGCGGTCGTCGATCTTCGCGATCGACTCGATCGTGTCCGTGCCGGCGGAGGGCACGTCCTCGATCTGGCTGTCCTCGACCGTCAGGACCTCTTCGACGTCGTCGACGATCACGCCGGCCATGTCGGTGGCGGTCTCGACGATCACGATCTTCTGGTTCTCCTTGCGCTCGGAGGCGAAGCCGAGGCGCGAGGCGAGGTCGTAGACGGGGACGATCTTGCCGCGGAGGCTGATCACCCCGCGGACCCAGTCGACGTCGCTCGCGACGGACCGGGGCTCGGTGTAGCGGATGATCTCGTGCACCTGCGTGATCGGCAGGGCGTATTCCTCCTCGCCGAGCGAGAAGACGACGAGCTGGCGGGTGGTCTGACCTTCGGACATGGGGCTCTCCGTCACGTTTCCGGGTGCCCTCCCGTGATCGGCACCGCCGCCCGCGGCTTGAGGTGGGCGGGAAGCGTCAGACGGTGCCGGGCGCGTCGGCGACGTCCGCCGCCGCGCCGTTCTCGCCGGCCGGACGGGCCGCCGTCTCGTCGCCGAGCACGTCGGTGATGCGCAGGCCGAACTCCTCGTCGATGACGACGACCTCGCCGCGGGCGATCGGCGTGCCGTTGACGAGCAGGTCGACCGGCTCGCCGGCCATCCGGTTCAGCACGACGATCGAGCCGGGGCGCAGCTCGAGCGTCTCGCCCACGGTCATGCGGGTGCGGCCGATCTCGACCGCCAGCTCGACCGGAACGTCGCTGAGGCGACCGAGGTCGTTCCCACTCGCACCGCGGTTGCCGCCGGCAGGCGCGTTCTCGAACGGCGCGTACTCCATCTCCTGGCTCATGCGGCTCCTCCTACTGGACGGCGACGTCGGTCAAGAGCACGTCGTTGACCTTCACGTCGGTGTGCTTGCGCAGCGACGCGAGGATCAGCTCTCTGAGGCGGCTGCGACCCCGCTCGGTGATCAGCGAGCTGCCGCTCTGGTCCGTCGTCACGTTTGTGACGATGTCCCGGATCGCCCCCTCCTGCGGGATCCCCGCGTACCCGTCGGGCAGTCTCGAGGCGTCGGCGGCCGACGCGGTCGCCGCCTGGCCCGGCGCGAGCACGAGGCCGACGCTCAGCTTCGCGTAGCGACCGTCGGAGAGGTTGACGAGGAACTCCTTCGGCAGCACGACGACGGTGCCGTCGATCTTGCTCTTCGTCTTCTTCGCCGGCTTCGCGAACACGAAGGCGTACGACGCACCCGCGGCGAGCAGCACGAGCAGCACGGGAATCAGGATCTTCTTCTTCAAGGTGCGACGCCTTTCGACAAATCCGGTGCGACGTTGTCACTGGAGGGAAGCTGGTAGATGCGCTGGAGCACGACCTCGACGCGGCGGTTGCGCGCTCGGCCGGCCGCGGTCGCGTTCGACGTCAGCGGGTGGATGTCGGCGTAGCCGGCCGCGCCGAAGCGCTGCGCGGCGACGCCGCGACGGATCAGGTAGCGCGTGACCTCGGTCGCCCGCGCCGTCGAGAGCTCCCAGTTCGACGTGTACTGCGACGTGTGGATCGGCACGTCGTCGGTGTGACCCTCGACGAGGATCGGGTGGCGGCGGTCGACCTGCAGCAGGCTCGAGACCTCGCCGAGCAGCGGCATCCCCTCGGACTTCAGGACCGACGCGCCGGAGTCGAACAGCACCTGGTCGGTCAGCAGCCGCACGACCAGCCCGCGGCGCGAGACGACCGTCTCGACGCGCTGGCTGAAGCCGTGCTGGGCGGCGTAGGCGTCGAGCCGCTGCTTGAGCCGCTGCAGCTCCTGCTCCTCCTGGCGGGACGCGGCGGCGGCCGTCTTGGCGGCCTCGGACGAGCCCGGCATGATCGCGGCGGAGTTCGCGTCCGCCACCTTCGCCGTCGCGCTCGAGCCGGTCTGCATGATCGACTGGCCGCCCGTGACGACCTTGCCGGAGAAGGCGTCGCGGAGCGATTCCTTCAGCGTTCTGTACTTCGAGGTGCTGACCGACGAGATCGAGAACAGGACCACGAACAGCGCCAGCAGCAAGGTGATCATGTCGGCGTACGTGAGGAGCCAGCGGTCCTCCTTCTCGTGGCTTCCCTGCGGACCGCGACGCCGGCGGCCGCCGCGAACGGCGGCCATCGTCAGGCCGCCTCGGCGAGCGGCGACCCGGCGTCCTCGTCGGCCGCGTCGGCCACGCGCTCCGATGGCGGCACGTAGGAGATCAGCTTGTCGGCGACGACGCGGGGGTTGTCGCCGGCCTGCACGGCGAGGATCCCGTCGAGCGTCAGCGTGCGCAGCTCGACCTCCTCTGCCGACATCGCCTTCAGGCGCGAGGCGACGGGCAGGAAGACGAGGTTGGCGGAGCCGACGCCGAAGAGCGTGGCGATGAACGCGGTCGAGATCGCGGGGCCGAGCGTGGCCGGGTTGTCGAGGTTCTGGAGCACGTGCACGAGGCCCATCACGGTGCCGATGATGCCCATCGTCGGCGCGTAGCCGCCGGCCTTCTCGAACGCGGTCACGCCGATCGCGTGGCGCGCGACCATGCCGTCGATCTCGGCCTCGAGGATCTCGCGCACGAGCTCGGGGTCGGTGCCGTCGACGACCAGCTGCAGCCCCTTGCGGGTGAACTCGTCGTCGATCTCGCCGAGCTGGGCGTCGAGCGCCAGGAGGCCTTCGCGGCGCGCCCGCTCGGCGATCGACACGATCAGCTCGACGCGCTCGCGCAGGTCGGGCTGCTCGGCTCTGAAGACGAGCCGGTAGAGCCGCGGGACGCGCTTGACCCCGCTCATGCCGACCGACGCGAGCGTCGCGCCGCCGGTGCCCGCGACGATCACGATCAGCGCGGGCAGGTTGAAGAACGCGGCCGGGCTGGTGCCGTCCATCCCCGCGGCGAGCACCAGCCCGCCGGCGCCGACGACGATCCCTATGAGCGTGGCTGCCTTCATCGCTCCGAGTGATCGGCCGCGGGCGGCGAACCTTCAATCGCCGCCAGCGCCGGGCGCTCGCCGGCGAGCGGCCGGCGTACCGGCGGGGACTCGTCGCGGCGACGGCCGAGTGCGTCGCGCAGGATCTCGCTGCGCCACGCGTGGACCTCGTCGGCCACGCGCGCGGGCGACTCGACGACGACGATCTTCGTGCCCGTCGTGAGCGTCACGACCGTGTCGGGGTTCGCCTCGACGGTCAGGATCAGGTCCGGGTTGAGGTGGAACTGCTCGGCGTTGTGGCCGAGACGGTGCAGGACGATCACGGTTCGGTGCTCCCTTTGGTGGTCTCCTCGGAGGGGGCGAGGCGAGACGGGGCGGACAGTCCCTCGGCCGCCGCCCCGCCTCTTCGCGCCCCGCAGATCACTGCTTCATCGACACGAGGGTCTGGAGCATCTCGTCCGCGGTCGTGATGACTCTGGAGTTCGCCTGGAACCCTCGCTGGGCAGTGATCATGGTCGTGAACTCGGTCGCGAGGTCGACGTTCGACATCTCGAGCGAGCCGGCGATCGTGCTGCCGAGCCCGGTCGTCCCCGGGGTGCCGACGATCTCGCCGCCAGAGGTCGGGGAGGCGCTCCAGAGCGAGCCGCCGGCGCGCTGGAGCCCGGGCTCGTTCGCGAACTTCGCGAGCGCGATGTAGCCGGCCGTGACGCGCTGCCCGGTGCTCGCGTCCTGGTAGGAGACGCTGCCGTCCTGGCCGATCGCGACATCGGTCGATCCCGGCGGCACGATGATGTAGCTCGGGGTCGTGCCGGCCGCGTAGGAGGTCGAGCCGTTCGCGTTTCTCGTGGCGACGGCGTCGACGCCGACGACGTAGTGGCCGGCCTGGGTCTGCACCAAGCCGCTGGCGTTCGTCGTGAGGTCGCCGGAGCGCGTGTAGGAGAGGCTTCTCGGCTGGTTCGCCGTCGCATCCGTCACGTCGGGCGCGCCGTCGCCGACGCGCAGCCAGCCCGTGCCCTGGATGTAGACGTCGAGCGGGTTGCCCGTCGTCTGCGAGGCGCCCTGCGCCATCTGGTTGTCGATCGAGCCGAGCTGCACGCCGAGGCCGATCTGCAGGGCGTTCGAGCCGCCGTTGGCCTGGTTGGCGCCGGCGGCGCCGCGCTGCGTCTCGGAGAGCGCGTCCTGGAACGTCGTGCGCTGGCCCTTGTAGCCGATCGTGTTGACGTTCGCGAGGTTGTTCGCGGTCGTGTCGAGCATCGTCTGGTTGACGCTGAGGCCGCTGATCGCGGAATACATGCTGCGCATCATGGGAGCATCACTTCCTTTCGCGGCCCCCTCGGAGAGGTCCAGCCGCTTGATCTGGATGCCGTCGCGCTCACGCGATGACGGCGCTGTCGATGTTCGTGAAGACGTGCTCGCGCATGTGCGCGGGATCGACCGCCGTGATGACGGTGCGGGTCGGGACGGAGACGACGAACGCGGTGCCGTCGACGAACACGACCGATTCGCGCGAGCCCTTGCCCGCGGCCCGGTCCACGCCGTCCTGCAGGCGCGCCATCGCGCCCTGGTCGACGTCGATGCCGCGCCGTTCGAGCCGCTGCGTCGCGTGGCGCGAGAACTGGACCGCGCTCGCCTGCTTCCCGAGCACGTCGGCGAACGACGGGCCCCGCAGCTCGGCGGCCTTCGCGCCGTTCGCGGGCGGCGTCGCCGCGACCGGCGCGACGCCGGGCGGGACGAGCGCGGCGTTGGGAACGTCGAGGCTCATGACACCTGCGTCACGGTCACGGGCAGGATGCCGGTGTCGCTGCCGATCGTGAGCGTGGGACCGCTGCTGGTGAAGGTGACGCTGGCGACGGCGCCGGTTCTGGTCGCCCCGGTGTCGTCGACGTAGGAGACGGACTTGCCGATCAGGGCGACCGCCCCCTGGTCGTAGTCGTTGGAGGCCGACGCGGCCGTCGTGCTGGCGAGGTTCGTGATCTGCTCGAGCGTCGAGAAGGTCGCGAGCTGGCTCGTGTACTGGCTGGGGTCCTGCGGGCTGGTCGGGTCCTGGTTGCGCATCTGGGCCATCATCAGCTTCAGGAAGTCGTCCTTGCCGAGGATCGAGCTGTCCTTCTTGGCGGGCTGGCTTGCGCCGCCCGTCGCCGTCGTGCTGCCGGTGGGATCGATCATGGGTTCTCCTTCGTCTTAGGCGAGCACGTCGACGAGCGCGCCGTTGGCGAGCTCGAGCGTCCGTGGTCGGGTGGGGGCGCCGGCGACCGCCGTCGCGTCGGAGCGGTCCGCGGCTCCGGCCGCCGGCCGGCCGGTGCGTGCGCCGAGGTCCTGCTGCGCCTGCGCGCCGCCGCGCTCGTCGCCGGAGGCGCCGATGTCGAGCGTCAGGAGCGTGAGGCCCTGGCCCTCGAGGTCGCGGCGCAGCTCGGCGCCGGACTGCTGGAGCGTCTGCGCGGCCACCGCGCTGTCCGCGACGACGCGCGCGACGAGGCCGGCGGCGGTCTGGCGCAGGTGGATCTCGATCCCGCCGAGCTCCTGCGGGTGGAGGCTGATGCGCGCCTGTGCGATCCCGTTGCGCGCCGCGGCGTGGAGCGCGAAGCGCACCGTCTCGACCGCGTCGCCGAGGGGTACCGAGGGCGTCGGCGACGGCGCGCTCGGGGGTGCCGGCGCCGCACCGGCGGGAGCGTGTGCGGTCGTCGCCGACGCGAGCTCGGCGCCGGCCGCCGGCGCGAGCGCCGGGAGCGCGACCTGGGCCGGCGCCTGCCCGGAGGATCGATCGCCCTGGGCGGCGCCGTCGTCGCTGCCGCCGCCGGAGGGCGCCGTCGTCGCGGCGAGCGCCGCTGCCGTCGCGGCGGTGGCCGTCGTCGACGGCGTCGCCGCCGTGGTCGACGGCGAGCCGCCGGCGTCGCGCAGCGGCGCCGGTGCGATCGCCGTGGCGGGGAGCGCGGTGGTCGCCGGCGAGCCATTCGCGCTCGCGGCCGCCGCCGTCGCGGTGGCAGCGGCGAGCGCGGTCGCGGTGCTCGTCGCGGTGAGGACGGGGGTCGCGGCGGGAGTGGCGGTGGCTGCGGCGACGTCGGCGGCGACCGGACCGGTCGCCGCGTTCGCGCCCTGCTGGCCGAACGGCGTCGCCACGCCCAGCGGCGTGGCCGGCGCCGGCGGCGCGAGCGGCGCCGGGGACGCGGCCGAGGCGCTC
>JAOPZA010000100.1 GCA_025964325.1 Conexibacter sp.
AGGTCGTCGGCCTGCTGCATCAGCGCTTCGGCCACTCTTCCGGAGAGGTGCGCGTCGCGGCCTGCATCGTCCTCGAACACGTCGAAGATGCCGAACGTCGACTGGTCGACGCGCACCGCGAACCACGCGATCGTGCCCGCCTCCGCCTCCACGAGTGGCTTGGCCGAGCGCAGGAACTCGGCGACGGCGTCCTCTCTGCCCGGCTTCGCGACCAGCGGGACCCACAACCCTACATTCACGTCTGCCATTGGTGCCTCCTTTGGGAACGGCACCAAGGTTCCCCCACAGACGTAGTCGCGACCGCCCGAACGCCAAGGTGACGCGTCGGCAGGGGCCGGGCACGTCCCGACGGCAGAGAGCGGGCGACGGGAATCGAACCCGCCCTAAGAGCTTGGAAGGCTCCTGTGCAACCACAACACCTCGCCCGCGAAGCACATCATCTTATCGGAGCGTCTCGCGCGAGCCGCGAGTCGCTGCTCCTCGCGCCGCGCGCACTGGACGACGAGGTGAAGCCGCAGCGGCGGGGCTCGTAGCTCGTCGCGGCCGGCTTGCGCTCCTCCGTCGGCACCTCGCCGCCGCCGTCCACGAGCGTCGGCGGCGGCCACGGTCCGAACCAGTTGTCGCGGCCGCCGTCGAGCGTCACGACGGAGCCGCTGAACGCCCGTCCCAGCTCGGACGCCAGCAGCGCCACCACCCACGCGTGCTCCTCCGGCCGCCCGAGTCGCTGCAGCGGCACCGTCCGCGCGACCTGGGCTCGCACCGGCTCGGGGTACTTGTCGAGCGCGTCGGTGCGGAAGTGGCCGGCCGCGATCGCGCTGACGGCGATCCCGTCGGCCGCCCACGCCTGCGCCCACGCGCGCGTCAGCCCCTCGACCGCCGCCCGCGCCGCGCTCGAGTGCGTCATCCCCGGCAGCCCGTGGTGGGGCGAGAGCGTCACGTTGATCACCGTCCCCCTCCCCGCCGGTCGCATCGCCCGCGCCACCGCCAGCTCCGTCGTCCGCGCCGTCCCGTCGACGTTCAGCCGCATCACCGCCTGCCAGCCCTTCGCCGCGTCGCCTCCGCCGGCACGAAGTACTGGCCGCCGGCGTTGTTGACGAGCACGTCGAGCCGGCCGTGGCGCTCGAGCACCGTCTCGACGATCCGCGCGGCGTCGCCCTCGTCGCGGATGTCGCCGACGACGACCGACGCCGCCGCACCGATCCCCGTCGCCGCCGCCGCCAGCACCTCCGGCCGCCGGCCGGCCAGCACGACGTGCGCGCCACACGCCACCAGCTCCGCGGCTGCCGCTCTGCCCAGCCCCGTGCCACCGCCGGTGATCAGCGCGACCTGGCCAGCCAGCAGATCGGGCGCGAAGATCGCCGATTCGCCGGCCTCGCATGCGTCAGCCATGACGACGCATCCTCGACGAAGGCGCGCTGAGCCGCGCCGCCAACAGGCCCACCCGGGATCGCCCACCGCGGTCCGCGCCGCAGCGCGTGTTCGACGCGATCCCAGTGGATCGCGAAGCGATCCACGCGATCCCAGTGGATCGCGAAGCGATCCACCTAACCAAAAGTGAACGCGTAGCCCGTCACGCCACTGTCGGGCTCGATCCGCAGCGTGTGCCGTCCGACCGCCGGCAGGTCGACGAGGTCGTAGAGCCGTTGGGAGTCGACCGTCACGACGCCGGCGTGCACGTCGGGACCGGCCGACTGCGCCGGGATCGGCTTGCCGTCGAGCAGGACCCGCACGTGCCGCGCACCGCCGGGCGAGCCGAGCACGAGATAGACGCGTCGCGCGCCGAAGTCGAGGTCGAGCGTGCCACCGGCGGCCGTCGCCGACATCGCGTCGATCGTCCAGGCGCCGCGGTAGGCGAGCCCGTCGACGGCCGGCCGCGCGGTGGTCCCGTAGTCGTGGGCGCCCGCGACGATCGTCCCGTTCGAGAAGCGCGCCGCCCGTTCGGCGCCGAGATAGCTCTCGGGCGTGCTCACCTGGTCGGAGGCCGAGATCGCCTTCACGTGCGTGTCGGGCGGCAGCGCGTGGTCGCCGGCCGCCGCCAGCAGCGAGCGGATCGCCCGCTCTCTCTTGGCGTAGCCGCCCTCGCCGAAGTCGGCCGCCCGCACCTTGCCCTTCGCGTCGATCAGGTACTCGGCCGGCCAGTACTGGTTGCCGTAGGCGTTCCACGTGGCCATCTCGTTGTCCTGGACGACCGGGTAGCCGATCCCGTTGCTCTTGATGGCCGCCGCGACGTTGCCGGCGACCTTCTCGAACGGGAACTCCGGCGTGTGGACGCCGACGATCGTCAAGCCCGCCGTGCGATAGCGCGCATCCCACGCCTTCAGATACGGCAGCGTGCGCAGGCAGTTGATGCAGCTGTAGGTCCAGAAGTCGAGCAGCACGACGCGGCCGCGCAGCCGGGCGAGCGACAGCGGCCGACCGTTCGCCGTGTTGAACCACTGCTGGGTGCCGGTGAAGTCGGGGGCGCTCCCGAGGACCGGGAGTGTCGCCCTCTGCGCCTTCGACTTCGGCTGGTTCTGCTGCTCCTCCTGCTTCGCGACCGCCGCGCCGATCGCGCTGTGGTTCACGGGACGCAGGTTCGTGAGCGCGCTCTTCGCCGCGGCGGTGCGCTCGAGCCCCTTCGAGGGGTCGACGAGGAAGCCGGGCACGTCCTTCGCGATGCGGGTCTCGAAGCGGAGGTCCCAGTTGCCCAGCATCGCGAGCGCGACGAGCACCATGATCGCTCCCATCGCGACCTGCAGGCGGCCGCTGCGGCGCGCGAGCGGCGCCGTGACGCGGCGGCCGCCGAGCATCAGCAGGTAGAGCACGATCGCGGAGCCGATCCCGTAGGAGAGCGCGACCGCGAGCCGGCCGGCGGTGAACGGCTGCGACGCCGAGACGGTGATCACGCCGGCCAGGATCGGACCGGCGCAGGGAGCGTAGACGAGGCCGAGGCTCGCGCCGAGGAGCACGCCCGACCAGAAGCCCTCGCGGGTGCGGGCGACGCCGGCGCCGCCCGTCAGACGGCTCAGCCGCGCCTCGATGCGGGCCGCGAGCGGCGGGATCAGCAGCGTGGCGCCGAAGACGAGCAGCACGACGATCGCGACCGTCCGCAGCAGGTCGTCAGGCAGCCCGAGCGCGGCGATCACGTAGACGAGCGCGACGGTCGCGAACGTGAACGAGAGCGTCAGGCCGGTGACGATCCCGAGCGGGCGGCGCCGGCCGCCGGTCGCGCCGGCCGAGAGGACGACCGGCAGCACCGGCAGCACGCACGGCGAGATCGCGGTGGCGGCGCCGGCGACCAGCGCGAAGGCCATCAGGAGGACCATCGGCTCCAGCATGGCACGCATTCATTACGTTCTGCTGAACGTGGAAGTGCGTGGCCCGTCGCAGAGCGGACCGGGATCGCACACCACGGTCAGCCGTGCGGCGCGTGTTCGACGCGATCCCAATGAATCGCGAAGCGATTCACATTCACGCCCGCCGGAACTGCGCGATCGCGAGCGCGACCATCACGAGCGCGGCGAGCGCGACGATCAGCACCTCGACGCCCGTCGGCACGTGCCAGCCCCACCACGAGACGCCGGGCGCCAGCTTCGCGCGGGCCGCCGCGCTGACGTCGAGGTGCGCGAAGACGACGCGCCGCAGCGGATCGACTGCGTAGGTGATCGGATCGAGCCGGTTGAGCAGCTCGAGCCAGCGCGGCAGGCCGGTGACCGGGAAGAGCGCGCCGCTCAGGAACAGCAGCGGCATCAGCAGCATCTGCGTGAGCGCCATGAACGACTGCATCTGCGTGATGCGCGCGGCCGCCATCACGCCGAACGCGGTCACCATGAACGCGAGCAGCAGCGCCAGCCCGAACAGCGCGAGGATCATCCCCGGTGCGTAGGGCACGTGGACGAGGCCGGCGAAGGCGATCACGATCACGCCCTGGAAGGCCGCCACCGTCGCGCCGCCGAGGCACTTGCCGATCACGATCGAGCCGCGCCGGATCGGGGCGACGAGCATCTCGCGCAGGAAGCCGTACTCGCGGTCCCAGACGATCGAGGCGGCCGAGAAGATCGCGGTGAACAGCACCGCCATCGCCAGTGCGCCGGGGAACATGAAGGTGCGCAGATCGACCCCCTCCGTGCCGGCGGAGGCGAGCCGCGAGAGCCCGCCGCCGAGCACGAACAGGAACAGCACGGGCTGCAGCAGCGACGTGACGATCCGCAGCCGATCGCGCGAGAAGCGGATCAGCTCGCGCTGCCAGACGACCTTGATCGCGCGCAGGTCGGCGCGGATCCCGCCGGTCGGGACGCGAACGCCGGCGACGCTGGCGGGCGCGCTCGGCGACGTGGGTGTCGTGGTGGCCATCGGACTACCTCCCCTGCCGCATCATGCGGACCATCGGATCGCCGCGCTGTGCCGACTCGGCGTCGCGGATCGTCGTGCCGGTGTAGGACATGAAGACGTCGTCGAGCGACGGACGCGCGACGCTGACCGAGCGGATCGGCACGCCGAGCTCGGCGAACAGGCGCGGGACGAACGCCTCGCCGCTCGCGACCGCGAACGTGACCATTCCCTCGCTGACGTGCGCGTCGAGTCCGAAGCGCTCGCGCAGCGCCGCGATCGCCGCGGCGTCGTCGTCGGTGCCGATCTCCACGCGGTCCTTGCCGACGCTCGCCTTCAACGCCTCGGGCGTGTCGACGACGATCACCTCGCCCTGGTCCATGATCGCGATGCGATCGCAGTGCTCGGCCTCGTCCATGTAGTGCGTGGTGAGGAAGATCGTGATCTCCTCCGTCTGCTTCAACTCGCCGATGTAGCGCCAGATCGAGCTGCGCGTCTGCGGATCGAGGCCGACGGTCGGCTCGTCGAGGAACAGCACGCGCGGCGAGTGCAGCAGGCCGCGCGCGATCTCGAGCCGCCGCTTCATGCCGCCGGAGAACGTGCTCACGCGACTGGCGCGCCGTTCCCACAGCCCGACCATGTCGAGCACCTCGCGCATGCGGTCGGGGACGACCGCCTTCGGCACGCCGTAGAGCTCGGCATGGAAGCGGAGGTTCTGCTCGGCCGAGAGGTAGCCGTCGAGCGTCGGATCCTGGAAGACGAGCCCGATGTTGCGGCGCACCTCGTCGCGCTCGTGCACGACGTCGTAGCCGGCGACGCGGGCGCTGCCGCCGCTCGGCTCGACGAGCGTGCAGAGCATCCCGATCGTCGTCGACTTGCCGGCGCCGTTGGGACCGAGGAAGCCGAACGTCTCGCCGGCGGCGACGTCGAGATCGATGCCACGCACCGCCTCGACGTCGCCGAACCGCTTCACCAGCCCTTCGACCGCGACCGCGGCCGTCATGCCTCGTCCGGCCCCTTGGTGCCCGGCTCGCCGCCCGCGTCGTCGGCGTCGTCGCCGTCGGCCAGCAGCCGGTAGAGGTCGCGCCGGGTGGCCGCGAGGATGCGGCGCGCCTCGGCGCGCTGCGTCTCGCTGCCGGTCTGCATCACCTGGAAGAGGGCGAAGCCGACCTCGCGCATCGTGTTCATCAGCGCCCACGACTCGTCGCTGACGCCGCCGGCCATCTCCTCCCACGGCGCCGGCTGGTCCTCGCCGCGCTCCGCGACGTACGCCCTGCCGGCGTCGGTGAGGGCGAACAGCTTGCGGCCGTCGACCTCCTCCGAGCGCACGAGGCCCTCGTCCTCGAGCTGCTGCAGCGCCGGGTAGACCGACCCCGGGCTAGGCCGCCACGTGCCGTCGCTGCGGTGCTCCAGCTCCTGCATGATCCCGTAGCCGTTGCGCGGCTCCTCCGCGAGCAGCAGCAGGGCCGCGGTGCGGACGTCGCCACGACGCGCCTTCGGGCCGCGACGGCCTCCCAATCCGCCCCCGCCTCCCCAGCCGCCTCCCGGCCCGCCGAAGGGCGGTCCGAACGGGAAGCCGCCGCCGCGCGGGCCGAACCCGCCGTGGCGCCCGTGTCCGCCGTGACGACCGCCACCGCGGCCGCCCCCTCCTCCTGCTCCGTGACGAGCTTCTGCCATCGCACGCCACATCATGGCGAGATCGACGCCGCGGTACGACGGTCCTTCGCCCGATTCGCACGCCGGACCTGTGCCGGCGAAAGCAACATGCCGAAACATGTCTTCTCCTTACGTTTGACTGTCTCGATGCGTCAAAGATATATCGGTATCTTCGGGAGCGCAAGCGTGTGACGGCGCCATGTCCGGGCGCGGACATGAGGGAAGCCGCATCGATCGCGCGGCAACAGCGTTATGGGAAGCGAAATGGGCGTCTCAGACGACAGCGGTGCGCGCGACCCCGAGCTGGCGCGACGCGCCGCCCAACTGCAGCACGCGATGAGCCGCGCCCCCGCCGGCTCGAGACAGCGCCGCTTCCTGCGACGGGCCGCGGAGCGCGCCCGCAGACGGGCGAGCGGTTCCGGCTCGGAGCGCGCGTCGTCCGCCGCGATCTGGCGCGAACGCACGAACGCTCCGGGTCATATGAGGCCCGGAGCGTTCGGCAGTCCCCGCTCCTGAGGGGGAGTCAGCAACGGGGAGACCGGATCGGCCGTTGAGGTCGGCATCGCCGCGCGCCAGGGGGAATTCGGCGCGCTCCGCTCGCTCGTCACCTACATCCGGATTTCCGGACTATAGCGGCGGATCTGGTCGGAAGTGGAGGTTATCCACCTTCCGCAAGAGGAATATGGGATCGACGTATGCGAACATACGTTCGTGTCGTCGAACGCTCCTCATCATCCGTATCGCCGATCTGCCATCGATAGGTGGGAATGTTCCAGTCGAGGGCGGTGGCACGACGTCCCTCGGTGGTAAAGGTTCTCCCGGGCCCATGCCGGACCCCTCCCAACAGCTGCTCGCACTCGCGGGCACGATCCGCAAGTTCAGGCGCGACCGGGAGCTGTCACAGGAGGCGTTGGCCGCCGTCGCCGGCATAAACCCCAAGCACCTGAGCGAGATCGAGCGGGCCAACAAGGACCCGCGGGCGAGCACCGTGCTGAGACTCGCCGACGCGCTCGGCCTGACCCCGAGCGAGTTCTTCGTCGGCTACGAGCTGCGGCTGCGCTCCCGCGGCTAGCCCGCTCGGCGTGTGAAGCGCGGCGCCAGCTGGTCGCGCGTTCCGACGTGCCGAGCGCGCGGCGCGCCGGCGGCAGTCGTCCGCCACCGCGGGCGTCGAGGCCGGTGGCGAGCGGGGGACCCAGGAGTCGAACCTGACGTTGCGGTTTTGGAGACCGCCGTGTTACCGATACACCAGTCCCCCCGAGGGGCGCTCATTGTAAGCGGAGGGCGCGCCGAACGGCGCGTGGCGCGCTCAGACGCCGACCGGCTCGCGCGCCGACGCGGACAGCACCGCGTCGAGCAGGCCGGGAAAGCGATCGTCGAGATCGGGACGGCGCAACGACAGCAGGCGGCGCTTGCCGTCCACGCGCGTCTGCGTGATGCCGGCCTCGCGCAGGACGCGGAAGTGGTGGGATGCCGTCGCCTTCGAAACGCCGAGGGTGAAGGACCCGCACTGGCGCTCGCCGCCGAGGGCGAGCTCGCGCACGACCGCCAGGCGAGCGGGGTCGCTCAGCGCGTGCATCACCTCGGTGAGCTCGATCGTCTCGATCGATGGTTGGTCTGGCGTGGTCATCGCTTTCATTCTAGGCCCCTTCGGACACGAACTGCCAACATCCCATTCCACGGGGCATCAAGTGCGGGCGGAGGGATTCGAACCCCCAAGGCCTCTACCAGGCCAACCGGCTCCTAAGACCGGCGTGTCTACCGTTTCACCACACCCGCAAGTGCGTCACACGACCGCGTGAGATTGTAGGCTCGCACCGGGATGGAGGCGGGCTACCGGATCGATCGCCCGAACCGCGACAAGGCGTCGTCGAAGTCGACGCGGGCGGTGGTCGTCGTGCTGCTGGCGATCTCGGTCGCGCTGATGCTGATGGTCCTGCTCGGCGGCTGGTCGACGCTGCAGGGCGCCCAGGCCTTCCAGATCGTCTACGTGCTGATCTACCTCGGCCTCGCGGTCGGCGTCGTGCGCTGGAGCCGCGGCGCGCTCGCCGTGACGGCCGCGCTCGCGATCATCCTGGCGATCTTCGCCGGCGTCGCCGGGCCGGCCTGGTTCGCCCGCGACGCGGGCGGCTTCGCGCCACCGCAGACGGCCTTCGGCGGCGGCGGTCCGAGCGCGTCGCTGCTCGGCATCGTCACGTTCCTGCTGATCCCCGTCCAGCTGCTGCTGATCGCCTTCTCGGCGCAGGGCTTCCGGCAGGACTGGCAGGTCGAGGTCGAGGTGCCGAACGGACCGCGCGACCCCGCCGGTCCCGCGCCGCGCGGCCACCGCCCCAGCCGCGCCGCCGCGGCGTAGCGCGCTCGACCGCAGAGCCCCGCGCCTCACGGCACGAGCACGAGCTTGTGCCCCCCGCCCGCACGCTGCTTCGCCCACGCCTCCTCGACGTCCCAGAGCGGCAGCTCCTCGACGTCGACGACGATCCGCCCCGCGATCGCGTGCTCGACCATCGTCCGGAACGCCGCCGCGCGCACGTCGAACGGCGCCAGGGCGTTCGTGTGCCCGAGGATCTCCGCCAGCCGGCCGCGGATCGAGGACGACGGCAGCGTCGCCGTCGCGCCCGCCGACTGACCGATCTGGATCAACCGCCCCGCGAGGCCGAGCGCGTCCAGCGCGGCCGCCGCCGGCACGCCCCAGAGCAGGTCGACGACGATGTCGACGTCGCCGCCGGCAGCGTCGCGAAAGGCGGCGGTCAGCTCCTCGCCCTCCAGCTCGCCGAGTCCGACGGCGGCGTCGGCGCCTCGCTCGCGGACGCGCGCCAGTCCCTCGGGCGAGCGCCCTGCGGCGACGACGCGTCCGGCCCCCAGCAGCTTCGCCGCCTGCACCGCGATCTGGCCCGCGACGCCGGTCGCGCCGAGCACGAGCACGGTCTCGTCCGGCTCGAGCCGCGCGCGCCAGGCGAGCGGAAGCCAGCCCGCCAAGCCGGCGATCCCGAACGCCACCGCCGCGCCGTCGGCGATTCCCTCGGGCACGTCGATCAGCGCGTCGGCCCGCACGAGCGTCCGCTCGGCCATCGAGCCGTAGGGCGGCACGGGCTGGTCGAAGTAGTAGCGCGGGCCCGCGCCGTCGATCCGGCCGATGCCCTCGGTGCCGGCGACCGACGGCAGCGGCGGCTTGCCGGCGTAGAACGTGCCGGCGGCCTTGGCGACGTCGGCGGGATTGAGCCCCGCGGCCAGGACCTCGACGACGACCTGTCCCGGGCCGGCGACGGGATCGGGGAAGTCGTCGAAGCGAGGCGTGCCGTATTCGTGCAGGACCGCGGCGTGCATCACGACACCGTACCCGGCGGCGGCGCCCTCCACCGTCGCACGGCGGGCCGTTCCCGGAGCTGACCGAGTACGGCGGGTGGGATTCGAACCCACACGTCCTTCCGGACAATCCCTTTTGAGGGGACCGCGTCTACCGTTCCGCCACCGCCGCAGCGAGCTCGCAGTCTACGCGGGAACACCATACGCTCGACGAACACCCTCCCCCGAGAAAGGACCCGGCATGGCTGCGCAGATCGAAGGACGCACGAGAGAGCTGATCGAGGAGCCAAACTTCTGCTTCGTCGCGACGCTGCGCGCGGACGGCACGCCGCACGTGACGCCGGTCTGGGTCGACCACGACGGCGACACGATCCTGCTCAACAGCGCGAAGGGCCGTGCCTGGCCGGCGAACCTCGAGCGCGACCCGCGCGTGACGCTGACGATTCCGAACCGCGAGAACCAGTACGAGTACGTCTCGATCCGCGGTCGCCTCGAGGCCTTCGTCGAGGAGGGCGCGGACGCGCACATCGACAAGCTCGCGAAGAAGTACCTCGGGCAGGACACGTATCCCTATCGCCAGCCGGGCGAGCAGCGGATCATCGTCCGGATCGCGCCCGACGAGGTCAGATACTTCGGCGGCTGAGCGCCCGGCTCAGGGGGCGACGAGCTGCTCGAAGCGATCGACGAGCGCCGGCGGTGCGGCCAGCACGCCCGCCGGCTCCCCCGCTCGCGGCGGCAGCCCGCGCACGACCAGGCCGGCGCGCCGCGCGATCAACGAGCCGGCCGCGACGTCCCACGGCTTCAGGTTGCGCTCGTAGTAGGCGTCGTAGCGGCCGCAGGCCAACCACGCGAGGTCGAGCGCGGCGGCGCCGAACCGCCGCACGTCGCGCACCACGGGCAGCAGCCGCGCCAGCACCTCGGCCTGCCGTGCGCGCTCCTCCGCCTGGTAGGAGAAGCCGGTCGCGACCATGATCGTCGCCAGCTCGTCGCTCGTCGAGCCCGTGATCGGCGCGCCGTCGCGCAGCGCCGCGCCGGAGCGGGTCGCGACGAACTCCTCGCCGCGCAGCGGATCGAGCACGACGCCGACGAGCGCGCCGTCCTCGTCCTCCGCGGCCACGCTGACGCACCACTGCGGGATCTCGTAGAGGTAGTTGGCGGTCCCGTCGAGCGGATCGACGACCCAGCGCACGCCGCGCCCGGCGGCCGCCGCCGTCGCGCCGCCCTCCTCGCCGAGGATCGCGTCGCCGGGACGGTCACGCGCGAGCACGGCGCGGATCGCGTCTTCGGCGGCGACGTCGGCGTCGCTGACGGGATCCGTCGCGCTGCTCTTCGTTCTGACGCCCCGCGGATCGCCGTAGCGTCTCAGCAGCTCGTCGGCCGAGGCCTGCGCGGCCGCGCGCGCGACCGCCAGCAGCTCCTGCTCGTCGTGCGCGGCGTTCATCTCGCCAGCGGCGGTCGGCGGTCGGCCCACGGACGGGCGGCCTCCAGCTGGGCCGAGAGCGACAGCAGCGTCGCCTCGTCGTGCGGGCGACCGACCAGCTGGACGGCGAGCGGGACGCCATCCGCGGTGAAGCCGGCGGGCACGGCGGCGGCCGGCTGGCCGGTGAGGTTCCAGGTCGCGGTGTAGGGCGTGAAGCGCGCGGCGCCGTTGAGCGTCCAGACGGCGCCGCGGCCCTCGTATCTCGCGATCGGGAGCGGCAGCTGGGCGAGTGCCGGCGTCAGCAGCGCGTCGTGATCGGCCAGCACCGCGTTCAGGCGGATCGTCGCCGCCGCCTCCGCGCCGCGGGCGCGCGCGTACAGCGCCGGCGTGACGAGGCCGCCGAGCCGCGCCATCCCCCGCGTCCGGCGCTCGAGCCGCTCGGGGTACGCGAGCTCGGCGGCGTCGTCGTGGATCCCACGCAGGTAGCGCGCGATCACCTGCAGGATCGTGTTGCCGTAGGGCACGTCGACCGGCTCGACCGTGTGTCCGAGCGACCGCAGCAGCTCGATCGTCGCCTCGAACGCGCCGCGCTGCTCCGGCGAGACCGGATTCGGCAGCGGCGTCTTGGTCGAGTAGCCGATCCGCAGCCGTCCCGGCTCGCGCCGCGCGGCGTCGGCGAACGCGGTCGCGGAGCGCGCGTCGCCGCCGGCGTGGGTGTCCTCGGCGATCGCGTCGAGATAGCGCGCGGAGTCGAGGACGCTGCGCGTCAGGCCGCCGATCACCGACATCCCGCCCCAGCCGTCGGCCTTCGGCGCGTAGGAGACGCGGCCGCGCTGCGGCTTGAGGCCGAAGAGGCCGCAGCAGGCGGCCGGGATGCGGATCGAGCCGGCACCGTCGGTGCCGAGCGCGGCACCGGCAAGGCCCGCCGTGACGGCCGCGGCCGAGCCACCGCTGGAGCCGCCCGGGACGCGCTCGAGGTCCCAGGGGTTGCGCGTCACGCCGAAGGTCGCCGACTCGGTGAACGGCCACTGCATCAGCTCGGGCACGTTCGTCTTGCCGAGCACGATCGCGCCCGCGCTGCGCAGGCGGCGCACGACCTCGCTGTCGGCTGCCGCCGGCCGGTCGGCGTGCGCGCGGCTGCCGTAGGCGGTGATCTCCCCGGCGACGTCCACGTCGTCCTTGATCAGGATCGGCACGCCGAGCAGCGGGCGCGCGCCGCCGGCGCTGCGGCGAGCGCCGGCCTGATCGGCCTCCGTCAGCGCGCGCTCGGCGTAGACCGTGCGGATCGCGTTCAGATGCGGGTCGATCCGCTCGATCCGCTCGAGGTAGAGCTCGACCAGCTCGCGCGGCGTCACCTCACCGTCGCGGATCAGGTCGGCCTGACGCGCGATTCCGGCGAAGGCGAGGTCGGTCGCGTCCATCGCCGCGCAGCCTACTGGGCGCACCGCGGGTCGCGACGGGGTGGGCGCCTGGCGTCCGGCCGCCGACGGGGTCAGGCCGGCGCGCTCAGCCGAGCACCGGCATCAACGCCGACGGAGGGCGCGCCGCCAGCTTGCGCGGGCCGGCGAGGCGCTCGAGCATGACCGCCGTGTCGGCGAACGGCACGCCCGTCAGGTGCTGGTCGCGCGCCTCGAAGTCGGTGACGATCGCGGTCACGGCCGCGCGATAGGCGTCGCCGTCGCGGGCGGCGAGCGCGGCGACCGCGTCGGCGGTGCGCGCGAACGCGCCGCCGTCCTCGGCGGCGCGCATCCCGGCCGCGGCGGAGATGGCGCGCTCGTCGTCGCCCTGCACGAGCGCGGCGATCGCGAGCGCGTAGCAGGAGGGCGGCGAGTCGCAGCTCTCCGACAGCGCCTGACGCACGTACGCCGCGTCGTGACCGGCGTCGCCGGCGAGGATCGCGGCCTTCAGCATCCCGACGAGGCGCCCGAAGCTGCGCGGCGGCGCGACCTCCCAGGAGGAGCGGTAGCGGTCGGCGGCGGCGCGGAAGCCGGCGTGCGCACGCTCCCGGTCGCCGCGCAGCAGCGCCTGCTGCGCCGCCGCCTCGAGCGCG
The DNA here is from genome assembly GCA_025964325.1 of Conexibacter sp. GTDB lineage: Bacteria > Actinomycetota > Thermoleophilia > Solirubrobacterales > Solirubrobacteraceae > Conexibacter. Next base: position 12,735 of record JAOPZA010000100.1, read on the forward strand.
ATCGCCGCCTGCAGCAGCTGTCTGTCCTGCGGCTCCGGCGTCGCGCTCATCCTCGCCAACGCTAGCTCCCCGCGCCCCCGCGCCGCAAGCCGACCCGCGGTGCCGCGGCGGCGGCGTCCGGCTCGAAGGCCGGCCCCGCCATCACCGAGAGGCCGGCGCCGTAGGAGGTGCGGACGATCAGCGAGAGCGTCGCGGCGGCACGTCGTCGTCGCGGTCGCGGCGATCCCGCGGGCGACGCACCTCGGTCGCGGCATCGTCGGACGGCGGGCCGTCGGGCTCGTCGGCCGGCGGCCGCGCGGCGCGGTGCTGCCGAGTCGGCTGCTCCGCGCGGTCGGGTCGCGCCCACAGCGAGCCGGGCTTCGGCGGCTCGGGCTCGCGCTCCGGTTCGACCGGCCGTCTCGGCTCGACCCGCGCGGGCGGCGGCTCGACCGGCGCGGGCGGCGGCTCGACCGC
>JAOPZA010000014.1 GCA_025964325.1 Conexibacter sp.
CCGCAGCCGGCGTGACCGCCTCGACGCAACGCTGTGCGTCGAAGAGCACCAGGCCAGGCCCAGCGGCCACGCCGTTGGCGACATGGGTTCCGTCAACGGCCGCCGACCGGAAGGCGCGTGCAAGCGAGGGCGCGAGATCGTGCAGCAAGGCCGCCTCGTCGGGAGCGAAGTCGCCGGGCGCCTCGCGGAACAGCCCGACGCTGCCCCAGCACGCCCCGTGGACCACGAAGGCGGCGCGCAGCTCTCCCTCGAGCCCGTCGGCTCCATGATCACCCGATAGCGCCGACTTCGGATCGGGTCGCCACCGCTGGCCGCACTCAGGATCCCGCTGTGCTGACCGATCGCGCGAGGACCGCGAACTTGTTGAAATCGTCGTGGAGATACTCGACCTCCGACACGCCGCGCGGGTTGGCAGGATGTTCTCGAGCAGCGACGTGGTTTCGAGGACGGTGATCGGATCAACCGTGTGCCAGCACGCCGCGTCGTACGGGATCGTCCGGGCGAGGATGCGACTGGCCGACGCGACGAGGCGCTCGATGTCGAGCGCCGTGTCCTCCAGCGCCGCGAGGCTCTCCTGGCCCGATCCCTCCGCTGGCTTCGCGTCGGCATGCACGCAGCCTTCCAGACGCAGGCAAGCGAGCCAATACCAGAAGGCTGGTAGGGGAATCGAGGTCGCCGGCGGCATTCACCTCCGGCGTGCGGCGGGCGTCACCCCGCGACGGCCGCCCGACCCAGGTGCGCACGGGCGAGATCCTCGGCAGCGTCCAGCGGCGTCTTGACGCCCGGCTCGGCCGCGCCGAGGACGAGCGATACCCGCTCGCCGATCGCGAGCACCTCGGCGCGCAGCCAGTCCTGGCCGGACCCGGCACGCAGCGCGTGGATGTGGATCACGCCGCCGGCGTTGGCCACGAAGTCGGGGACGTAGGTGATCCCCCGATCGGCCAACCGGCCGGCGTATGTCGCGTCCGCCAGCGTGTCGTTGGCGGCGCCGGCGATGATCCGGCACGCCAGCGCGTCGATGCTCTGCTCGTTGACGACGCGGGCGATTGCGCAGGGCGCGTAGACGTCGCAGGCTGTGGTCGAGACGGCGTCCGGCGCGACCACCGAGCCGGCGACCTCGTCGGCGACGCGCTGCGCACGGTCGGCGTCGATGTCGGAGACCAGCACGCGCGCTCCGCTGTCCGCCACGAGGCGGGCCAGCGACGCGCCGACGTGGCCGGCACCCTGCACGAGCACCGACACGCCCTCGAGCGTGCCGTTCCCGTCCACGTGGCGAACCGCCGCATGGATCGCGGCCGAGACACCCAGCGCCGTCCATGGCGATGGGTCCTCCTCGTGGCAGGAGACGGTGGCGCCCGCCTCCCCCATCAGCGCCAGATCCGCCGGCGTCGTGCCCATGTCGACGCCCGGCAGGTACGCGCCGGCGCAGCGGGCGACGAACGCGCCGAAGGCCTTCATGAGCGCGGCGCGGTCGGCCACGGGCCCGTCGTCGACGATCACGGCCTTGCCCCCGCCGAACGGCAGCCCCGCCGCGGCGTTCTTGCGCGTCATCGCCGACGCCAGCCGCTGCGCCTCGCGGATCGCCGCCTCCGCGTCGGCATACGGCCGGTACCGCACGCCGCCGAGCGCGGGCCCGAGCGTCGTGTCGTCGATCGCGATCACCGCGCGGAGGCCCACCGACCGGTCGTGGCACACGACCACCTGCTCGCCCGTCCAGAAAGAGAAGTCCACGGCGTTCACGCTCCTGCGTTCTCGATTGATGCGGGCCGACGACGTCGGGTCAGCGCGGTCATCACCCCTCGTCCATCTCCCATGGCGAGAAGCAAATCGTTTGCCGCTCGCCAACGCCAGAAAGACGCTCGAATCCGCTGATCCAAGCGGGATTCTGCGATCTGACCGCCGCGTCACGCAAGAAACGTGTGCCGAGGAAGCGACGCTGGGACGACGGCATCGGGGAGTTGTCTACCACACCAGACATCTATAGGCTCGCGGTCATGTTTGATCTCCTCCGTCTCCCCGTCATGGGCAGAGGCGCGCTGCTCCGCGCTGTCCCGCCGGGCGACGCCGTCGACGCCGTCTCCCGCGCCTTCCTCGCCCACCATCGCGGCGAGTGGTCGATGCCCCCGAAGGTGTACGTGGGGGCCTACCCGGCGGGCGACTTCCGCGCCATGCCGGCTCAGGGCGACGGCCGGGCGATCCTCAAGTGGGTGACGTCGTTCCCCGGCAACCCGGCGCACGGGCTCCCGACCGTCATGGCGCTCGTGATCGTCTCGAGCGCCGAGGACGGCCGGCCGCTGGCGCTGCTCGAGGGCGCCACGGTGACGGCCCTGCGGACGGGCGCGGCGGCCGTCCTCGCGGCCGAGCTGCTGGCTCGGCCCGACGCCTCCAGCGCCTCGGTCATCGGCCTCGGCCCCAACGGGCACGCATCCGTCCGGGCCTTCCTGGCCCGCGGGCGCGGCGACGTGATGGTGTGGGACCTCGACGGCGCGCGCAGCGCCGCCGTCGCCGACGAGCTCGGCGTGCGCGTCGCCAGCTCCCGCGAGGAGGCGCTCGGCGCCGACATCGTCGTCACGGTCACGCCGGGGCACGCGCCGCTCTTCGCCGAGGGCTCCCTGCGGCCCGGCCAGCACGTCAGCCTGATGGGCGCCGACGGGCCGGGCAAGGCGGAGATCGCCACCGCCGAGCTGATGCGCTGCGCCGTCTTCTGCGACAGCTGGGAGCAGGCGTCGCACGGCGGCGAGCTGACCCACGCCGTCGACGCCGGGCTGCTGGACCGCGGGCAGGTCCGCGAGATCGGCGCCGTGCTCGCCGGCGACGTGCCGGGCCGGCGCTCCGAGAACGAGATCACGGTCTTCGACTCGACCGGGCTCGCGATCCAGGATCTGGCGATCGCGGTCGCCGCCCTGGAGCAGCTCGACGGCGCCCCGGTCATCGATCTCGGCTGACGGCGACGTCCCGCCGCCACCGCAGTGCGCACATCCCCCCAACGCGAGAGGTGATCACGTTGTCTGAGTCCGACGAGCCGGAACGCATTGGACTGCTCTTCACGGGCGCTCCGGCGCTGCCCGAGATGGTCCGGCTAGCGCAACGCGCCGAGGCCCGGGGCTTCGAGTCGATCTGGGTCGCCGAGACGCGGATGACCCGCGACGCCTTCACCCCCGCCGCGGCGATCGCCCAGGCGACCGAGCGCGTCCGGATCGGCACGGGCATCGTCAACGTCTACACCCGCAACCCGGTCGTGCTGGCGATCAGCTTCCTCGGCCTGGACGAGCTCGCCCCCGGCCGGATCCTGCTCGGCCTCGGCACCGGTTCGCCGCGTGTGCTCGCCCCGCAGGGCGTCCCGTTCCACAAGCCGCTCACGCGGCTGAAGGAGTACTGCGCGGTCATCCCCCCGCTGATGCGCGGCGACGCCGTGTCCTACGAGGGCTCGGCGGTGACCCTGATCGATGCCAAGATCGAGGACGTCCTGTCGACCGACGGTCAGGCGCTGCGCGCCGAGCTGCCGCTGTTCCTCGCGGCGACCGGACCCAAGGCGATGAAGTACGCGGGCAGCGTCGCCGACGGGATGCTCATGAACGTGTGCCTGTCGACGTCCTACGTCGAGGACAAGCTGGAGCTGCTCGAGGCGGGGGCCCGCGAGGCCGGGCGCTCGCTGGACGACATTGAGGTCGCCATGGGGATCCTGTCGTGCCCCAACGAGGACGAGCAGGCCGGTCGCGAGGCCGCCCGCCGCTTCATCGCGCTCTACCTCGGCACGATGCCCAACATCGCGAAGGAGACGGGGCTGCCCGAGCGGACGATCCATGACGTGGCCAACGCGCTCCGCGACGACGGACTCGACACGGCCACGCGACTGGTCCCCGAGCAGGCCATCGACCTGCTGGCGGCCGCCGGCACGCCGGAGCAGTGCCGCAAGCGGCTCGACGAGTACCGCGCCGCCGGCATCGACACCGTCGTCCTCGCCCCGGTCGAGGGCACGATCGAGACGGCCATCGAGCTGCTTTCGCCCGCCGCTCTCGCGGGCTGAGCGCACCCGGCCGCGCCGCGCCGGCGGGAGCACGCATTGCGTGTGCTCCCGCCGCTCTCGCGGGCTGAGCGCACCCGGCCGCGCCGCGCCGGCGGGAGCACACGCATTGCGTGTGCTCCCGCCCCGCTCAGCCAGCCTCGGCGTCGCGAAGCTCCTTGCGCCGGGGGTACTGCGACAGCGCCACGGCGAGCACGAGCGCACCGCCGTAGAACAGCTGCTGCACGTAGGACTGCACGCCGAGGATGGTCAGCCCCGTGATCCCGGTCACCAGGAAGTACACGGCGACGATCGTTCCCCAAGGGTTGAACCGCCCGGGCACGATCGTGGTCGCCCCGAGGAACGCCGCGGCGAACGCCGGCAGCAGGAACGACGCACCCGACGTGGAGTCCGCGCCACCCGTGGTCCCGGCGTACAGGACGCCGGCGAAGGCGCTGATCACGCCGGTGGCCACGAGCGCCCCCCAGCGGACGCGGCGGACGTCGATGCCGCTGAGCCGCGACACGCGTCGGCCGCGGCCGACGAACAGCATCCGCCGCCCCAACGTCGTGTACTCGAACAGGTACCAGAGCAGCACGCACAGGGCGAGGCCGTAGTAGAACGCCACCGGGACGCCGAGCAGGCTGCTGCCGACGACCGCGTCGACCAGCGTGTTGGAGACGCCGCTGATCGTCGTCGAGTTGCTGATCCAGAGCACGATGCCCTGCAGCACGGTCCCGGTTCCGAGCGTGACGATGAACGAGTCCACGCCGAAGACGAGGACGAACATGCCGTTCACTGCGCCGACCGCGGCGCCCGCCGCCAGCGCCACCGCGACGGCGGCCCCGATCGGCCAGCCGTGCTTGGCGTTCAGGACCGCGATCAGCATCGCCGAGAGCGACAGCGTCCCGCCGATCGACAGGTCGTAGTCGCCGGTGGTCAACACCACGGTGACCCCGAGCGTCAGGACCACCAGCACCGCCTGGGAGCCGAGGATCGTCGAGAAGTTCGCGCTGGTCATGAACGTGTCAGGCCGCAGGGCCCCGAACACGGCGATGACGACGGCCCAGGCCGCGACGAGCCCGAAGCGCTCGATCGCCTTGGCGGGGCTGAGCCGCCCGCGCGTGCGCGCGGGCGGCTCCTGGACCGGGGCTCGCTCGGGCGTCGCCGGCCCGGCGTCAGAGCTCACTTCAGGCCCCACAGCTTGTCGAACCCGGACTGCCATGCGGTCCCATAGCCCTGGGACTGCTTGGCGGGCACGCCCGCCGTCGCGACGTTGTCCTTGGTGAAGACGACGAGCGGCGCCTTGTCATAGGTCGTGTCCGGCACGTGCTGGCCGATGGCGGCACGCATGTTGGCGTCGAGCATCGCGCGGCCGATCCACGCCTCGCTCTCGCCGATGTTCATCGTCACCTTGCCCGCGCGGACGAGGTCGAGCGCGAACGGCGTCCCGTTGAACGTGTCGATCGGGATCTTCCCGGCCTTGCCGGCGACCGCGAGCCCGGCGACCGCGTACTGGGTCATCGCGTCGTAGATCGGGATCAGGTAGTTGAGGTTCGGGTCACGCTGGATCCCCGACGAGACCTCGTTCTGCACGCCAGTCGTCCACTGCGTCGACGGGACGCTGACGACCGTCAGCTTGCAGCCGGGGCAGTCGGCGGCGAACTCCTCGCGCAGGCCCGCGACCACGTCGTCGGACGAGGCCAGGTCGTTGGCGACGATCGCCAGCGCGTCGACCTTGCCCTTGTTCTGGACGACGGCCTGGGCAGCCAGGATCCGGCCGACCTCGTGGTAGGGCAGCCGCACCGCGCCGTCGATGTAGGACGGGATCTTCCAGCCGAACCCGGCCAGGTGGCTCGAGATGACCTTGATGCCGGCCGCGCGGGCCTGCTCGATCTGCGGCTTGACGAGCTTGGGGTCGATGCCCAGGAGGTCGATCGCGTCGTACTTCTGCCCGATCGCCGTGTTGATGCCTTGGACCCACTGGTCCGGCTTGCCCTGCGTCTGCCAGTGGGTGAACGTGAACTTCAGGCGCTTGGCCTGCGTCGACATCTCGTTCTCGATCTCCGCGACCAGCGGGATCTGATCGGTCACGCCGATGCTCATGATCTTCTTGCCCTTCATGCGCTTGGCGGCGTCGAACGCCGGCCCGGGCGCCGTGAAGGTCGGGGGCTGCTGGTACTTGGCGACCAGCAGCTGCGCACGCCCGACGTTGGCTCCGCTCGAGTCCTTGGCGCTGCCGCTGCTGCCACAGGCGCCGAGCCCGAACGCCGAGGCCGCGATGCCCGCGGCGACGGCGCCCCGCACGGCGAGGCTTCTGGTTCTTCCGATTCCGTGCACGTCTCTCTCCACTCCCGGTTGTGATCGCTCGCCGGCCCCGTGGCCGCAAGGTGATGCCGCGGCCGGGCCGCGCAAGTCGTCAGTTCGTCGCGGCGGTCGTCAGAGGCGCCCGCGTCACACTGCGGTGGGCTTCGTGGGCGGCTCGTAGACCGTGGCCAGGCTGCCGGGGCAGCCCACGAGCTCCTTGAGCTCGGGGCGCTGGTAGGCGGCCACGCGCGACGTCGTCACCCCATACGCAAGGAGGCTCTCGACCAGCTTCACCGCGCACGCCGTCCCGTCGAAGACGGGGACGCCGAGCTCGGCCTGCATCGCCTTGTCGAGCGGTCCGAGGCCTGCGCAGCCGAGCAGGATCGCCTCGGCGGCGTCCTCCTCCACGGCCTTCGCGGCCTCCACGATCATCAGTCGCTTGGCGCGCTCGAGATCCGCTTCGATCTCCAGCACGGTCAGCGGCGCCGAGCGCACCGACGCGCACCGGCGCTCGAGGCCGTTGCGATGCACGACCTCCTCGATGAGCGGCAGGATGCGCGGGAGGACCGTGACGACCGACCACTTGTGCGCCACGAGGCACGCCATGTGGAACGAGGCCTCGGCGATGCCGACGACCGGCACGTCGGAGACCTCGCGGCAGGCCGCGAGCGCCGGGTCGCCGTAGCAGGCGATGACGATCCCGTCGTACTTGCCGCGCGCCGACGCGACGGCGTCGACGAGGTGGTAGGAGGCGAGGACCTCGTCGGTGAAGCCTTCGATCGAGCGCGGTCCCGCCGCTGGACTGACCGCCTCGATCACCGTGTCGGGAGCGGCGGCGGCCCGCGCGCCGCGGCCGATGTCGTCGGTCATGGCCTGCGTGGTGTTCGGGTTGATCACGAGGATGTTGGGCATCACGTCCTTTCCCTTCAGTTGGTTGGCGTGGTCACGGCGTCCCGCGCCGCACTGCGCAGGACCCCGGCCGTGGACGTGCTCGTCAGGACCTTCTCGGCGATGTCGTCCTTGCTCAGGCCGGGGCCCTCGAGCGCGAGGACGACCCGGCCGCGGGCGAGGACGAGCACGCGGTCGCAGAGCGAGGCGAGCTCGTCGTAGTCGGCGCTCGCGCACAGGACGGCGGTGCCGCTCGCCGTCGCGGCGCGGATCGCGGCGAAGATCTGCTCGCGGGCGCGGACGTCGACGCCCTGGGTCGGCTGGTCGAGCAGCAGGACGCGCGGGTCGACCTGCAGCCACTTGGCCAGCACCGCCTTCTGCTGGTTGCCGCCCGACAGCGCCGCCATCTCCAGCGCCGGATCGTTGGGCGTCACGGCGAACCGCTCACCGAGCTCGGCGGCCTTTGCCTCCATGCGTTCGCGCGACAGACCGAGCCTTCCGCGGTGCGAGGCGAGGGTCGTCATCGTGACGTTGTCGGTCACGCTCAGCCGCGCGATCGCCGCGTCCGAGCCGCGGTCGGCGGGAACGAAGCTGACGCCGACCCCGATGGCGTCGGATGGCGTGAACGCCGCGAGGTCGTGTGATCGACCCTCGATCTCGACCTCGCCGCGCCCGGGGCGCGAGCCGAACAGGACGTGTGCGAGCTCGTCGAAGCCGGAGCCGATCAGCCCGGTGACGCCGAGCACCTCGCCGGCGCGGACCTCCAGGTCGACGTCGTCGACGACGGCGCCCCGGACAGCGCGGGCCCGCAGTCGCACGGCTCCGGCCGCCACGTCGGCCCGTGTGTGCGCCCGGCGCTCCAGGCGATGGCCGATGATGAGCTCGACGAGCTCGTCGGTCGTCGTCCGGGCGACGTCCAGCGTGCCTGCGCACCGGCCGTCGCGCAGGACCGTGACGCGGTCACACAGCTCGCGGACCTCGTCGAGGTCGTGGGTGACGAACAGGACGCTGCCACCGTCGGCGACGAGGCTCCGCACGAGCGCGAACAGCCGCTCGATGCCCGTCCGCGGAAGGAAGGCCGTCGGCTCGTCGAGCACCAACAGCGGCGCCGCGTGGTCGTCGGCGCGCAGCTCCTCGACGGCCCGGACGATCGCCAGCAGCGCCCGCTGCATCTGCGTCAGGCGCGCGACCGGCGCGTCCGGCTCGATGCCGGTGAGCCCGTAGCGGTCGAGGACCTCGGCGGCGCGCCGGTTCTCCACCCCCCAGCGGATCCGCCCCCGCCCCCGCCCGGCGAGCCGCGAGACGATCAGGTTCTCGGTCACCGACAGCGCCGGCACGAGCGCGAGATCCTGATGGACGAAGGCCAACCCGAGCTCGCGGAACGCCCCCGGCGCGAGCGGCAGGGCGACCTCCTCGCCGCGGACGCGCAGCGAGCCCTCGTCGGGCTCGTGGAAGCCGGCAAGCGCCTTGAGCAGCGTCGACTTCCCCGAGCCGTTCTGGCCGAGGAGCCCGTGGACCTCCCCCGGCTCGATCCGCAGATCGACCCCCGACAGCGCGCGAGCGCCACCGAAGCTCTTGCAGAGACCGGTGACCTCGAGCAGTGCGCGCGACGACGCCGAGGCCATTGGTCAGCGGCTCCCGTTCGCGGTCGGCAGATTTGTATGCCATACCAGACCAAACATGACCGCGACCCTAGACAACTCCGGTTGGCAACGCAAGCGGTGCCCTCCGCACCCCCGAACGTCGTCGCCTGCGTATGGTTGTCGCTCGATGCCGACGATCAACCGCGATTCGCCGCTGCCGGTCTACTTCCAGATCGCGCTCGACGTCCGGCGCCGCCTGCGCGCGGGCGAGTGGACGACCGGACAGCGGATCGCCCCCGAGCTCGCGCTCGCTCGCGAGTACGACGTGAGCCGCGTGACGATCCGCCAGGCGCTCGCCGAGCTCGTCAAGGACGACCTCCTCGAACGCCACCGCGGCAGCGGAACCTACGTCCGCCACCACCAGCGCCCGCTCGTCTACGACCTCAACTTCACCGTCGGCGCCGTGGCGGCGCGCCTGCGCGAGTCCGGCTTCGAGAACCGCGCGGAGGTCATGGAGGTCGGCGTGATCAACGAGCCGGCGCCGGAGCTGCGCCATCGGCTCGGCATTGGCGACGACGCCGCGGCGGTGTTCATGGTTCGCCGCGTGATCATCAACGACGAGCCGGCGGCCGTCTACCGCTCCTGGTTCTCGGCCGCGCTCGTTCCCGGCCTCGAGCGGTCCACCCGGCTGGACGAGTCGCTGTCGGTCGTGCTCGCCGAGGACTACGGGTTGATCCCCGTGCGCAGCGAGAACGAGCTCGAAGTCGTCCGCTCCACGCGCGAGGAGGTTGCGCTGCTGGGCACGTCGGGCGACGTGCCCCTGCTGGTCGTCACGGCCACGAACTTCCTGCGCGACGACCGCCCGCTGGAGTACTCGCAGATCGTCTGGCTCGGCGATCGCGTGCGGTTCCACGTCACGGCGTACGACGCCGAGGCGACCGCCCGTCACGACGTCAGGACGCCAGCCGCCGCAGCGTCGAAGCGAGCACGCGAGCGCCGAGCTCGCAGTCCTCAGTAGCGGTCCACTCCTGCGGCGAGTGGCTGATGCCGCCGCGACTCGGCACGAAGATCATGCCGGCCGGCGCGCGGCGCCCGACGTTCATCGCGTCGTGGCCCGCCCCACTGGCCATCCGCACGGGCTCGATCCCCTCGGCGAGCGCCGCGGCCTCGAAGGCCTCGATCACCTGCGGCGCCATCGGCGTCGGCGGAACCGCGTAGTCGCACTCCACGGTCGCCTCGAGCGCTTCGTCGGCGACCACGGCGGAGACCATGTCCGCGAACCAGGCGCGGGCGCCGGCGAACGCGTCGGCCGTGGCAGCCCGGAGATCGACGGTGAACTCGCACCGGCCCGGGATCACGTTGGTCGCGCCCGGCAGGGCGCGGATGCGCCCGACGGTGGCCGAGAGGTCCGGCCGGCTCGCGGCGCGCTCGCGCAGCGCGAGCACGATGCGCGACGCGCCGACCAGCGCGTCACGGCGCAGCTCGCTGGGCGTCGTCCCGGCGTGGTTGGCCTCGCCGTGCACGACGACGCGATAGCCGAGCACCCCGCAGATCGCCTCGACGACGCCGAGGCGCTCGCCGCGGCTGTCGAGCACCGGCCCCTGCTCGATGTGCAGCTCGACGTAGGCGCCCACGTCGTCGACGCGCTCGGCGTCGCCGATGCGCGCCGGGTCGAAGCCCTGCGCCCGCATCGCGTCGCGCACGCAGATCCCGTCGGGATCCCGGGCGTCCAGCGCGGCCGAGACGTCGTCGCCGCAGAACGCGCGGCTGCCGAAGAGCGCGGTCCCGAAGCGGCTGCCCTCCTCGTCCATAAAGGAGCCGATCCAGATCGGACGCTTGGGCTCGAAGCCCTCGCGGCGCAGGATGCGGACGGCCTCGACCGCACCGAGCACGCCCAGCACGCCGTCGAGCGGCCCGCCACGGGGCACGGTGTCCAGATGCGAGGCGGCCATCACGGCCGGACCGGGGGGTGCGGGCCAGCGCCCGATCATGTTGCCCGCCGCGTCGGTCTCGACCGCGAGGCCGAGGCGCTCGAGCTCGGCGGCGACGCGCTGCGTCACCTCGACCAGCTCGGGGGTCCACGCAAAGCGCGAGATCCCGCCGCCGTCGACGGCGCCGATCCGCGCCGCCGCTTCGAGATCGCCCGCCAGGGTGTGCTGCTCGGCCGCGTCGACCGCGGTCGTCACGAACCGGCCCCGATGCCGTCGGCGGCATCCCGCTCGTCGGCCGCGGTATCGCGCAGAGCGGGATCGCCGTAGCCGCCCCCGCAGGGGCCGACGGTGCGCAGGACCTCGCCCTTGCGGACGCGCCGGTAGGCGATCTTCGAGGGCAGCGACTGCTCGCCGTCGGTGCCGGGGTTCATCAGCACGGAGCCGGCGCTGCCGTCGCCCCCGCCGAACAGGCCCGGGGGCGGCACGAGGTTGCCGTCGCCCTCGAGCGAGAACCCGCCGTCCTCGAGGAACTCGAAGTCGCGGACCGAGCCCAGGCCGCCGCGCCACTGCCCCTCGCCGGCGCCTTCCTCGGCCAGCTCGTAGCGCTTGACGCGCAGCGGGTAGTGCGACTCGATGTCCTCGATCGGGTTGTTGCGGGTGTTGGCGTACAGCGTGTCGACGGCGTCCAGCCCGTCCTTGCCGTGACGACCGCCGTAGCTGCCCTCGACGATGTCCATGTACACCCAGGTGGCGCCGTCCTTCTCGCCGGAGTAGGCCACCACCTTGAGATTGCCGACGCCGGCGGCCACGGCCTCCGGCATCACCGGCGCGAGGGCGCGCATGAGCGTGTCGGCGATGATGTTGCCCGAGCAGAACCGCGCGATCGTCGGGGCCGGGAACCGCGGGTTGGCGAGCGTCCCCTCGGGCGCGGAGATCGTGATCGGCCGGAACAGACCCGAGTTCGAGCTCACCGCGTCGTGGCGGACGGTGTCGAGCAGCAGCGACCGCAGCGTCACGTAGACCGCGACGTCGACGGTGCCGACGAACGGCATGTTGACCGGAAGGTCGAGCTGCGGGGACGTGCCGTCGAGGTCGACGTGCATCTCCGAGCCCGCGATCGTCACGGCGACCTTGATCCGCAGCTTGCTGTACGCCGGGTCGGGATGGTCGAGGAAGCCATCGAGGAACCCCTCGGCCTCGTAGGTGCCGTCGGGCAGGAGCTCGATCTGGTTGCGCAGCATGCGCTCGGAGTGGTCCATCAGGTATTCGGAGGCGGCCCGCACGGACTCGAGGCCGTGCGTCTCGATCAGCTCGACGAGGCGTGTCGCGCCGAGCTTGACGGCGGCCACCTGGGCCTCCATGTCGCCGACGACGAGGTGCGGGATGCGCGTGTTGTCGGCGATGATCCGCCACGCGCTCTCCACGCGCGTGCCCTCGTCCTCGACCTTGACCGCGTTGAGCAGCAGGCCCTCGGCATAGGTGTCGGTCGCCGTCACGATCCCGCACGAGCCGGGGGTGAGCGCCGCGAGGTCGAGGTGGTGCGCCGTCGTCACCGAGAAGCCGACGAGCTCGCCGGCGACGAACACGGGCGCGCAGAAGGCGACGTCGGGCTGATGGGAGGCGCCGTAGTACGGGTGGTTGTGGATGACCACGTCGCCCGGGCGCCACTCGTCGCCGACCTCCTCGAAGCGGCGGCTGATCCCGGCGAGGTAGCCGGCGATCGGGCCCGACTGCAGCGGCGTTGACTGCGTCGCCTCGCAGAGCTGCCGGCCCTCGTGGTCGCAGATCGCGCAGGCGAAGTCCTCGGACTCGCGGATGATGGAGGAGTACGACATGCGAGCGAGGCGGTAGCCCATCTCGACCGCAATTGAGTTGAGCCCGCCGCCAATCACCGCAGCGGTGATGGGATCGATGCGGCCCCCGACGGTGGATGCAAGCCTGGTCGTCGTCATGGGATCTCCGGTCAGTTCTCGATCGACAGCATCAGCGGACCGCTCGCCTTCGCGATGGCCGACCAGCCCGGCGGCACGACGATCGTCGTGTCGCGCTGGAACACGATCGCCGGTCCTGCGACCGGCACGTCCATCGGCAGCTTCTCGCGCAGCAGATGCTTGGTGGGCAGCTCGACGAGCTCCCCGTCGACGCGCCAGACGCTCTGGGCCTCGCCGATCGTCGCCGACGGCAGGTCGCCGAACCCAACCGCGACGCGGCTCAGGCGAGGGCGCTGGCCGGTCGCGGTCACGCGCAGGTTGACGACCTCGATCGGATCGGCGGACGAGCGGCCATACTCCGCCTCGTGGGTGCGGTGGAAGGCGTCGAGCGTCCCGTCGGAGAACGCGCCGTCGCCGACGGGGATCCGCAGCTCGTAGCCCTGCCCGACGTACCGGCAGTCGAGGAACCGGTCGACCTTGACCTCGTCGCGCGGGGCGCCGTCGCGGACGAGCCGCTCGATCAGCTCCTCGCCGAGCTCCTCGAACTGCGTGTTGATCGCGCGCGCGTCGACCTGGCCCTGGACCATGAAGACGGTCCGCATCAGGTCATAGCGCAGGTCGGAGGTCAGCAGGCCGGTCGCCGACGTGATGCCGGGGTGCGGCGGGATCAGCACCTCGGGCACGTTGAGCATCGACGCGAGCTCGGCCGCGTGCAGCGGGCCGGCACCGCCGAAGGCCACGAGCGTGAAGTCGCGGGGGTCGCGCCCCCGCTCGACGGTGATCGACCGGATCGTCTGGGCCATGTTGGCATTGGCGAGCGTCAGGATGCCCTCGGCCGTCTCCTGGCGGGAGAGCCCGAGCTGCTCGGCGAGGCCGTCGATGACCGCCTCGGCCGCAGCCACGTCGAGCTTCATCTCGCCGCCCAGGAACCGCTCGGGATCGAGCCGGCCGAGCACGACGTGAGCGTCGGTGATCGTGGGCTCGTCGCCGCCGAACCCGTAGGCGGCGGGCCCGGGCTGGGCGCCGGCGCTGCGCGGGCCGACGACGAAGGCGCCGGCGTCGTCGACGCGGGCGATCGAGCCGCCGCCGGCGCCGATCGTCTCGATGTCGAACATCGGGACGAGGATCGGGTAGCCGGCGATCTGGGTGTCGCGCGCGGAGGCTTCCTGCACGCCGGCCTCGGTCACGAGGCCGATGTCGGCGCTCGTCCCACCCATGTCGAACGTGATGAGGCGGTTGCGGTCGACGAGGCTGCCCGCCCACTGCGCGCCGAGGACGCCCGCAGCGGGGCCGGAGAGCATCAGCGTCACGGGACGCGCCGCGGCCTCCGCGACGCTAGCGACGCCGCCGTTGGAGCGCATGACCAGCAGGTCGGTGTCGATCTCGCGGGCCGCGAGCGCCGCGGTGAGGCGCTCGAGGTACAGGCCGGTGCCCGGACCGACGAAGGCGTTCATGCACGCCGTCGTGAAGCGCTCGAACTCGCGGAACTGAGGCGAGATGCCGGCGCTGGTCGAGATGAAGCAGCCGGGCATCTCCTCGGCAAGGATCGCCGCCGCCCGCTCCTCGTGCGCGGGATCCAGGTAGGAGAAGAGGAAGCACACCGCCACGGCCTGCACGCCTGCCTCGTGGAGGCCGCGGCCCGCGGCGCGGACGGCATCTTCGTCCAGTGCGAGAACGACGTCGCCGGTCGGCGGCGCGATCCGCTCGGCCACGCCGACGCGGTGCGCGCGCCGCACGAAGGGCCGTGCCTGCCACGGAATGTCCTGCATCACCGAGTACGGCTGCGGCCGCTGGTGGCGTCCGATGTGGACGACGTCGCGCATGTGCTCGGTCGTCACGAGGCCGGTCAGCGCGCCTCGATGCTCGAGCACGGCGTTCGTCGCCACGGTCGTGCCGTGGAGCACGCCGTCGAGCTCATCAGGCGTCACGTCGGCGAGCTCGCAGAGCTCGACGATCCCGTTGACGAGGGCCCGACCCGGATCGTCCGGCGTCGAACGCACCTTGTGCACCCGGACGGCCTCGGTCTCGGAGTCATAGAGGGCCAGGTCCGTGAAGGTCCCCCCGATGTCGATCCCAACGAACAGCACGCAAGCTCCCTTCCGCCCCAGCGGCCGCGGGGGGATTTGTCCACTATCTAAGACAACTTCTGTCCGCGACCCTAGACAACTACGGCGCCGGTTGTCAATCGTCCGGGAGATCCGCCCACGGGCTCTAGCGCGCCGCGCCGCGACGCGATCGCTCCGCGAACCCCGACGCCAGCAGCGCGTACGCGCGCCGCAGCTGCTCCTCGAGGTCGCTGTCCGGGTCGCGCACCCATTTGACCGAATGCGGCGATCGACGTCCCGAGCGCGGCATAGCCGATCGCCTGGGGCGCCAGCTCGTCGACGGCGACAGCGAGCCGCGCAGCGGCGACTCGGCGATCACCCCGCGCCAGTCCGCGTAGCGCAGCATAGTGCGCCTGCAACGACGGCACCGACGTGATGAGTCGGTGGCGTCGGGTTCCTCGGCGAGCCATGCTGCGAGCGTGGCGATCTGCGCCGGGTTGAGTTCGAGGTTGGGGGCGCAAGGCAGGGGGTGGCGCGGGGTCGTTGGCATGCCAGGCACCACCACAGCAGCCAGAACACGTCGTTGACGTAGTTCGAGACCGGGGTGCCGGTGAGCAGGTAGCGGTGGCGGGCGCGCAGGCCGCGGATCGCCTTGGACCGCAGCGAGTCGTTGCCCTTGGCGAGCGTCCCCTCATCGACGACGATCACGCCGTCAGCGAACGCCTGCGCGAGGTAGTGGCCGGCGGTCTTGACCTTGCGCCGCTTGTGGACGTAGCCGCACGCCTCGCAGACGTGGGGGCTGCGTGGCTGCCAGCCGTCGTGGATGTGCGAGCGGCAGCTCGGGCAGAACGCCTCCGTGGTGGGGAGCAGCTGGCCGGCGCGCTGCGCGAAGGGGAAATGTAGCTCGGCGACCGGCAGCGCCTCGTCGACGCGGCCGATCAGCGAGAGGACCTCGTAGTGGGTGATGTAGAGGCCCTCACCGCCGGCGCGCAGCTCGCGCGCGACCTGGCGCGCCTGCACCGGCGAGGTGATGTGGACCGGCTCGGCGCCGTAAAACTTCGCGATCTCGGCCGTCCACTGCGGCACGAGGTCCTGCGGGCAGACGATCAGCGCCCGGCGCGCGGCCCCGCGCTCCCACTGAGCGTTGATCAGCGTCGCGCCGCCGAGGCTCTTGCCGCCGCCCTGCTCCCAGCCGAGCACGCCGGAGCCCTTGACGACGAGGCGGGCGAGGTCCTCGAGCTGCCACTCCTCGTCGGCCTTGGTGAAGAACGAGTCCCACAAATATGTGGTCAAAAGGCGTTCGGATTGCAGCCTAGGTGCGTGCTGCGGCTCGTTCGTGGATAGCACTGGTTGGAAGCGGTTTGAAGGGGGTTTGGGCCACGAGACTCGGGGTCGTGGCCCATTGCGAGCCTGCGGTCGCGCTGCCCCCGGGGTGACCGACCGAGGCCGTCCCATCGCATTGCTGGTGCCGGTTCCCGCCCGTCGCGCGGTCGACCGACAGGCGACCGGACGAAGCGCCGCGCCAACTGCAGTCCGGCAACGGCGACACCGCTCGGCGGCCCCGGACACCCAGGTGTGATTTCGCTGAGCGCCACGGCAGGCGCGTGCCGCGTCCGTGCCGTACAGCTGCTGATAGCTCGCCGGCAGGGGCGCCGCGGCGACCTTCTCGAACGCTCTGCGCCGAGCCTGAATTGTGCGGTGCAGCAGCGCCGCGCCCGGGCGCGACGGCGTCGACACTCCGGTCTGCGAGCCGCCAAAGCTCTGCCGCTTCCGCCGGGCGCTAGTGTCAACGTTCGCGATGCCGCTCCCCGTCCTCCTCGTGATTGACGGCGACCAGGACGCCCTCGAGGACGTCGCGGCTCGGCTCGTCCGGCGCTACGGCCTTGACTACCGGGTCGAGAGCGCGAGCGATCCGGAGCAGGCGCTCGGGGCGCTGGCGGAGCTGGCCGACGCGGGTGACGAGCTCGCCCTGGTGCTGGCGGCCACGTCGCTCTCGGACGCGACCGGCGGTGGGCTGCTCCAGCGAGCGCGCCAGCTCCACCCGCACGCCAAGCGTGGGTTGATGGTTGCGCAGGGAGCGTGGGCCGATCCCCCGACTGCCGAGACGATCGTCGACTCGATCGCCATGGGCCGCATCGACTACTACGTCCCGGTGCCGGCGAACGCGCCGGACGAGGTGTTCCACCACACCATCTCCACCTTCCTGCTCGAGTGGGCGACGGAGCGGCGCAAGGTTCCGGACACCGTCCACATCGTCGGCGAGGAGTGGTCGGGGCGTGCCTACGAGCTGCGGGAGACCTTCGAGCGCTGTGCGGTTCCGCACGACTTCTGTCTGGCCGAATCCGACGAGGGGCGCATACTCCTGGCACGGGCGGGTCCCGACGCGAAGCTCCCGGTCATGCTCCTTCCGGACGGGCGCGCGCTGAGCGACCCGTCGAACGCCGAGATCGCCGAGGCCGCCGGCGCCCCGGCCGACTTCGACGAACGCGACTTCGACGTCGTCATCGTGGGTGCAGGACCTGCAGGTCTGTCGGCGGCGGTCTACGGCGCCTCCGAAGGGCTGCGCACGCTCGTCGTCGACGAGGGCGGCATCGGGGGTCAGGCCAGGTCCAGCTCGCTGATCCGTAACTACCTGGGCTTCCCGAGAGGGGTGAGCGGGCATCGGCTGGCCGAGCAGGCATACGAGCAGGCCTCCGTCTTCGGGGCGAGCTTCGTGTTCATGCACCGGGTGACTGCACTCAGTCGCTCGCGGGAGCAGCTCACCCTCTCGCTCACGGAGGGCCGGCGCGTCAGCGCCACAGCGGTGATCCTTGCCACCGGCGCCAGCTATCGCCGTCTGGGCGTTCCTACGCTCGAAGCGTTGACCGGTGCCGGCGTCTTCTACGGTGGCCCAGCTTCGGAGGCCCACGCGCTCAGCGGAGCGGACGTCTTCGTCGCGGGCGGCGGCAACTCGGCGGGGCAGGCCGTCCTGTACCTCGCGCGCTATGCGCGTCGCGTCACCCTGATCGTGCGCGGCGCATCGCTCGACGCTGGAATGTCCCACTACCTCATACAAGAGATCCAGGCCACGCCGGGCATCGACGTACGCATCAGCACGACGGTTGTCGGCGGAGGAGGCGACGGCCGACTGCGGCAGCTCGTGCTCCGCGACGCCTCCGTCGGCAACGACGAGACAGTCGCCGCCGACGCTCTCTTCGTGCTGATCGGGACGCGCCCGCACACCGACTGGCTGCCCCCCGACATCGCACGCGACCGCACCGGGTTCCTCTACACCGGTGAGGACGTTCCGAACCATGACGGCTGGCTGCTCGAGCGCCCGCCGTCGGCTCTCGAGACGAGCATGTCCAGGGTACTTGCGGCGGGAGACGTCCGGCATGGCTCGGTGAAGCGCGTAGCGTCGGCTGTCGGAGAGGGATCCATCGCGGTGCAACTCGTCCACAACCTCCTCGCCGCCCAGCAGAGCGCAGAACCACGTAGCGCCGCCGGAGCTCGAGCCAGGCCACGCTGAGGACGCAGGATTCCCGGTACGGAGATCGCGCGACCGGGGGGCAGCCCGCTGGTTTGCGACGCTCATCGCCGCCGGTCGCGCCGGCGAGGGGCGACCTCGGGTGCCGGCGGCGGGTCCTCGAGCAGGTTCGAGGAGCACATCACGTGGCCTCGCTTCATGGCACTGGAGAAGTCTCCAGCGCGATGAAGCCGGCGCGATCTGCCGGGACTGCCCACGCGCCACCACCTCGAGCGCTTCGCCGCGCTGCCAGGACACGAGACGATCCGCTAGTCGAGGCATTCGCGGGCGTTTCCGCCGCATCCGCTCGCAACGCGGGCCGGAGCTGGACAGCGCCGGGCGGTCGCTCGCCCAGGAAACCGTGCCGGGTGTGATTTCGCTCAGCGGCACCGCAAGCGCGTGCCGCGCCCCGTGCCGCAGAAGTGGTGCGGCGTCTAAACAGACGTGCCGCCCGGGTGGTCGTCCGATTGTGGGTTGCCCTCAGAGTTCGCTGCCATCGCCGTGGTCGAGCGCGCGTCGCACGTGCCGTTCCCGTATCGCCGTGTGATGAGAGGCGCCTCCCACAGCAAGCCTGTGGAGCGAGCGACCGCGGGGGCCAGCCCCGGCGGCCGTCGCTGGCCGCC
>JAOPZA010000050.1 GCA_025964325.1 Conexibacter sp.
CGTCATCGTCGTGCTGTTCGTCGTCAGCGCGCTGATCGTCTGGGGCACGGCGTTCGTGCAGACCTACCTCACCAACTGGGTCGGCCAGCGCGCGCTGCAGGACCTGCGCCTGGACATCTTCCGGCACCTGCAGGAGATGCCGGTCGGCTTCTACGAGCGACGCCCGGCCGGCGTCCTGATCTCGCGGCTGACCAACGACGTCGAGGCGCTCAACGCGATGGTCACGGACTCGGTCACGACGCTGTTCCAGGCGTCGCTGACGCTCGTCGGGTCGGTCGTGATCCTGCTGCTGTTCGACATGCGGCTGGCGCTGCTGACGTTCCTGATCTTCCCGATCATGGCGGTCGGCTCGTTCGCCTTCCGGCTCGCCTCCGCCGACGCGTTCAGCCGCACGCGCGAGACGATCGGCGCCCTGACCGCCTACCTGCAGGAGACGCTCTCGGGCATCCGCGTCGTGCGCAGCTTCGGCCAGGAGCCCCACCACGAGGCTCAGTTCGCGGAGCTGAACGCGGAGAACCGCGACGCGAACATGAAGACGGTGCGGCTCAACGCGCTGTACTTCCCCGCGGTCGAAATGCTCTCGGGAGTGGCGATCGCGGTGATCGTGCTGTACGGCGGCTACCAGGCGATCGAAGGGACGATCACCGTCGGCACGGTGGTCGCGTTCATCGCCGCGCTCTCCTACCTGTTCGACCCGATCCAGCAGCTCTCGCAGCTCTACACGACCTACCAGTCGGGGATGGCCGCGCTCGACAAGATCTTCGAGCTGCTCGACGAGGAGCCCGACCTGCGCGACCGCGAGGGCGCCGTCGAGCTGCCGCAGCTGCGGGGCGAGCTGGTCTTCGACCATGTCTCGTTCCGCTACGGGCGACCGGACGAGGACGGCAACGACGTCTATGCCCTGCGCAACGTCGATCTGCGCATCGCGCCGGGTCAGACGGTCGCGCTGGTCGGCGAGACCGGCGCCGGCAAGTCGACGTTCGCGAAGCTCGTCGCGCGCTTCTACGACCCGACCAGCGGCCGGGTGCTGGTCGACGGCCACGACCTGCGGGACGTCGCCGCGCGGTCGCTGCGGGCGCAGATGGGGATCGTGCCGCAGGAGGGCTTCCTCTTCAGCGGGACGATCGGCGAGAACATCGCGTTCGGGCGGCCCGACGCGACGCCCGAGGAGGTCGCCGAGGCGGCCCGGTCGGTCGGCGCCGAGGTCTTCATCGACGAGCTGGAGCACGGCTACGAGACCGAGGTCGGCGAGCGCGGCGCGCAGCTGTCGGCGGGCCAGCGCCAGCTGATCGCGTTCGCACGCGCGCTGATCGCGGACCCGCGCCTGCTGGTGCTCGACGAGGCGACCTCGAACGTCGACATCCACACCGAGACGCGGATCGAGCAGGGCCTGCGACGGCTGCTCGCCGGCCGCACCGCGATCGTGATCGCCCACCGCCTCTCGACGATCCGCCATGCCGGCCTGATCGTCGTGCTCGAGCACGGCAGCATCGTCGAGCAGGGCACGCACGAGGAGCTGATCGCGACGGAGGGCCGCTACTGGCAGCTCTACCGCGACTGGGCGGAGCAGGCGGCGGCGTAGCGGCGGCGGTCGCTCGGGCGGCCGGCACGAGACGCGCCCACGCTCCGGGTTGAGGGGCGAATGTTGGCGGCAACCGATGAGTCTCGGCGCGTCGCGCAGTCTCTTGATCGGAACCCGCCGGCCGTGCGCCGGCCTCGACCGGAAGGACGCTCGACGATGACTGCGCAACCCGACCCCCGCCGCTGGATCGCCCTCTACGTGCTGTGCGTGGGGATGCTGATGATCGTCCTCGACGCGACCGTCGTGAACGTGGCGCTGCCCTCGATCCAGAACGATCTCGGCTTCTCTCAATCGGGCCTCGCCTGGGTCGTCAACGCGTATCTGATCGCCTTCGGCGGCCTGCTCCTCCTGGCCGGTCGGATCGGCGACCTGGTGGGCCGCAAGGCGATGTTCATGGCCGGTCTCGGGGTCTTCACCGTCGCGTCGGTGCTGTGCGGCGTCGCCAACAGCCAGGGACTCCTGATCGCTGCGCGCTTCGTCCAGGGGCTCGGCGGCGCGATGACGTCCGCCGTGATCCTCGGGATGATCGTGACGATGTTCCCCGAGCCGCGCGAGCAGGCGAAGGCGATCGGCGTCTTCAGCTTCGTCGCCTCCGGCGGGGGCTCGGTCGGGCTGCTGGCCGGCGGCGTGCTGACGCAGTCGATCAACTGGCACTGGATCTTCTTCATCAACATCCCGATCGGGATCGTGACCGCCGTCCTCGCGTCGCGGCTGCTCGAGCGCGACAAGGGCATCGGCATCCGCGAGGGCGCCGACCTCCCGGGCGCGCTGCTGATCACGAGCTGCCTGATGCTGACCGTCTACACGATCGTCAAGCCGGCGGCCGAGGACGGCTGGGGCTCCGGCCGCACGCTCGGCCTCGGCGCGGCCGCGGTCGCGCTGCTGCTCGCCTTCCTGGCGCGCGAGGCGACCGCGCGCAACCCGCTCGTGCCGCTGCGGATCTTCCGCTCGCGCAACGTCTCCGGCGCCAACGCGGTGCAGGCGCTCAGCGTCGCCGGGATGTTCGGCACGTTCTTCCTGGGCGCGCTCTACTTCCAGCGCGTGCTCGGCTACGACGCGCTCCAGACGGGGCTCGCGTTCCTGCCGACGACGCTCGTGATGGGGACCTGCTCGCTGCGCCTCTCCGAGCGGCTGATCATGCGCTTCGGCGCCCGCACGGCGCTGCTCCCCGGGCTCGGGCTGATCGCGCTCTCGCTGCTCCTGTTCGCCCGCGCGCCCGTCGACGGCACGTACCTGGTCGACGTCTTCCCGCTGATGGTGCTGCTCGGCGCCGGCGCAGGGACCGCCTTCCCGGCCCTGATGACGCTCTCGATGTCGGGCGCGACGCCACGCGACGCGGGGCTCGCGTCCGGGCTCGTGAACACGACGGTGCAGGTCGGCGGCGCGGTCGGGCTGGCCGTGCTCGCGACCCTCTCGGCGACCCGCTCCGCCACGCTGAGCGGTCGCGGCGCGTCGGTCGCCAGCTCCCTGACCGGCGGCTACCACCTCGCCTTCCTGATCGGCGCCGCCCTGGTCGGCACGGCGATCGTCGTCGCCGTCACCGTGCTGCGCCCGGCGCCCGCTCCCACGGCGGACGAAGCGCCGGCCGCAGCCGAGGGGGTCTACTCCGAGGTCGCATGACTACGCTACGCGGCGGTGTCGGGCATCGGAGTGCTACGCGAAGGGCCGCTGCACGCGGCGGTCAAGGCGGCGCTCGCGCAGCCCGGCGATCGCTTCGAGGTGCCGGTCGGGCGGTTCGTGATCGACCTCGTGCGGGCCGACGGCGAGCTGGTCGAGGTGCAGACCGGCGGCTTCGGACCGCTCGGCCCGAAGCTCGACGCGCTGCTCGACGATCATCGCGTGCGGATCGTCCATCCGGTCGCCGCCGAACGGCGGATCGTGCGCGTCGACGATGCCGGCGAGGTACTCTCGGCCCGCCGCTCGCCACGCCGCGCGACCGCCGTCGAGCTGTTCGACAAGCTCGTCGCCTTCCCCTCGCTGCTCGCCCACCCGAACCTGACGCTCGAGGTGCTGCTCTCGCGCGAGGACCACATCCGCGGGCCCGCGCCCGTCAAGGTCCGCCGCCGCACGCGCGACGGCGGCGAGCGGCGACTGATCGAGGTGCTGGAGCGGATCGTGCTGCGCACGCCGGACGACGTCCTCGCGGCGCTGCCGGAGCTGCCGCAGGAGCCGTTCAGCACGCGCGAGCTGGGGACGCTGCTCGGCTGCCCGACCGTGCTCGCGCAGCGGACGGTGTACTGCCTGCGGCTGATGGAGCTGATCGAGCCGGCCGGCAAGCGCGCGCACGCGCCGCTGCATCGCCGCCTGCGCTGAGGTCGGCGATACTGGGGCCGTGAGCGAACGCAACGTCCTCGGTGGAGCGCTCGAGTCCTGCGGGACCGACCCCCTCACCGGCTTCTACCGCGACGGCTGCTGCAGCACGGGCACCGAGGACCGCGGCAGCCACACGATCTGCGCCGTCGTGACGGCGGAGTTCCTCGCGCACCAGCGCGCCATCGGCAACGACCTCAGCACGCCGATGCCGCACTACCAGTTCCCCGGGCTCGTGCCCGGCGACCGCTGGTGCGTGACCGCGGTCAACTGGCTCCGCGCCCACGCGGACGGCGCCGCCGCCTTCGTCGTCCTCGCCTCGACCCACGAGAAGGCGCTCGAGATCGTCCCGCTCGCCGCGCTGCGAGAGCACGCCGTCGACGTGCCCGCCGACCCCAGCGCGCTCGGCGACTGACGCGCGCCCGCGGCTCAGGCGGCGAAGCGCTTGATCGTGCGCTCGCGGTGCTTGCGCGCCTCCTCGGCGCGATCCTTCGGCGGCGCCGTCGTGACGAGCTCGTCGAGCAGCGCCGCGGTCACGCGCGCGACCTCGTCGACGGCGCGGTCGAAGGCCTCGGCGTTCGCGCGCGACGGTCTCGTCGCGCCGCTGACCTTGCGGACGTACTGTAGCGCGGCAGCGTGGATCTCGTCCTCGGACGCGGCCGGCTCGAAGTTGTAGAGCGTTCGGATGTTGCGACACATGCCAACGAGTCTACGACGGTCGAACGATGCTGCGAGGAAACTGCGGGACAGGGATTCGAACCCCGATAGCCTGCTCCAGAGGCAGGAGTCTTGCCATTAGACGATCCCGCACCGAGTCGGTCCGTACAGAATAGAGGCTTCGCCGGCGAAAAGTCTCGTCGCCGGGTCGAGGCGCTGCCGCCGCCGGTCAGCGCGGCGGCCAGCCCGGCGCCATCTCGAACTGCTCGTCGCCGAGCACGAGCACCAGCGGGTCGCCGGTGCGCGCCGCGAGATGCAGCGGCGTCTCCTCGTCGGTCGTCTCCCACGTCGCGGTCAGCACGCTGCGGCCCGGGAACAGCGCCACCAGCTCGCGCACGGCGCGCCCGTGGTGCTCGATCCCGCCGAGCGGCGCGGTGATCTCGGCCCGCACGCCGTCGACGTCGAACGGCGGCAGCGCTCTCACCTCCGGCAGCGGCAGCGGCGCGGCCGCGAGCAGGTCGGCGTCGAGCTGCACGACGTCCTCCCCCTCGCTCAGCTCGACCGAGCCGGCGGCCGGGCACTCGATCACGAGCGGCGGCGTCGCGTCGCCCTGGTCGAGCACCAGCAGCGTCGCGAAGGCGCCGGCCGCGCGCGTGAAGGCGCGCAGCGTGACGACGATCTGGGCGATCTGCTCGCGTGCCGCGTCGGTCGAGCTCATCCGAGCCTCGGAACCGGTCTCAGAGCGAGCCGAGGTCGCTCGCCGGATCGGCGAGCCGCGCGAGCGCGGCCTCGTCGAGCACCGTGCCGGCGGCGATCAGGCGCCGCGCGTGCTGCAGGTCCTCCGAGCGGCCGACCGACAGAGTGCCGCCGACGCGACCGCCGGCGAGGTACCAGAGGCTGAACTCGCCGGCCTCGAACGAGCCGCGCACGACCTCCTGGTCCCAGTCCGCGGCCGGCCCGACGTACTCGAGCGAGGCCCAGTCGGCGAGGTCGGAGAAGAAGTACGGCACGACGTCGTGGACGACGTCCTCGCCGAGCATCGAGCGTGCGACCGTCCTGCCCTGCGCCAGTGCGACGTCCCAGTGCTCGACGCGCAGCCGGCGGCCGTGGATCACGCTGTCGTAGGCGGCGACGTCGCCGGCGGCCCAGAGGCCGCGGGCGGACGTGCGCAGGCGCTCGTCGCAGGCGATCCCGCCGAGCTGCTCGTCGAGCGCGAGGCCGGCCGCGCGCGCCAGCATCACGTCCGGCACAACGCCGGCGCCGATCACGACGGCGTCGGCTGGCAGGACGCGCCCGGCGGCCGTCACGACGCGCTCGACGCGGTCGCCGGCGCCCTCGAAGCGCTCGAGCGCGTCGACGCCGATCACCTCGACGCCGTGCTCCTGGAGCCGTTGCTGGAAGAACGCGCCGGCGCGCCGCCCGAAGCCGCGCTCCAGCGTGACCGCCTCCTGCATCAGGATCGTGCACTGCGCGCCGAGCTGCGTCAGCGTCGCCGCGACCTCGCAGCCGATGTAGGAGCCCCCGATCAGCACGACGCGCTTGCCGGCGGCCTCCTCGCGGATCGCGTCGGCGTTGCCGAGCGCGCGCAGGTAGTGGATCCCCTCGAGCTGGCCGCCGTCGACGTTCAGCCGCCGGACGTTCGCCCCCGTCGCGAGCAGCGCGCTCTCGAACGCGACGACCTCCTTCGTCGAGAGCGTCGCCGTGCGCGCCTCGGCGTCGAGCTTCATCACGCTCGTCCGCGTGCTCAGGTCGATCCGCTGCTCCTCGTACCACGACGTCGGGCGGTAGTGGCCGTCCTCGCGCGTGGCGCTGCCACGCAGGTACTCCTTCGACAGCGGCGGCCGGTCGTACGGCGGGTCGGGCTCGCGGCCGACGAGCAGGATCTCGCCCTCGGCGCCGAGCTCGCGCAGCCAGCGCGCGCAGCTGGCACTGGCCATCCCGCCGCCGATCAGCAGGTGCGCGACGCTGCGGTCCGCCATCGCGGGCCTACGCCGCGCCGGCGCCGGCGCGCGTGAACTGCGGGGTGATCGCCGACTCGAGGCCCGGGTCGAGGATCAGCAGCACCTCGTCGCCGGCCTCGATCACGGTGTCGGACTTCGGGACGAAGCCGGCGCCGCCGCGCAGCACCGAGATGATCAGCGCGCCTTCGGGCAGTTCGACCTCGTCGACGCGCCGGCCCGCGGCGGGCGCCCCCTCGACGACCTCGAGCTCGATGATCTCGAGCCGCTCGCCCTCGAGCGCGAGCAGCTGGACGAGCCCGTACTGCGGCACCTCGTGCTCGATCAGCCGCAGGATCAGGTCGGTCGCGGAGACGGCCGGCCGGATCCCGAGCAGCTTGAAGTGCTGGAGGTTGCGCGGGTTGTTGACGCGCGCCACGATCCGCTGGCAGAGGTACTTCTCTCTCGCGACCTGGCAGATCAGCATGTTGTCCTCGTCGTCGCCGGTGACGGCGATCACGAGGTCGGCGCGCTGGATGCCGGCGCGCTCGAGCACCCACAGCTCGGTCGCGTCGCCGTACTGGACGGCGTGCTCGAGCTCCTGCTCGACCACGAGGTAGCGGCGGCGGTTGGACTCGATCAGGGTGACCTCGTGGTCCTTCGCGAGCAGCTCGCGGGCGAGGTTCCAGCCGACCTTCCCGGCGCCGGCGACGATCACGTACACGTCAGGCCTCCGCCGGGCTCAGGGCCGCGCGCTCGAACATCTCGATCGCGTGCTGCGTCGGACAGATCGTGTCGAGCCCCTGCTCGGCGTACCAGGCGGCGCGCGCCGGGTCGAGCACGCGCACGACGACGCGGGCGACGTTGAAGCGGCGCTGGGCGATCTGGGCGACGACGAGGTTCGTGTTGTCGCCGTTGGTGGAGGCGATGAAGACGTCGGCCTCCTCGATCCCGGCCTCGAGCAGGGCGTCGACCTCGAGCGCGGTGCCGACCGTGAAGCGCCCGCCGGCGTCCTCCCAGGAGTCGACGAGGTCCTTGTCGAGCTGCTCGTGCGAGAGCGGGTCCTCGTCCAGGACCGAGACCTCGTTGCCCTGCTCGAGCGCCTTCTTCGCGACCGCGGAGCCGACGCGGCCTGCACCGACGATGAGGATGAACATGCCGCGAACCCTAGCGCGGCGCCTCGTGCGGCTGCGCCCCGTCCGTCACGGCCGGGCGCGGCGCCCGCGGAGGTGGCGCGTCCGCGGCGGGCGCGGTGAGGATCACGCGGCAGGTCGCCTTCTGCACGACGTACTTCGTGGCGTCCCCGACGAAGTTGTCCATCGGCGCCCCCGCGCCGCCGAAGAGCGCGCCGCCGCGGACGCGCGAGGGCTCTTCCGCCGCCAGCACGATCGCCTCCACCCCGCGTCGTCTCGCCTCGCTCACGATCCCCTGGCCAGCGCGCCGCGCGCGCACCATCGCCGTCTGCACCTGCACGCCCTCGTACTCCTCGCCGACCGCCTTCGCGCGTCGCAGCGCATCCTGCGCGCGCTTCACCTGCGCCTCCGGCAGGCGGACGTCGAGCGGCAGCGCCATCGGGATCTCGAAGACCCAGACCGCCTCGATCGTCGCGCCCTCCTCGTCGACGTCGTCGCGGACGGCGCCCGCGAGCCGGCCGGCCGTCTGGATGATGTCGTCGTCGAGCGGCTTGCCGAAGATCGGCACGAGGATCGAGCCGAACTCGGTCGCCGCCACCGGCTCGTTGCGCAGCGCCCGCTCCGGGATCGTGACGCGCTTCAGCAGCGGCTTGCCCTCGATGCGGCGGTAGATCACGTAGAGCGCGATGCCGGCCATCAGCCAGCCGAGGCCGACGTAGCGGGCGCCGGTGTGGAGCACGAGCACGCTGATCCAGCCGGCGGCCGAGAGCAGCGCGCCGAGCACCGCCGGCAGCGGCACCGATCTGCCGCGCACCTGCACCGAGAGCGGCACGACGTAGGGCCGCTCGCGGTCGGGCTCGCGGAAGCGCAGCGCGACGATCGCGCAGTGGGCGATCGTGAAGGCGAGCAGCGCGCCGAAGGCGTAGAGCCCGACGAGCGCTTCGAGGTCGGCCGGGATCACGAGCGCCGAGGCGAGCACGGCGGCGAGCGAGATCAGCACGTAAGGCGTCCCGCGCCGCGGGTGCAGGCGACCGAGCGCGGCCGGGATCTGGCGGTTGGTCGCGAGCGCGAACGACAGCCGCGAGGTCCCGAGCATCGCTGCGTTGGCGGCGCCCGTGAGCGCGAGGACGGCCGTCGCGGCGACGACGTAGCGCAGCGTCTGGGCGAGCCAGTGCGGGTGGAACGCGCCGACGACGCCGAGCATCGGGGCCTCCAGCGCATCCCCTCTCGCCAGCGCGGTCGTCCCGAACTCGACCGGCAGCGCGCTGACGGCGACGACCGCGATGCCGAAGTAGACCAGCACGATCACGGCGACGCCGGGGCCGACGAGCCGCTTCAGGTCATGCCGCGTGGCGCGCGTCTCGCCGGCGAGGTTGGCCGCCGACTCGAGGCCGGTGAACGCGATCGTCGCGATCGTCAGCGCGAAGATCAGGTCGCGCCAGCTGGGCGAGCTGCCGAGGTGGATCGAGTCGACGATCCCGCTCGGGTCGAGCACCAGCACGATCCCGAGGACGATCACGAGCACCTGCACGCCGAGGTCGAGGAACGCGACGAGCGCGTGGCGCTGGAGCTGCCTGACGGTGACGCCGGCGATATTGACGGCCGCCAGCACGGCGATCAGACCGATCGCGACGATCACCTCGGGCGCGCCGGAGCCGAGCGGCGACCAGAACGCGGCGAGGTAGTTCGTCATCGTGAACGCGGTGACCGCGATCAGGATCACGTAGTCGAGCAGGATCGCCCAGCCGGCGACGAAGCTGACGAGCTCGTTGAAGGCGTAGCGGGCGAAGACCGACGAGCCGCCGCGCTCGCGGTGCAGCGCCGCGCCCTCGACGTAGGTCATCGAGGTCAGCGCGAAGAACAGCCCGGCGACGAGGAAGACGACCGGGGTCAGGCCGAGCGCGCGGTTCGCGACGACGCCGAGCGCGAAATAGACCGACGAGACCGACGTCGTGTAGACGAGCCCGAAGAGCACGCGCGTGCTGAGCGGGCGCGGGTTCGGGACCGTCTCGACGGGCGCGCTCATCGCCGCTTCGTCTGGAGGTAGATGCGGGCGGACCCGGCGGCGATGAAGAGCACGCCGAGCACGACGCCGATCGCGAGCCCGCCGCCGCCGGCGATCAGCGTGCGGACGATCAGGACGACGCCGATCACGATCATGATCAGCGAGAGGATGCGGATCGACTGCTGGTGCAGGCGCATCAGGCGACCGCCGCGGCGTCCCGCGCGATCTGCTCGTCGACCTGCCGGCCGCGACCCGACTCGATGATGACGCGACAGGGGCGTTCGGCCAGGACCGTCTCGAGCGTGCGGCCGAAGATCGAGCCGCCGCTGGTGCGGCGCGGCAGCGGCATCACGATCGCGCGCGCCTGGATCTCGCGCGCCTCGTCGACGATGCGGCGACCGGCCTGCCCGGGACGGACCTTCTCCCAGTGGCCGGTGACGCGGCGCCCGCCCTGCAGCTTCGCCTGCTCGATGATCTCCTGCGCCGCCTGCTCCTGCTCCGGCAGGACGGCGTTGATCGGGCTCGTCGAGGGCACCGCGATCGTCACGATCACGTGGATGCCGCGGTGGCGGCGTGCGGCCAGCCGGATCGCGGTCGAGAGCACCTCGGGCACGTACTCGCGCTCGTCGAACCCGACCAGCACGGCCTCGTACTCGGCCTCGTGGTCGACGACCGACTTCGGCTCGACGACGCGCGTCGTCGTCGTCAGGTCGAGCCCCTGGTTGCGACGGTAGACCGCGTAGACGACGACCCCGATCGCGAGCCAGCCGATGCCGGCGATCGCGACGGCGGTATGCAGCACCGTCACCGTCGCGAAGGCCAGGAACGTGCCGAGGCCGCCGAGCAGCGCGAAGAGCGGCAGCTCGCGGCCGGCGATGCGGATCTGCCCGGGCCCGCGATACGGTCGCTCGTGGCCGGGATCCTTCAGCCGCAGGCGGATCACGGCGACGTGCGCGATCGTGAACGACAGCATCGCGCCGAAGGCGTACATGTTGACGAGGAAGTCGGCCTTGCCGGGGATGATCGTCAGGCAGGCGATGAAGCCGAACAGCAGGATCCCGATCCACGGCGTGCGGAATCTGGGATGCAGACGCCGCAGCGCGTCGGGCACCTGGCGATGGATCCCCATCGAGTAGACGAGCCGCGAGACGCCGATGATGCCCGCGTTCGTCGCGATCAGCAGGATCGTCGCCGCCAGCAGGCCGACGTAGATCTCGGCCGGCCCCTGGAGCGCCCCCAGGTTGAGGTGCTTGACGATCCCCAGCACCGGATCGCCGGCGTAGCCGCCCTTGTCCTCCCCCACGCCCAGCAGCGTCGAGTAGGTGCCGTCGGCGCCCTGCCGGACCGGCAGCGCGCTGAGCGCCACCGACGGCAGCAGCGCGTAGATCGCGAAGACGGCGATCACGACGCGGTTGATCGCGGCGGGGACGCTCTTTCTGTAGTCCTTCGCCTCCTCGGCCATGTTCGAGATCGTCTCGATGCCGGTGTAGGCGACCATCGCGACCGGGATCGCGATGATGAAGTTCTTCCAGCTCGGCGCGACGCCGAGATGGACGTTGTTGACGAGCGTGTCGGGCGAGAGGACGAGCACGCAGCCGAGCACCACGAGCAGGACCTGCGTCGCGAAGTCGGTGACCGCGAGGAAGATGTTGAGGCCGGCTGCCTCCTTCGCGCCGAGCACGTTCACGACCGCCAGCAGGGCGATCACGACGATGCCGCCGATGATGTCGCCGGGCGCGTGCCTCAGCGGGTCCCAGAAGAGGCCGCCGATGTAGTGCGGCACGAAGAACGCCGACGTGGCGATCGTGATCGTGTAGTTCAGCATCTGGCCCCAGGCGGCGAAGAAGGACCAGAACTCGTTGAAGGCGTGGCGCGCGAAGCTCGAGGAGCCGCCGGCCTCCGGGTACATCGCGGTCGCCTCGGAGTAGGTGGCGGCCGTCAGGTAGAAGATCACGCCCGCGATCACGAAGACGATCGGCGTCAGGCCGAGCGCGAACGACGCGACGAGGCCGAGCGCGTAGTAGATCGACGAGCCGACGTTGCCGTAGGCGGTCGAGAAGAGGGCGTTGACCCCGAGCACTCGCTCGAGGCCGTGGAGGCGGCGTTGAGCCATCGTGGCTTCGCGTCAGGATTCTAGGGGGGTTGGCGGGTGGTCTCGTCGCAGCTCGACGGGTGTCGTCTCGGGGATAGGCCGGACCGGCGGCGGCGTGAGCGCGGCCGCGCCGACGACGAGCCCGAAGGCCAGCAGCCGGGCCGCGATCCCGACGCCGTCGTCGGGCATCGGCTCGCCGAAGACGAGCGGCCCGGCGGCGATCGTGCAGACGTTCGCGGCCGCGCTCGTGACGGCGATCACCGGCACCGCGTCGCCGAGCTGGAGGCTGCGGGCGGAGACCAGCAGGCCGACGAGCGAGGCGATCAGGATCACGAGCGCGAGCGGATCGAGCAGGACCCCGAGCCGATCGCTGCCGAGGTGCCCGCTGAGCGCCTTGATCGACGTGTCGGAGGCCGCCCACAGCAGGCCGGCGGACAAGGCGAACGTGCTCGCACGGCGACGGCTGTCCTTGCCCGCGACGGCGACCGCGGCGCCCGCCAGGCTCAGCGTGCCGACGTAGATCGCGAGCGTGCCGGGCGCGTAGTGCGACTCGGCGTCGTGCCCGGCGCCCGCGAGCGTCGCCGCCAGGAAGGCGAGCCCGGCTGCCGTCAGCGCGACGCCGATCCACTCGCGCCGCGAGACCGCGTACCCGAAGATGCGGTCGGCGACGACCGTCAGCAGCACGAGGCCGCCGGCGATCACCGACTGGACGAGCGAGATCGGCGCGAGCGAGAGCGCGGCGACGTGGAAGCCCCAGCCGACGATCGCGACGAGGATCCCGAGCGTGTACCAGCCCGACTGGAAGAGCGCGATCGAGCTGTGGAGCGGCCGGCGCCACTCGACCTCGGGCGCGGCCTGCGCCCCGCGGAACTTGTAGAGGAAGCCGACGACGCTCGTGAACGCGGTCGCGAGCGCCAGCAGAAGGCCGAGTTGGACGGAGACGCTCACGGGACGGCGAGCCAGGTTACCGGCCGCGCCCGCCGCGCTCGGGCTCAGGGACCCAGCAGCCCTTGGATGAGGCTGCCGGGCGAGCGTGGATCGGTGCCGTGGCGCTGCTGGAAGCGCTTCGCCTCGGCCGGGTCGGCGAGCGCCAGCACGAGCTCCTCGCGGCTGCTGTGCAGGCGGCAGGCGGTCGCGTCGAGCGCCTGCAACGCGCGGTCCTGCAGGAAGCCGGCGATGCCGCCGGCGCCGGGGAGCTGCCGTCTGGCACAGGGGTCGGCGAGCGTGATCGGCGCGGGCGCCGAACTGGCGTGCAGGGCCGCGTAGGCGGGCGGCACGACGATCACGAGGGCGGCGAGGCCCGCGAGCCATCGCGCCGATGGAAGGATGGTGCGGGCGGTTGCGGCGACAGGGGCGGTTGCGGCGACAGGGGCGGTTGCGGCGACAGGGGCGGTTGCGGCGACAGGGGCGGTTGCGGCGGTCGCGGCGCGGCGGCGGTCGAGCAGCAGCGCCGCGGCGGCGAGCAGCGCGAGGCCGCCGGTGACGAGGAAGACGAGCCGGAAGGCCTCGGCGACGGCCGCGATCAGCGTCCCGTCGGCCCGCTCGGCGAGCATGTCGTAGGCGCGCCGATCGGCGCCGGAGAAGTCGTTGCGGTGCGCGGCGAGGGCCCGCTGCAGACCGGCGCGCGGCTGCGCGGCGTCGACTCCGGAGAG
The DNA here is from genome assembly GCA_025964325.1 of Conexibacter sp. Classification (GTDB taxonomy): domain Bacteria; phylum Actinomycetota; class Thermoleophilia; order Solirubrobacterales; family Solirubrobacteraceae; genus Conexibacter. The sequence goes on from JAOPZA010000050.1 coordinate 13,369, forward strand.
CAGCGCCGGCGCGAGCGTCAGCTTGTCCTGGGGCGGCAGCTTCGCGTCGAGCACGAGCGCGACGCCGCGCTCCTTCGCCCGCTCGGTCGAGACGTCGAGCTGGTGGGCGGCGAGCGGCGCCAGGACCGCCAGCACGAGCGCGATGCCGAGATGGCGGATCGCCAGCAGCCGCGCCGCGTCGCGTGTCGTGCGCTCCGGCAGCAGCTGGCCGGCGAAGGCCGGCAGCGCCATTCCCATCCCGATCCCGGCCAGCAGCTGCGGCACGAACGTCCAGGCGACGTCGGCGTTCGGCAGCCAGGCGAGCGCGAGCACGCCCGCCGCGACGAGCAGCGAGCCCGCGACCGCGCGCAGCAACGGAGCACCGGGCAGCCGCGCCCCCGCGAAGGCCGCCAGCGGCAGGACCGAGACGGTCGCCGCCGCCGCCAGCGGCGAGATCGACCACCCGGCGATCAACAGCAGCACGAGCAAGAAGATCACGGCCGTGAGAGCCGCGGACAGCAGGGCGAGAGCGATCGCGGGAAGCAGCCTGAAGCGCGCGGCCGAGCGCGTGAGGTTTGCCGCGGCGCCCGCGAGATCGGCGCCAGCTGATCTCGCAATTGCTGCGGCGCCAGCCGCTGCGGCGCCAGCCGCTGCGACAGGCGCCTGCACCACGAAGATCGCCCGCCAGTCGAACGCCTCCGTCAGCGCGCCGCCGAGCGCCGGTCCGATCGCGCTCGAGAGGACGGCGGCGCCGAGCCAGTGCCGGCGCCCGACGGCGGTGCCGCCCTGGATCAGCTCGAAGGCGGCGACGAGGCCGGCGGCGCCGCCGATCGCCTGCAGCGCGCGCCCGACGAGCAGCACGGTGAGCGAGTCGGAGACCGCGCAGAGCAGGGAGGCGAGCGCGAACAGCCCGAAGCCGGCGGCCGCGACCGGCACGCTGCCGCGCGCGCGCACGAGCCGCTCGGCCGGCAGCAGCGCGAGCGCGAGCACGACGGTGTAGACGCCGATCACGGCCGCGACGCCGACGATCGTCGTGTCGAGCGCGCGCAGCAGCTCCGGCAGCGCGAGGGTCACGATCGACGCGTCAGCCAGCACGAGGCCGGCAGCGGCGGTCAGGACCCAGGTACGCGGCTTCATGCTCGGATGTCTACTCCACCGCGCGGCCGGCGCACAGGTGGCTGCCCCCCCGAGTCGAGGGCGCGGCGGGCTACTGGCCCGGCACCCAGAGCCGCCCGCTCGACTGCCCCTGACCCGGAGCGTCCGGGCGTCTCGGCGGCTGCGGACCGCCCGGACCGGAGCCCGGCCCGCCCGGGCCGCCGCCACCCTCGCGTCCGCCCGGGCCGCCGGGACCAGCGGGACCTCCCGGCTCGCCGCCGCTCTCCTCGCGCGCCTGCACGTAGGCCATCTGCAGCTGCGAGAGCGCGTCGCGGATCGGTCTCGCCTGGTCGCCGGCGACCTGCTCGACGAGCGGCAGCAGCCCCCGCACGGCCTCGATCCCGAAGCGCACCTGGTCGAGGTCGCGCTCGTTCTCGCTGCCGGGCACGAGTCCGGCGCGCATCACGGCGACGTTCAAGATCGACACCGTCGCCTCCATCACGACCTGCTCGACGCGGACGCGTCTCAGCTCCTCCGCGAGCGCGGCGCGCATCTCCTCCTCGGTCGGCTGGCCTTGGTCCTGTGGCTGGTCGGGCGTCACACGATCACCTCCTGGGCGTATGTCTCGCGAGTCTCGCGGACGGTTGCGGCGTAGATCTCTTCCATGCTCGCACCGGCTTCGATCAAACGCCGCTGGCGCTGCGCGCCGTTGAGCTCGGGCAGGGCGACGTCGATCCCCAGCTCCGCGCGCATCGGCGCGGTCCAGCCGAGCAGACGCTCGAGCGCCTCCGGCGCCGGGTACTCCTGCGCGCGCTCGAGGTCGATCAGGTCGCCGTCGAGCCCGTAGCGGATCGCCCGCCACATGTTCTCCTCGATCAGCCGCGGCGCCGGATCCGCGAACGGCACGCCCTCGTCGACGTCGCGCGCCGCCTGTGCGACGGCCGCGACGATCAGCGACGCGAGCGCGTCCGACTCGCCGGCCGTGGTCTGCGCGTCGGCGATCCGCACCTCGACGGTGCCGTAGGAGAGGTGCGGGCGCACCGACCACCAGACCTGCGTGTACTCGACGATCGAGCGGGTCTTGATCAGGAACTCGACGTAGTCGCGGAACGTGTCCCAGGAGCCGTAGGGGTCCGGGATGCCGCAGCGCGGGAAGCTCTTCGTGAAGATCTGCGTGCGGGCCGTGTGAAGGCCGGAGTCGCGCGCGTCGAGGAACGGCGAGTTGGCCGAGATCGCCAGCAGCAGCGGCAGCACGGGCCGCAGGCGGTCGCAGACGAGCACGGCCCGGTCGGCGCCGCTGACGCCGACGTGGACGTGGAGCGAGAAGGTGTTGTTGCGCCAGGCGACGTACTTCAGCCCCTCCTCGACGCGGTGGTAGTGCTCGGTGTCGATGATCTGCTGCTCGCGGTAGTCGGACCACGGGTGCGTCCCGGTCGAGCCGAGCGCGGCGCCGCGGTCCGCGGCGAGCGTGAAGAGGCGACGACGGCGGTCGCGCTGGGCGCACAGGGCGGCGGCGAGGTTCGCGCCGCGTCCCGACGTGATCTCGATCTCGGAGGCGATCAGCTCGCCCGCGATCGCCTCGGCGAGCACCGGATCGGCCTGCCCGGCGTCGCGCAGCTCGGCGAAGCGCGGCGCCAGCGCCAGCGTCGCCGGGTCGAGCACGGCGAACTCCTCCTCGAGACCGACGGTGAAGTCGGTGGAGTCCTCGAAGGACGCGTACGCGGTGTCGAGATCGATGCTCAAGGAGGCGGTACGCCGCGATCGCGGCGGCTCCGAAGGAATCAGGTCAGATAGAAGTACAGCGCGTAGAGCAGATCGACGGCAGGGCTCGACGTGTGCACCGTCACCTCCGGCGGCACCTGCAGCAGCGCCTCCGAGTAGTTGAAGATGATCTTCACCCCGGCCGCGACCAGCGCGTCCGCAAGCGGCTGCGCCGCCACCGTCGGCACCGCGAGCACGCCGACGACGATGTCCTCCTCGTCGACGACCTGCTTCAGATCCGTCGTGTGACGGACCGGGTACTGCCCGATCAGCTCGCCGACCTTCGTGTCGTCGTTGTCGAAGATCGCGACGACGCGGAAGCCGTGGTCGGCGAAGATGTCGGAGCTGGCGATCGCACGCCCGAGGTGACCGGCGCCGAACAACGCGATGTTGTGCTGGCCCGACGTGCGCAGGATCTTGCGGATCTGGGAGACGAGCGAGTCGACGTTGTAGCCGACGCCGCGCTTCCCGAATCTGCCGAAGCCCGACAGGTCGCGTCGGATCTGCGTCGAGTTGACGTGCGTGTAGTCGGACAGCTCCTGGGAGGAGATCGTCTCCTTGCCCATCTTTCTCGCCTGCGTGAGCACCTGCAGGTACCTCGACAGTCGTGCGGCGACGCCCAGCGACAGCTTGTCGCCCAGCTTCTCGAGGCCGCTTTCGGCGTCGTGTTCCACGGTGGAGCTCACCGTGTCCACTCTAGTCGATGAGCACTCAATGACCTGGACTCGCCACGGCGCGCAGTCGGCGCCGCAGCTCGTCCTCGAGCACGAAGAACTCGAATGCCTCCTCGCCGTCGATCGTGACGACGGGGATCCGTTCGAGGTAGGCCGTCAGGAGCGCGTCGTCGCGCTCGATGTCGCGCTCGACGAGCGCGAAGGGCAGCTCCGCGCGCACGCGCTCGAGCACGACGCGGGCGTCGTCGCAGAGATGGCAGCCGGGCCGGCCGTAGAGGGCGACCTCGGTCACAGCTGGCGCTCGCCCGTCGCGTAGGCGTCGAGGTCGAGATAGGCCGGGAACGGCAGCGGAGCGACGTAGCGGGCGGCGCTCGCGATCATCGCGGCGTTGTCGGTGCAGAGCTCGCGGGGCGGCACGTGCAGGTCGGGCACGAGCTGGCGCAGGCGCTCGCGCAAGGCGCCGTTGGCGGCCACGCCGCCGCCGATCGTGAGCCGCTCGAGGCCGCTCTGGTCGAGCGCGCGCTCGACGCGCCGCGCGAGCGTCTCGACGATCGCGTGCTGGTAGGAGGCGGCGAGATCGGCGCGCAGGCGCGTCGTCTCCTCCCCCCCCAGCTCCCGCACCTTGTAGAGCAGCGCGGTCTTCAGCCCTGAGAAGGAGACGTCGAGCCGCGGCACGTTCGCGCCCCGTGGGAACGCGAACGCCGCGGGATCGCCGTCGCGCGCCAGCCGCTCGAGCGCGGCGCCGCCGGGATAGCCGAGTCCGAGCAGCCGCGCACCCTTGTCGAACGCCTCGCCGGCGGCGTCGTCGAGCGTCGTGCCGAGCAACTCGACGCTGTCCGTGCTCCAGCCGTGGTCGCGAACGTGCGCCAGCAGCGTGTGGCCGCCGCTCGCGATCAGGATCAGGAAGGGCGGCTCGAGCTGGTTCGGCGCCAGGTACGACGCGGCGATGTGGCCGTGCAGGTGGTCGACCGGCACGAGCGGGAGCGCGTAGGCGGCCGCCAGCGCCTTCGCCGTCGCCACGCCGACGAGCAGCGCCCCGACGAGGCCGGGGCCCTGCGTGACGGCGATCGCGTCGAGCTGCGGCAGCGTCGTGCCGGCCTGCTCGAGCGCGTCCTCGACGACCGCGCCGGTCAGCTCGAGGTGATGGCGCGAGGCGACCTCGGGCACGACGCCGCCGTAGCGGTCGTGCACGCCTTGGGAGGAGATCACGTTGGCGCGGATCTCGCCGCCGGCCGTGACGACCGCCGCGCACGTGTCGTCGCAGCTGGTCTCGAGCGCGAGGATCACGCCGTGCCGACGTTCGGGATGTCGTCCATGCGGCCGTCGAGCGTCGCCGGCGTGCGCCACATCACGAGCGCGTCCTCGCCGTTGTCCTGGTAGTAGCGGCGCCGACGCCCGGCACTGCGGAAGCCGAACCGCTCGTAGAGCGCGATCGCGCCGCCGTTCGACGGACGCACTTCGAGCGTCAGGTGCGCGCGACCGTCGTCGACGCGCTCCAGCAGCCGCGCAATCAGCGCGCTCGCGACGCCGAGCCGCCGCTTCGACGGGTCCACCGAGACGTTCATGACGTGCCAGACGGTGTCGTAGCGCGAGCAGATCAGATAGCCGACCAGCTCGCCGTCGCGCAGCGCCGCGAGGCAGACGCCGGACGGCTTCGACAGCTCCAGCACGAACATCGCGAGCGACCATGGCGTCGGGAACGAGCGCCGCTCGACCGCGATCACCTGCGGGAGGTCCGAGTAGGTCAGACGGCGGATCTGGATGATCGGGTTCACGGGCGCTCGGCGCGCTTTCGCCGGAGGGCCAGCTCGGCGTCCGGGAGGCGCAGATAGGCCGGGAGCACCGCGTCGCGGGCGGTCGGCTCCATCGCGGCGGCGAGCCGGCAGTGCGCTGCCGCGTCGACCCGGTGCAGCGGAGAGTCGTCCCCCGGGACCTGCGCCCCGGCTGCTTCCAGTTGGTCCCGAAACCTTAGCGCCCCGTCCCCGATCGCCAGCGGCTGTGAGGGCAGCGCGGCGACCGCCGCCCCCAGCGCCTCCGGAGTCAGCGCGGCCGGCTCGAGCAGCGGCGCCGAGGCCGGCTCGGCGGCCGCCTCGCGCGACCAGGCGGCGGCGAACGCCTCGCCGCGGCGGGCGTCGAGCACGGCGAGCGTGACCGGCGCGGGCGGCGTGGCGGAGTGCCCCACGGCGACGGCGGTCTCGCGGTCGGCGGTCGCGGCCAGCGCCCGCAGCGTGGAGATCGGCACGAGCGCGAGGTCGTGGGCCTGCGCGAGCCCGCGTGCGGTCGCGACGCCGATCCGCAGCCCGGTGAAGGTGCCGGGCCCGACGCCGACCGCGATCCGATCGAGATCCGCGAAGCCGATGCCGCCCTCGTCGAGCAGCGCGACCGCGAGCGCCAGCAGCTGCGCGGCGTGGCCCGGGCGCGCGCCCGGCTCCGGGTCGTGCCGCCGCGTTCGCAGCGACCCGTCCGGCAGTGCCAGCGCGACCGCGGTCGCCGCGGTGGCGGTGTCGAGCGCGAGGATCCTCATGCCGGCATCGTCGCGCACGCGGGTCGGGCGAGGGCGCGTGCCGAGGGCTTCAGGCGATCTCGATCCGGCGCGCGTCGCCGCCGAGGTGCGCGAGGCGCACGTGCGCGGCGACCGTCCCGAGCCCCTCGAGCTCCGGCTCCGCGACCTGCGGCCACTCGACGAAGGCGATCCGCTCGGGCGCGATGTAGTCGGCCAGCAGCGCCGGGTCCTCGTCGGCGAGGTCGCCGAGGCGGTAGAGGTCGAGGTGCGAGACCGGCACCCGGCCGTCGTAGCGGCGCCCGATCGTGAACGTCGGGCTCGTGACGTTCCCGGTCACGCCGAGCGCGCGACTGGCACCGCGCACGAAGGTCGTCTTGCCGCTGCCGAGTTCTCCGGCGATCAGCACGACGTCGCCCGGGAGCAGCGCGGCCGCGAGTCGGGCGGCGAGCGCCTCGGTCTCGGCGGGACCGGCGGTCCGATGGACGCCGGTGGGCAGCGGGGCGGGCCGCGCGGTCACCGCCGCGGTGCGGCGATCCGCAGCCGCAGGCCGGTTCCGGTCAGCAACAGGCCGGCGCCGGTGAGCAACGTCAGCCACGTGTCGGCGCCCGTGCGCGGCAGCGCGGCCGCGGGCGGATCCGGCACGGTCGCGGTCGCCGTCAGGGCGGCCCGGGCGGCGTCGATCATCGCCAGCGGCGGGTTCTTCGTGACCGACTCGCGACTCGCGATCGGCGTGCGGCTGAGCGACGGCGCGTCGACCCACGGCACCGCCTGGCGCACCGGCACGCTCGCGTCGCCACCGCCGCCAGGGGGCTGGTCGACGACCGCGGTCTGGGCGCTCGCGCCGGCCGGCAGCGCGAGCGCGGCGGCGAGGGCGAGGAGGGCGATCGGTGGACTGCTGCGCATCGGGCGCGGAACCATAACCACGCTCCGCCGACGTCCGCGATGAGATTCCTGCAACGTGCGGACAAATCGGGGGCGGCTGGATCCTTCGGTAGCGTTCGCCGCATGGCCGAGCCCCCCGCACCGCGCGACCCCGGCGCCGCGTCGCTGCGCGGGCGGATCGCGTCGCTGCGCGAGTCCGACCTCGGCAAGGCCGCCGGTCTCGCCGTCGCGATGATCGTCAACAACGTGATCGCGCTCGGCGCGACCGTCATCTTCGCGCGTCAGCTCGACGACTACGGCTCGCTCGCGGCGCTCGTCTCGTACTACCTGATCCTCTCCGTCGCCGGCCAGGCGATGCAGGTCGCGACCGCCCGCGCCACCGTCCTCGGACGGCTGGGCAGCGGCCCGCGGCTGCTCGCCACGCTGCGCAGCTGGAGCGCCACGCTGCTGGTGCTGACGCTCGCGCTGGCGGTCGTCTCGATCCTGCTGAGAGCACCGATCGCGAACGCCGTCGGCGTCCACGAGCAGTGGGCGGCGGCCGTCGGCCTGCCGGCGGGCGTCCTGTGGCTGCTCGTCTCGATCCTGCGCGGCGCGCTGCAGGGCCTCGGCGACTACCGCTCCGTCGGACTCAGCCTCGTCAGCGAGCAGGGCGCGCGCCTGATCGCCGGCGTCGCGCTCGCGGGCGTCGGGCTCGACGTCACCGGCGCCTTTCTCGGCACGCCCGTCTCGCTCCTCGCGGTGGCGCTCTACTGCGGCGTGCATCTGCGCCGCCGGTTGGCGGCCGTGCCCGCGGCTGGCGCCGCGGTCATCGGGAGATCGGCTGGCGCCGATCTCCCGGCAGCCCCCGCGGGTTCGGCGCCAGCCGAATCCGCAATGGCCGCGTCAGCGGCCACTCAAACCGTGCGTCTGCGTGACCACGTCGCCCATGCGTGGGCGCCGATCGCCGGCCTGATCGTGATCGCGATCCTCCAGAACATCGACATCATCGCCGCCAAGCACCAGTTCTCGAAGGACGTCGCCAGCTCCTACGGCGCGACGGCGGTCGCCGCCAAGGTCTTGATCTGGGTCGCGATGGGCGCCGGCTTCTATCTCGTTCCGGAGACCTCGCGACTGCACTCCGAGGGCAAGGACACGCGGGCCGTGCTGCTGCGGGCGCTCGCGATCGTCGGCGTCTGCGCCGTGCCGGTGCTGCTGATCTTCATCCTCGGCGGCCGGCTGCTGCTGAAGCTCGCGTTCGGCGCCGACCGGCTGCTCGCGGTCGGCGCGCTCGTCCCGCTCGGCGTCGCCTTCACGCTGCTCGCGGTCACGTACCTCTCGATCCAGTACCTGCTCGCGCTCGGCCGCACGCGCTTCCTGCTGGTGCTCGGCGCCGTCGCCGCGGCGGAGCCGATCCTGCTGCTGACGATCGCCCCGTCGAAGCCCGACGGCTTCGCCTTCGTCCTGCTCGCGATCCAGGCGGTCGCGGCCGCGCTCTCCTTCGCGCTCGCCTGGCGCGAGCGCCCCGCCCCGTTCCTGCGCGAGCCGGTGCTGCCGTTCGCGGCGCGCGAGCAGGAGCCGGTCGCGCCGGCCGTTGACTAGCGCCGGCGTCGACGGGACGCCTCCCGACGGAATCGGCCGCTAGGCCGATTCCGCCAGCAACGCCGCCACCCGCTCGGCGGCGGCGCGCAGCCGGCGGAAGTAGGCCGCGCGGCTGAGCGCCAGCTCGTCGGCTGCCTGCTCGTGGCTCGGCGCCGGGTCGAGGTAGCCGCGGACGAGGACCCGCCGCAGCAGCTCCTCGTTCGGCGTCTCGCCGAAGGCGCGTGCGGCCGCGTCGTCGATCCGCGCCCGCGCGGAGGCCGCCCGCTGCTCCTGCGTCGCGCCGCTCGCGAGCGGGCTGGCTGCCAGCTTGTGCGGGACGCGGAGGTTGCGTAGCGCCTCGCGCACGTCCTCGACCGTCACCACCGGAGCAGCGTCGGCCGCGTCGGGGAGCCCGGCGCCCCCCGCCGCCGCCGCGAGCGCGTCGCTGCCGGTCGGGCTCGGCTGCTGCGCCGGCGGCGGCACGAGCCCCAGCTCGGCGTAGACGAGGTCGCGCTGCGCCCCGATCAGCCCGCCGCGGCCGAAGTCGATCACCCAGCACTGCATCGGATGGCCGTCGAGCTCGCGATCGAGCTCCGGCACGTGCTGGCCGCCGGACATCTGCGCGAAGCGGACCGCGCTCTCGAGCCGCGGATCGATCGGCAGGTAGGAGAAGCGCGGGTTGACGACGCCGGAACGCAGCATCCCCGACATCCCCAGCATCGCCTGCACGCGGCCGCGCGGGTCGCCGGAGAAGTCGACGGCGACCTGCCAGAGGACCGCATCGCCGTCGCCGGCGTGCTCGCGCGCGTGCTCGAGCCAGGGCCCCAGCAGCGGGTCCTCGGCCGAGAACTCGGGCGCGGTCGCGATCGTGACGGACAGCTGGAACCCGCGGATGCGGTCCTCGAGGTCGCGGACGATCGAGATCCGCTCGGGCGCACCCTCGAAGTACGGCGCAGTGTGCGCCCAGCGCTCCGGCACGCCGCGCTCGGCCAGCCGCCGGCGCACCTCGTCGGCGTCGCCGGAGCGGACCTCGTCGACGCGGTACTCGCCCGAGCCCTCCCACGAGAAGCCCCAGCGGATCGCCTCGTTCTCGACCAGGTGGGCGAGATCGATCGACAGCAGCTCGTGGCCGGCGCGGGCGCGCGCGTGGAGGTGGTCGACGATGCGGCGGCGCAGCATCCGCTCGCGCTCGAGGTCGCGATGGCGGAGATCCGCGCGCAGCGCCTTGCGGACGAGGTCGTGGAGCGCGATCCCATCCCCCAGCGGCTCGGCGAACGAGCGCTCCCGCAGCCACATGTAGGCCTGGACGGCGTCGACGTCGGGCAGCACCTCGCGCAGCAGCTCGAGCGTCGTCACCCGTGCGATCGCGGCGACGGCGAGCGGCCCGGGGTGCGGACCGTCGAGCTCAGCCTCGGCAAGCCGGTGGATCAGCGCGCGCACGAGCTCCGGGCGCTCGACGCCGTCCTCGCGTCCGGGCGCCGGCGACGGGACCGTCGCGAAGGCGTCGTCGGAGGCGAGCGCCAGCGCGAGCGGCGATCCCTGCGCCCAGGCGACGAGGTCGCTCGCGCGTTCCCCCTCCTCGAGGCCGTGGGCGATCAGCAGCTCGAGTGACTCCTCGACCGACAGGCCACCCAGCTCGAGCGCGACCGCGAGGCTCTCCCAGCCGCCCTCGAACCAGCCGCGGCTGGGCCGCTCGCGACCGGCTACCACGACGAGCGAGCGCTCCGGCAGGCCGGCGACGACGCTCGCGCGCAAGTAGCCGTCGAGCGCCCCCATGCGCTCGTACGTGTCGATCAGGACGAGCGGCGCGCGGTCCTGACGCGCGGCCGACAGGGCCTCGTCGAGCGCCTGCGGCGCCGGCGCCAGCTCGCGCCCCTCGACGAAGTGCGCGCGCCGGCCGAGCGCGCCGGCGCGCCGCGCCAGCTCCCGCAGCAGCGTGCTCTTGCCGATCCCGCCGGGGCCGTGGACGAATACCACGCTCGCGTCGGCGTCGCCCTCGAGGCAGCGCTCGAGGAACGCGAGCTCCGGTGCGCGCCCGACGAAACGCCTGCGATCGCGTTCCGCGACTCGGGCCCCGATCGTCGCCATGGCAGGGACGATACGGGGCGCGGCGGCGCTCGCATAGGCGTTCCGGGACGGATCCGGGTCCGGTCCAGGGTCGCTCAGAACAAGCCGAGCTGGTCGTCGTCGACGACGAGCGGGTCCTGCTCGACTCCGGCCGCCTGCTCGGCGGCCTCCTCCAGCAGGTCCTCGGGCTGCTCGACGGCCGCCTCCGGCACCGTCTCGGCGAGCGGCTCGACCAGCTGCGGCTGCGGCGGCGGCTCGAGCGCAAGCATCTCCGGCAGGCGCGCGAAGTCGGCCCGCAGGGTCTCGAGCATGCTGCGCGTGTAGAGCGCGGCGGCCGGGTGGTAGAGCGGGAAGAGCCGGACGGCGCGGGGTCCGATCACACGGACCTCGGGCTGCCCGTGGATCCGCGAGATGCCGGTCGGGTCGCCGCGCAGCAGCTTCGTCGAGAAGTTGCCGAGCGTGCAGATCACGCGCGGCTGGATCAGCTCGAGCTGCCGGTGCAGGTAGCCGCGGCAGGTCTCGATCTCGGCCGGGCGCGGGTCGCGGTTGCCGGGCGGCCGGCACTTCAGGACGTTGGCGATGAAGACGTTGTCGCGCTCGAGGCCGATCTCTCCCAGCAGCTGGTCGAGCAGCTTGCCGGCCTGCCCGACGAAGGGCAGGCCCGTGCGGTCCTCGTTGGCGCCGGGCGCCTCGCCGACGAACATCAGGTCGGCATCGGCGTTGCCGGCGCCGAAGACGACGGTCGTGCGCGTCTCCGACAGCGGACATCTGATGCAACCGCTCGCTTCGTGGAAGACCTGCTTGAGCTGTTCGCGACGTTCGAGAGCGGTGCTCACCGGTCCGATGGTATTGCGGCGCCAGGATGGCTACCATCTCGCTCAGCCGTCACCTGCGGGGACGGACGTGTCGCACCCACCTAACCATCATCCACTCGACCGGTATCTCCACCCCATGTGGGAACTGGAACGGGATTCGAAGCCCCCAGACCTGAACCGCGCTCGCTGCGCGATCGTCGGCACCGGCCGCCTCGGCCGGGCGTTGACGGGCGCCCTGCGCGACGCCGGCGTCGCCGTCGCGGGTCCGCTCGGCCGCGGTGCCGACGGCGAGGGCGCCGAGGTCGTGCTGTTGTGCGTGCCGGACGCCGCGATCGCGGCGGCGGCCGCCGCGATCGCCCCCGGTCCGCTCGTCGGGCACTGCTCGGGTGCGACGACGCTTGCGCCGCTCGCGCCACACGAGGCCTTCTCGCTGCATCCGCTGACGAGCGTCCCAGCCGACGGTCCCGCCCGTCTCGCGGGCGCGCACGCGGCGGTCGCCGGCTCCAGCGGGCGTGCGCAGGCGCTCGCGACCGCGCTCGCCGACCGGGTCGGCCTCGTCCCGATGCCGGTCGCCGAGGAGGACCGCGTCGCCTACCACGCGGCCGCCTCGCTCGCCTCCAACTTCCTCGTCACGCTCGAGGCGGCCGCCGAGCAGCTCGCCGCCGGCGCCGGCGTGGAGCGCGCCGCGCTCGTCCCGCTCGTGCGCGCGACCGTCGAGAACTGGGCGACGCTCGGCCCCGAGCGGGCGCTGACGGGACCGATCGCGCGCGGCGACGAGGCGACGGTCGCACGCCAGCGTTCGGCGATCGCCGAACGTGCGCCGCAGCTGCTGGCGCTGTTCGACACGCTGTCGGAGCGCACGCGGGCGCTCGCCGCCGCCGGCGCAGAGGCGACGGCGTGAGCATGCGGATCATCCGCACGGTCGCGGAGCTGCGCGAGCGGCTCGAGCCGGAGCGGCGCGCCGATCGCAGCGTCGCGCTCGTCCCGACGATGGGCGCGTTCCACGCCGGCCACCGCTCGCTGATGGAGGAGGCGACGGCCCGCTGCGACGTCGTCGTCGTCTCGCTGTTCGTGAATCCCGCCCAGTTCGCGCCTGGCGAGGACCTCGCCGCCTACCCGCGCGACGAGGCGAAGGACGCGGCCGTCGCCGCCGCCGCCGGCGTCGACGTGCTGTTCGCCCCGCCGGTCGCCGAGGTCTACCCCGACGGCTTCGCGACGACCGTGCGGGTCGGCGGCTTGAGCGAGTCGCTCGAGGGCGCGCACCGTCCCGGCCACTTCGACGGCGTCGCGACCGTCGTCGCGAAGCTGCTCAACATCGTCGGGCCCGACGTCGCCTTCTTCGGCCAGAAGGACGCGCAGCAGGCGCTGATCATCCGCCGCCTCGTGCGCGACCTCGACATCCCGACGCGGATCGCCGTCTGCCCGACCGTGCGCGAGCCCGACGGCCTCGCGATGTCGAGCCGCAACGGCTACCTCGGCGCGGCCGACCGCGCGCGCGCCGTCGCGCTGCGTCACGCGCTCGACGCCGCCGCCGCGGCGGTCGCCGCCGGCGAGCGCGAGCCCGGCGCGGTCGCCTCCAGCGCGCGCGCCGCGATGGCGCCCTACGACGTCGAGCCCGAGTACCTGGCACTCGTCTCGGCCGACACGCTGGCGCCCGTCGAGCGCCTCGAGGAGGGTGGCGAGACGCTCATGCTCGTCGCCGCTCGGGTCGGCCCCGCACGCTTGATCGACAACGCCATCCTGACCACGAACGGGAGTCGCTGAGTGCTCCGCACGATGTTGAAGTCGAAGATCCACCGGGCCACCGTGACCGCCTCGGACCTCCACTACGTCGGCTCGATCACGATCGACCCGGATCTGCTGGAGGCGGCCGACATCCTCGCCCACGAGCAGGTCGCCGTCGTCGACGTCGACAACGGCGCCCGTTTCGAGACCTACACGATCGAGGGAGAGCGCGGCTCCGGCGAAATCAAGGTCAACGGCGCCGCCGCCCGGCTCGTCCACCACGGCGACACCATCATCGTCATCTCCTACGCGCAGTACGACCGCGCCGAGCTGCAGAGCTACGAGCCCATCGTCGTCCACGTCGACGGCGAGAACCGCATCATCCACGTCGACCGCGAGGTGGCGACCCTCCTCACCTGAGGGCGCCAACCGAGCTGACAAGGAGTCCGCGAACCATGTCCACCATCCCCAGCAACGCACCCGCCGCGCCGACGATCGACCGGCTGCCCGTCTCGCTCCCCCAGTTGGCCGAGAAGAAGCGCCTCGGCGAGCCGATCGTGATGGTCACCGCCTACGACTACCCCTCGGCCGTCGTCGCCGAGCAGGCCGGCGTCGACGTCGTGCTGGTCGGCGACTCGGGCGCGATGACGGTGCTCGGCTACCCCTCGACCGTGCCCGTCTCGCTCGAGGAGATGCTGATGCTGGCGGCCGCGACCCGCCGCGGCCTGCGCACGCCGCTGCTCGTCGCCGACCTGCCGTTCGGCTCCTTCGAGGCCTCGAACGAGCAGGCGATCGCGTCCGCGATGCGGTTCGTCAAGGAGGCCGGCTGCGACGCCGTCAAGATCGAGGCGAGCGGGACGGCGGCCGAGCGCTCGCGCGCGCTCGTCGCCGCCGGCATCCCGGTGATGGGGCACGTCGGGCTGACGCCGCAGACGGCGACCGCGCTCGGCGGCTACCGCGCCCAGGGCCGGACCGCGGAACGGGCGCACGAGGTCGCGCGCGACGCGCTCGCGCTGCAGGAGGCGGGCTGTTTCGCGATCGTCTTCGAGGCGATGCCGGCGCCCGTCGCGGATCTGCTGATGGAGCGGATGGAGGTGCCGGTGATCGGCATCGGGGCGGGCAGCGCGACCGACGGGCAGGTGCTCGTCTTCCACGACCTGCTCGGCATCCGCGAGGGCGTCGGGGCGCGCTTCGTCAAGCGCTACGCCGACCTCCAGGCGGAGATGATCGCGGGCGTGCGCGCCTACGCCGAGGATGTGCGCACGCAGCGCTATCCGGGCCCCGACCACACCTACTCGATCGACCCCGGTGAGCTCGAGCGCTTCCGGGCGCTGCTCGGCTGACCGTCTCTCCGCTGACTGCCGCGGCGGCGCGTCGGACGCAGCCGCCGCGGCAGCGTCTAGACTGCCGCCTGGTCACAGGGGCCCAGGGCGCGGGCTGACGGCCGGGGACGCGCCGGTGAGCCCCCCACAACCTTCTACCCGCCGTCTAGAGGAGGATCGCGCCATGGCGCGCCTTTCACAGGTCTTCGCACCACGCGACCGGGAGTTCTTCGACCTGTTCGAGGAGGCCGGCCGCAACATCCTGCGCGCCGCCGACCTGCTCGACCAGATGCTGCGCAACTTCCCGGAGACGAAGGAACTGGCGCGCGACATCCTGCTCTGCGAGCAGGAGGGCGATCGCATCACGCACGACATCATCCACCGCCTCAACCAGACGTTCGTGACGCCGATCGACCGCGAGGACATCCTCCAGCTCGCCTCGGCGCTCGACGACATCGTCGACTACATCGAAGAGGTCGCCGACTACCTCGGCCTCTACAAGGTCGAGGCGCCGATGGAGCAGTCGCAGCGGCTCGCGCACATCCTGCTGCAGGCCGCGCGGCAGATCGTCGAGGCGATCCCGCGGATGCGCGACTTCCAGGACATCTCGCACTACACGGTGGAGATCAACCGGCTCGAGAACGACGGCGACCGCGTCGTGCGCGAGGCGATCGCCTCGCTGTTCGACAACGGCATCGACCCGATGGTCGTGATCCGCTGGAAGGACCTGTTCGAGCGGCTCGAGGAGGCGATCGACTCGACCGAGAAGGTCGCGAACATCCTCGAGGGCATCATCATCAAGAACTCGTAGCCGCGGCTCCGGCCGTCGCACTCAGCTCCGCCCCACCGCTTTGCATAACGACATCATCCTGGCCATCGTGGTCGCGACCGCGCTCGGCTTCGACTTCACGAACGGCTTCCACGACACCGCCAACGTGGTCGCCACGACGATCTCGACGCGCGCGCTCGCACCGAAGGTCGCCGTCGCGCTCGCCTCGCTGCTGAACTTCATCGGCGCGTTCCTGTCGCTCAAGGTCGCGGCCACGATCGCGTCCGACATCGTCGACCAGAACGTGATCACGACGACGATCGTGTTCGCCGGGCTCGTCGGCGCGATCGTCTGGAACCTCGCGACGTGGTACTACGGGCTGCCGTCGAGCAGCTCGCACGCGCTCGTCGGCGGCGTCGTCGGCGCGATGTTCGTCGCCGTCGGTCCGAGCGCCGTGTTCGGCGACGGCCTGATCTCGAAGGTGATCGTGCCGGGGGTGCTCGCGCCGATCCTCGCCTTCGTCGCGGCCGGGACCGCGATCGTCGTCGTCTACCGGATCGTCGGGCGGCTGGCGCCGGGCCCGGTCAGCCGCGGCTTCCGCCTCGGGCAGATCCTCTCCGGCAGCCTCCTGGCGCTCGCGCACGGCACGAACGACGCGCAGAAGACGATGGGCGTGATCACGCTCGCCCTGATCGCGAACGGCAACCTCAGCCACGGCCACGGCGTGCCGACGTGGGTCGTGATCTCCGCCGCGACGGCGATCTCGCTCGGGACCTATCTCGGCGGCTGGCGCATCATCAAGACGATGGGCAGCCGCATCATCAAGATGGACCCGGCGCAGGGCTTCGCCGCGCAGGGGTCCGGCGCGGCGGTGATCCTCGCGGCCACCCACTTCGGCTACCCGCTCTCGACGACGCACGTGATCTCAGGCGCGGTGATGGGCGCGGGGGCGGCGAAGCGGCTGTCAGCCGTGCGCTGGGGCGTCGCCGGCAACATCGTCCTCGCGTGGGTGCTGACGCTGCCGTCCGCCGCGATCGTCGGCGCCGCCGTCTATGGGATCACGCGCCTGTTCGGCACCGGACCGGTCGGGCCGATCGTGGTCGCGGCCGCGGCGCTGCTGCTGATCGCGTTCGTCTTCGTCCGCCGGCTGCAGCGCGGCGCGGCGATCACCACGACCGCCGAGCGCGCGTCGTGACGGTCGGGCTGCTCTCGTCGTCGGTCCCGGCCGCCGCCAAGGTCGTCGACTGGTCCCAGCTGCTGCAGGTCGTCGAGGCGTCGCTGCTCGCCGGCATCGGCACGGCCGCCGCCTTCGCGTTCGTGATCTACGGCAGCACCCGCGCCGCCGAGCATCGCCGCAACGCGCAGCCGGCGGCGGCAGGGGCGCACATAGCGCTCGCCATCGTCGCGTTGCTCGTCGTCGCCGCCGCGATCGTGTTCGGCGTCGCGACGATGCTGCAGAAGTAGTCGTGGATCCGGCTAGCGCCGGATCCATTGCGGTTCGGCTGGCGCCGAACCTGCGGGCGCGGATTTCATTTGCGGGCGTCAGTCGGCGGAGAGCTCGTCATATTCGATCCGTCTGAGCACCTTTGCGGGTGCGCCGGCGGCGATCGAGAAGGCGGGGATGTCCTGGGTGACGACGCTGTTGGCGCCGATCACCGACCGCTCGCCGATCGTCACGCCGCTCGTGACGACGACGTTCGCGCCGCACCAGACGTTGTCGCCGATCCGCGTCGGTCCCTTGGTCGAGAAGCCCTGCCAGGGGACCGGCTTCTCGGGGTCGTCGAAGCGGTGGTTGCCGTCCGTCACGAAGCAGCCGTTGGCGAACATGCAGTGCTCGCCGATCTCGACCAGATCGACGGCCGCGACCATCACGCCGAGGTTGAGGAACGAGCCGGCGCCGATGCGGATGCGCGCGTCAGCGGGCGCGGTGAGCCAGACGCCGGGCTCGAGCAGCACACCGGAGCCGATCTCCAGCCGTCCCTCGTCGAGCGCCTCGAGCACGTTGCCGTGCACGGGCCAGCGGACGAACGCCTCCCGACGCAGGAAGTGCCAATGGACGCGTGTACGGTTCCACGGCAGCGAGTTGCGCTCGTACCAGCGCCACTTCTGCGCCCACAGGTGCGCCTGACGAGCGAGGTCGTTCATGCGCCGCACACCGTACCGGTGCGCATGTGGAGCCGGACGCGCCGGCGATTCTCAGGCCGCCGCGGCCACCTTGCGACCGCGCCGCTTCGGCTTCGCGGGCGCCGCCGCCGATCTGCCGGCGGCTCTGTCGAGCAGGCCGGCGAGGAACGCACCCGTGACGGAGTCGGGGATCGCCACGATCTCCTCCGGCGTGCCGACGGCGAGCAGCTGGCCGCCCTCGTCGCCGCCCTCCGGGCCCATGTCGATCAGCTGGTCGGCCGTCTTGATGACGTCGAGGTTGTGCTCGATCACGACGATCGAGTTGCCCTGGTCGACGAGTCGCTGCAAGACCTCGAGCAGCTTCTGGATGTCGGCGAAGTGGAGGCCCGTGGTCGGCTCGTCGAGGATATACATCGTCTTGCCGGTCGCGACCTTCGCCAGCTCCGCCGCGAGCTTGACGCGCTGCGCCTCGCCCCCGGAGAGCGTCGTCGCCGGCTGCCCGAGGCGCATGTAGTCGAGTCCGACGTCGTGCAGGGTCTGGATCCGCCGGCGGATCTTCGGGATGTGCTCGAAGAAGTCGAGCGCCTCCTCGATCGGCATCTCCAGCACGTCGGCGATCGTCTTGCCTCTGAAGCGGACCTCGAGCGTCTCGCGGTTGTAGCGTCTGCCGTGGCACTGCTCGCACGGGACGTAGACGTCCGGCAGGAAGTGCATCTCGATCTTGATCTGGCCGTCGCCCTTGCACGTCTCGCAGCGACCGCCGCGGACGTTGAACGAGAACCGTCCCGGCTTGTAGCCGCGCACCTTCGCCTCGGGCGTCAGCGAGTAGAGCTCGCGGATGTGCGTGAAGAGGTCGGTGTACGTCGCCGGGTTCGAACGCGGTGTGCGCCCGATCGGACGCTGGTCGATCTCGATCACCTTGTCGAAGACCTCGATGCCCTCGACGCCCGTATGGCTTCCCGGCTTCACGCGTGCGCGGTTGAGCCGGTTGGCAAGCGACTTGTAGACGATCTCGTTGACGCGCGTCGACTTGCCCGAGCCGGAAACGCCGGTGACGGCGATGATCTTTCCGATCGGAAACTCGACG
>JAOPZA010000069.1 GCA_025964325.1 Conexibacter sp.
GACGGTGCCCGCCGACAGCAGCGGCGGCGGCGAGGGCGTCCCGCCGGCGGCGGTACGGACCGGCCCACACGCGCGCCTGACCGTCCACGTCAAGCGCACGACGGCGCTGCGCGCGGCGCCGGGCGGCCGCGTGATCGGTCGGATCGCACCGCGAACGAGCTTCCGCTTGCCGACCGTGCTCGCCGTCGTGCGGCACCGCGGGAACTGGTACGCCGTCCTCTCCCCCCTGCTGCCGGACGGCCGCGTCGGCTGGATCTCGGCGCGGGCGAGCCTCGACGGCTACGCGAACGCCTTCGCGGTCACGGCGTCGCTGCGCCGTCGCGAGGTCGTCGTGCGGCGGGACGGCCGCGTGCTCACGCGCTTCCCGGTCGCGATCGGGCGCCCCTCGAACCCGACTCCGCCGGGCCGCTACGCCGTCACCGACAAGCTGCGCACGGAGGACCCGGCCTCGCCCTACGGCTGCTGCATCCTCGCGCTCACCGGACACCAGCGCAACGTCCCGCAGGACTGGGGCGGAGGCGACCGGCTCGCGATCCATGCGACCGACAACCCGGGCAGCATCGGGTCCGCGGCGAGCCTCGGCTGCCTGCGCGCGCCGGAGACGACGATGCGCAGACTCGTCGGGCTCGTGCCGCTCGGCACGATCGTGACGATCTCGGCCTGACGGCGCGCGCTCAGAGCGCGCGCACGTCGGCGCCCTGCGGCTCGAACGGCACCCGCAGCACGTCGGCCCAGCCGTCGGCGCGCGCGTGCAGCTGCTCGGCGACGCCGGCCGTCGCCTCGTAGTGGGTCCACACGAGCACGGTCGGGCCGGCGCCGGAGATCGTGGCGCCGAGCGCGCCGAGCTGCCTCGCGTCGCGCACGAGCTCGGCCGAGCGCGGATAGAGGTGGGCGCGATGCGGCTGATGGAGGCGGTCGTCGAGCCCGCGCCCGACCAGCTCCCAGTCGCTGCGGGCGAGGCCGAGCGTCAGGAGCGCGGCGTGCGCGACGTTGAAGACCGCGTCCGCGAGCGGCAGCTGGGACGGCAGCGCCGCTCGCGCCTGCACCGTGCGCACCGGCTCGTGCGGGACGACGAGGACGGCCTCGAGCCCGCTCGGCGGGTCGATCCGCGTGACCTCGCCGTCGGCGCAGATCGTGACGCCGCCCGAGAGCGCGGCCGCGACGTTGTCGGGATGCCCCTCGATCTCGCAGGCGAGCGCGAACAGGTCGGCGTCGAGCTCGAACAGGTGGTCGGCCGCCATCAGCCCGGCGACGATCGCGGCCGCGCTCGAGCCGAGGCCGCCGGACAGCGGGATCGCGGAGGAGATGCGGAACGTGAAGCCGTCGGCGGAGTGCAGCCGCTCGAACGCGCGCACGCAGAGGTTGCCACGGTCGCGCGCGACGTCGAGGTCGGTCTCGACCGCGAACCGCCCGGTCTCGACCACCTCCACCTCGAGGTGGAGGGCAAGGGCGGCCGCCAGCACGTCGAAGCCCGGCCCGAGGTTCGCCGACGAGGCGGGGACGCGGACGAGGCGGCGGCGCTCCATCGCTTCGCTCCCGCCGCTAGGCGAGCACGGCGCGCTCGACGGCGGCCAGCTCGGGCTCGCACGGAACGACGGCGGCGACCTGGTCGAGCGCCGTGCCCGGATCCTTCAGGCCGTGGCCGGTCAGGACGCAGACGATCCGCTGCGCGCCGCCCGCGCCGTGCGCCAGCAGGCCGGCGACGCTGGCGGCGGAGGCGGGCTCGCAGAAGATCCCCTCGCGCGCCGCGAGAAAGCGGTAGGCGTCGAGTATCTGCGCGTCGCTGACGGCTCTGACGGCACCGTGCGACGACGTCATCGCGTCCATCGCCTCCTCCCAGCGGGCCGGATTGCCGATCCGGATCGCGCTCGCGACCGTCTCCGGATGCTGGACCGGCGCGCCCGCGACGAGCGGGGCGGCGCCGGCGGCCTGGAAGCCGAACATCCGCGGTCGCCGGCCGACCTCGTTGAAGCCCTTCCAGTACGCGGTGATGTTGCCGGCGTTGCCGACCGGGATGCAGAGCGCGTCGAGCTCGTCGAGCTCCTCGACGATCTCGAAGGCCGCCGTCTTCTGGCCTTCGAGGCGGAAGCGGTTGACGGAGTTGACGAGCGCGATCGGGTGACGCTCGACCAGCTCGCGCACGAGCGTCAGCGCCTGGTCGAAGTTGCCGCGGATCACGATCACGCGGGCGCCGTGCATGAGCGCCTGCGCGAGCTTGCCGGTCGCGATCTTGCCCTCCGGCACGAGCACCGCGCAGCGCAGCCCGGCGCGCGCGGCGTAGGCGGCGGCGCTCGCCGACGTGTTCCCGGTCGAGGCGCAGATCACGGCCTCGGCGCCCTCCCGCACCGCGGCGGAGACCGCGCACGTCATGCCGCGATCCTTGAAGGAGCCGGTCGGGTTGAGGCCCTCGTACTTGAGCCAGACGTCGGCCTCGACGCGCTCGGACAGCGCGGGCGCGTGGACGAGCGGCGTCGAGCCCTCGCCGAGGCTGACGACCGGGTCCTCCGGCGCGAACGGCAGGCGGTCGCGGTAGCGCTCGATCAATCCGAAGCTCACGGGCCGAAGTCTTCCTCGATCACGCGGATCGCGCGGGGCGCGGTCCGCAGGGCGGGCAGCTCGGCGATCCGCTCGGTCGCCGCGAAGAAGCGCGACTCGAGCACCGGGTGGACGACCATCACGAGCCGCGCGTTGTCGCCCAGTCCCTTCTGCACGACCGACTTGACGGAGATCCCGTGCTGGCCGAGCACGCCGGTCACGTCCGAGAGGACGCCCGGCTCGTCGACGACGTCGAGGTGCAGGTAGAAGGCCGAGACGACGTCGGAGACGATCGGCAGCCGCGTGCTGGTCTCGGGCGTCGAGGCCGGCGGGATCATCGCCGAGATGACGTCCCCGAGCACGGCGCTCGCGGTCTGCGGGCCGCCCGCGCCCGGCCCCGACATCGTGATCTCGGTGATCGTCGGCGACTCGACCGTGACCGCGTTGAACGAGCCGTCGATCGACGCGAGCGGGTGACGCGAGTAGAGGAAGGCGGGATGGACGCGCACCGAGAGGCCGCCGTCGACGCGCTCCGCGGTGCCGATCAGCTTCAGCCCGAGGCCGAGGTCGCGGGCGTACTCGAGGTCGTCGGGGCCGATCCGCTCGATCCCCTCGCAGACGACCTGGTCGAGGTGGACGGGCGTGTCGAAGGCGAGCCGCGCGAGGATCGCCATCTTCGCGGCCGCGTCCTTGCCGTTGACGTCCTCGCTCGGATCGGCCTCGGCGTAGCCGAGCCGCTGCGCCTCGGCGAGCGCCTGCTCGTACGGCGCTCCGGTACGCGCCATCTCGCTGAGGATGAAGTTCGTCGTGCCGTTGACGATCCCGTGGATGCGTTCGACGTGGGCGGCCGCGAGCGACTCCGTCAGCACGCGGATGACCGGCACGACGCCGGCGACCGCCGCCTCGAAGCGCAGCTGGACGCCCTGCTCGCGGGCGAGCCCCCACAGCTCCTCGCCGTGCTGCGAGAGCAGCTGCTTGTTGGCGGTGACGACATGGCGACCGGCACGCATCGCGCGCGTCACGTAGTCGCGCGCCGGCTCGATCCCGCCGATCAGCTCGACGACCAGGTCGCTCTGCGCGAGCAGCTCCTCGAAGTCACCCTGCGAGCGCGTCAGCACGCCGACGATCTCGGGCCGCAGGCCGGTGATCGTCGCGATCCGCTCGGCGCGCTCCGGCAGCAGCTCCGCGAACGCCGCGCCGACCGTCCCGTGCCCGAGCAGGCCGATCCGGAAGCGACGCTCAGGGGACGTCACGAGCTGCCAGGTCGTCGTAGGTCTCGCGGCGCACGACGACGCGGGCGTCGCCGTCCTTGCAGAAGATCACCGGAGGCCGTGGGATGCCGTTGTAGTTGTTCGCCATCGCGTGGCCGTAGGCGCCGGTCGCGGGCGTCACCAGCACGTCGCCGGGCCGCGGGTCGTCGAGCGGCACGTCGCGCACGATCACGTCGCCCGATTCGCAGTGCTTGCCCGCGACGTGCGCGCGCTCGCCGGTCCCCGCGGTCGCGGGCCGGTCGGCGAAGAGCGCCTCGTAGACCGAGCCGTAGAGCATCGGTCGCAGGTTGTCGGACATGCCGCCGTCGACGCCGACCCACGTCGAGACGTTGCGCTTGACCGTCTCGACCGTGTAGAGCGTCACGGTCGAGTTGGCGACCAGCGCGCGACCGGGCTCGATCAGCAGCCGCTTGTCGCGGCCGAACAGCTCGTGCAGCGCGCGCACGTGCACGTCGACGTACTGCTCGATCGACGGCGGCTCCTGCGCCGCGGTGTAGGCGACCCCGAGCCCGCCGCCGACGTTGTAGACCGGGAAGTCGCCGAGCGAGGCGAGCACCTCGGCCGCGGGGCGGAAGGCGTCGAGCGCCAGCAGCTGGGAGCCGATGTGCATGTGCAGGCCGACGAGCTCGAGCGAGCTCGACTCGCGCAGCCGCGCGATCGCACGGCGCGCGTCGTCGACGCCGAAGCCGAACTTCGAGTCGGCCTGGCCGGTCGAGATCTTCTCGTGCGTCGTGCCCGCGACCCCCGGCGTGACGCGGATCAGCACGCGCTGAGCACCGCCTCCGCCGGCGGTGCCCAGGCCGCGCTCGGCCGCGATCCGCTCGAGCCGGTCGATGTCGGCGAAACCGTCGAGCACGACGTGGCCGACGCCCGCGTCGATCGCGGCGTTCAGCTCGGCGAGCGACTTCGCGTTGCCGTGCAGGTAGATCCGCGCCGGGTCGAAGCCGCCCCGCAGCGCCAGCGAGAGCTCGCCGCCGGAGGCGACGTCGCAGGACAGGCCCTCCTCCGCCAGCACGCGGTAGACGGCGGTGCAGGGGAAGGCCTTCGAGGCGAACAGCACGTCGAAGTCGTCGTGCCGGGCACGCAGCGCCTCGACGAAGGCGCGGGCGCGCGCGCGCAGGTCGTCCTCGGCGACGACGAACGCCGGCGTTCCGAACTCGCGCGCGAGCTCGACCGTGTCGCAGCCGCCGACCTCGAGGTGGCCGGCCGCGTTGATGCGGCTGCCGAGGGGGAAGACGTGGGAGAGCTGCTGGGCGACGGACATGGCCGCGTGATTATGCCGGCTGAGCGCCGAGCACCGTGGACTTGCCTGTGATCAGCGCCGCGTGGTCACGCCGTGGCGGGACGCGTGCGGCCTCTGGCGGTGCTCTCGCCGGCGGCGCCGGCCGGACGCAGGCTGCCGTTGCGGCGAATCATCACGAGCAGCCAGACGATCCCGGCGACGACCGAGATGACGCTCTCGACCTGGGCCGCCGTCAGGAAGCCGACGACCTCGTCGTTGCGACGCCAGAACTCGACGACGAAGCGCTCGACGCCGGCGCCGATCAGGTAGATCCCGAACAGCGCGCCGGGCCGCAGGCGATCCCGCAGGCGCCAGAGCACGAGCGCGAAGACGCCCATCGCGAGCGTCTCGTAGATCGGCGTCGGCTGGACGCTGACGCCGGCCGGGGTCGGCACGCTGCCGTGCGGGTAGGGCATCGCCCACGGCAGGTCCGATTGCGTGCCGTAGTCGCCGTCGCCCGAGACCTGGCAGCCGATGCGGCCGATCGCGTAGCCGAGCGGGAGGCCGACGGCGGCCATGTCGAGCAGCTGCATCGAGACGAAGTCGCGCCACTTCGCCCACGCCAGCACGAAGACGATCCCGCCCAGCAGCCCGCCGTACCAGACCAGGCCCGAGCCGGAGAAGATGTTCCCCAGCAGGTTGCCCTTGACCTCGTCGTAGTTCTGGATCAGGTAGTAGCCGCGCGCACCGACGAGGCCGCCGACGAGCGCGGCGAAGAGGATCTCGTAGGCCCAGTCGACGGGCTTGCCGATCTCCTTCAGGCGGCGCGCGACGAGCGCGGCCCAGGCGAGGAAGTTCAGCGCGAAGAAGATCCCGAAGGTCTGCAGGTGCAGCCCGAAGAGGTTGATCTCCTTCAGCACGCGCTGGAGGGTAGAGGTTCAGAGGATCCGTCGCCTGGATAGGCTGCCGGCCGTGGTTCTCCGCCCTCTCCGGCAGCGTGCCGGCAGCATGCTGCTGCCGGCAGCCGCCACCGTCCTCCTCGCCGCCCTGCTGGCCGCGCCCGCCGCCTCCGCGAGGCGGGCGCATGCCGCGATCGTGGGCGGGGCGCCCGCCTCGATCCAGCAGGTGCCGTGGCAGGTCTTCCTCTCCGCGACCGGACCCGACGAGAGCTGCGGCGGCTCGATCCTCGACGCGACGCGGGTGCTGACGGCCGCGCACTGCGTCGACCCGGAGGGCACGACGACCCCGCGGCCGCCATCGGCCTTCACGGTCCTCGCGGGCTTCTCCGACGTGAACGCCTACAGTCCCGGCAAGGCGCCGCCGGCCGGGACCCAGGTCGTGGCGGTCGCCTCCGTGCGCGTCCACCCCGGCTACGTCGAGCATCCGCAGACCGACGACGTCGCGGTGCTGACCCTCGCCCAGCCGCTGAACCTGTCGGGACCGAACGCCCAGCCGATCGCGCTCGCGCCCGTCGGCGGCGGTCCTGCGCCCGGGACGGCGCTCGGCTTCAGCGGCTACGGCCAGGAGAACCCGCCCGCGGCGCCCGACTTCAAGCTCTACGCCGCGCAGTTCCCGGTGCTTGGCGACGACAGCTGCAGCACCGACGTCTCGCCCAACGCGTCCGCCAGCGTGATCTGCGTGGAGTCGCCGACACAGAGCGCGTGCTTCGGCGACAGCGGCGGCCCGCTCGTGGCAGCCAACGGCCAGGTCGGCGTCGCGAGCTTCGTCGAGAGCACCTCCTGCGGCCGCGGTCACGTCGGCTTCGCGGACGTGACCGCGCCCGAGGTCCGCGCGTTCATCGACGGCTCGGACCAGCCGCCGGTCGCTCCGCGCCAGAGCGCGGTCGCGTCGTTGAACGGCGTCTCGCCGCCGGTCGTCGGCAGCCCGCTGACCTGCACGCCGGGCACCTGGACGCCCGGTGCGACGTTCGGCTACCTCTTCGAGCTGGCCGCGACCGGGCAGGTGCTGCAGAGCGGCGCCGGGAACGTCTTCGTGCCGCGCGCCGCCCAGCAGGGCCAGGCGATCGTGTGCATCGTGCAGGCGTCGAACGGGGCCGGCACGTCGACGGCCCGCAGCGGCGTCGTGCCCGCGATCGCAGCCGACGGCGTCGCGCCGCGCTCGGCGATCCGCTCGGTCCGCTGCCGCGGCCGCTCCTGCAGCGTGCGCTTCGACGCCGGGGACGCGAACTCGGCCGGCGCCGTCGCGGTCGGCGTCGTCGCCCGCTTTCGCGTCGTCACGCGCTGCCAGGTCGGCAAGGGTCGCCACCGCCGCACCGTCCGCTGCACGCGCGCGCGCAGCACGACCTTCCGGGTCGCCCACCTCTCCGGCGTCCACTACCGCGCGAGCGCCGCGCCCCTCCCCTACGGCCGCGTGCAGATCCGCGTCACCGCCGTCGACGCCGCCGGCAACCGCCAGCGCGGCACGACCGCGGCGACCGTGACCGTGCGCAAGGCGAGGGCGAAGGCGAAGCGGCACCGGTAGCGGCGGACGCCCGCCGCCGCTACCCGAGGTAGTTCAGCGGGTTCACGACCGACCCGTTCACGCGCACCTCGAAGTGGAGGTGCGCGCCGAAGCAGAGGCCGGTGCAGCCGCTGATGCCGATCACCTGGCCCTGGCTGACCGACTGGCCGACGCCGACCTGGATCTGGGACTGGTGGGCGTAGCAGGTGGAGAGCGGGCCGCTGTGCTGGACGCAGGTGTAGTTGCCGTAGCCGCTGACCGGGCCGGCGAGGATCACCTTGCCGGCCCCGGCGGCCCGGATCGGGGTCCCGGTCGGGACGCCGATGTCGATGCCTGGATGGCAGCGCTCCCACGCGCGCGACTCGCAGAAGGGCGAGGTGATCGGCCCGTTGACCGGCCAGATGAAGGTGCCGCCGCCGCGGATCCGTCCGGCAGGCAGGCTGGCGCCGCTCGAGCGCTGCGAGGCGGCGCGGATCTGGCGCTCGACCTTCGACTGCTGGCTCTGGAGGTAGTCGACCCGCTGGTGCAGGTCGGCGGCGGAGCTGCGGACGCTGCCGAGCGCTCGGCGCTTCACGCCCCGCACGCGGTCGATCTCGTCGCGCGTGCCGACCAGCGTCCTGCGCACGCGCGCGACGGCGTCGCGCTGGCGCGAGATCTCGAGCGCGATGCTGCGCTGGCGGCCCTCGAGCGTTCCGAGCCGCTGCGTCGCCGTCGTCGCCGCGGCCTTCGCCGTGCGCACCGCCGCGATGACCTGCTGGTCCTGGCGCCCGACGCGCTGCAGGTACGACGAGCTCTCGAGCAGGTCGGCGAAGCCGTCGGCGCGCAGCACGACGCTGACGAGGTCCGGCTCGTCGCTCTTGTACGCCGCGACGATGCGTTCGGCGAGCACCGTGCGCGCGTGCGCGAGCGTCGCCCGCAGTCTCGTGAGCTGCGCGCGGAGCGCCCGCAGCTCTCGCTGCGTCCGCTCGAGCTCGCCCCGTCTGATGTCGAGGTCGGCCTGGATCGCGTCCTGTCTGCGCTGGAGCGTCGTGATGCCGCCCTGGAGCGTGCCGATCCGGCGCGTCAGCGACGTGATGTCGCTCGTCAGCACCTTCGCCTTGCCGTCGACGTGCGAGAGCTTGCCCCGGGCGGCGTCGATCTTGCGCTGCAGCTGGTCGACCTTGCCCTGCTGATCGGCGCTCGAGACGAGCGGGAGCGCGCCCCAGAGCAGGAGCGGGATCGCGAAGGCGAGCAGGAGCAGGCGCAGCCGCATGCGGCGGCCGACTCTAGGCTCGGTCCAGTCCCGCCGTCAACAATTGGTCCAGATCGTGCAGCGGGGGTCGAAATCGGCGAACTCCGGGGGATTCGCGTGTAAGCTCGGCGGCCGAGAGGCATGGGATCGCACCGCGAGGACAACTCCGAGGAACCGGTCGGCGGCATGCTCGGTCGTGACATCGCCGCGCACGTCGAGGCGATCGTGCGCGCCGCCGAGCGTGAGGCGCGCGCCGCCGAGCGCGCGATCGTCGATCGCCGCCGCGCCGCCGAGGAGGAGGTCGAGCGCTACCTCGCCGCCGCGCGGCTCCGCGTCGACGCCGAGGCGGCCGCCCGCGCAGCCCGGCTCGAGGCGCTGAGCGCGTCGGCGCGGCGGCTCGCCGCCGAGCTGTCCGACGCGTCCGCCGCGCTCACGAGCGAGCTGCGGCGCGCCCAGGAGGAGACCGACGAGCTGCTGCCGCGCACGCCGTGGCCGGCGCCACCGCGCACGGAGGACCAGCCCGCCGTGCGGCCGAGCGAGGCGGCCCCGCCCGCCGACGCGATCCCGCCGAGCGCGGCGATCCCGCCGAGTCCGCCCGTGGAGCAGCCGCCCGCGTCGGTCGCGGCCGCGCCCACGCCGACCTGGACGCGCACGAGCGCCGCGCCCGACCCCGCGACCTCGAGTAGCGCCGCGACGCGCCCGGCTGCCTCGACCACCGCGACGCCGAGCGCCGCCCGTCTCGTCGCGATCGAGATGGCCGTCGGCGGCTCCTCGCGCGCCGAGGTCGACCGCCACCTGCGCGCCCAGCTCGGGATCGAGGATGCCGGCGCGCTGCTCGACGACGTCTTCGGCCCCGAGTCGCACGCCGCCAGCAGGCTGGCCTGGGGCGAGCCCTAGGCCGACGCGTTCAGGGACGGCTTATCGCCGTCTGCGATCATGGATGGCAGTCCCTTCATCTCAGGAGGATTGCCGCAGATGCCCCGCCCGACCTCGTTCGGCCGCGACACCGGATTGCAGATCCGGATGACGCTCACCCTGTTCCTGCTCGGCCTCGTGTACGCCGTGCTGATCGGCGTGCTGTTCGCGTCGGGCCTCAACGGCGTGACGATCCTGATCATCGCCGCCGCGCTGTTCGCCTTCCAGTTCTTCGCCTCCGACAAGCTCGCGCTGCACGCGATGGGCGCCCGCGAGGTGACCCCGCAGCAGGCGCCGCAGCTGCACGCGATGATCGAGCGCCTGTGCGTGCAGGCGAACCTGCCGAAACCGCGCGTCGCGGTCGCCGACACCCCGATGCCGAACGCGTTCGCGGTCGGACGCTCGCCGAAGACGGCGACCATCTGCGCGACGACGGGGATCATGGACCTGCTCTCCCCCGCCGAGCTCGAGGGCGTCATGGCGCACGAGCTGACGCACGTGCAGAACCGCGACGTGATGGTGATGACGATCGCGAGCTTCTTCGCGACGGTCGCCTCCTACATCGTCCAGTTCGGCTTCTTCTTCGGCGGCGGCTTCGGCGGCGGCTACAACGACAACGACGACGACGGCCCGTCGATGATGGTCGTGATCCTCGTCTCCGTGATCGTCTACGCGGTCTCGTTCCTGCTGCTGCAGGCGCTCTCGCGCTATCGCGAGTTCGCCGCCGACCGCGGCTCGGCGATCATCACCGGCCGCCCGAGCGCGCTCGCCTCGGCGCTGATGAGAATCAGCGGCACGATGCAACGGATCCCGGAGAGAGACCTGCGCGCGGTCGAGGGCATGAGCGCCCTCTACATCTTCCCCGCGAGCGCGAGAAGATCCGTCACCAACCTCTTCTCGACGCACCCGCCGCTCGAGAAGCGGATCGCGGCGCTGACGCGGCTCGAGGCGCAGCTGCAGGGCAGCCGCTGAGATGGGGCTGTTCGACATCATCAGCGGCAAGCGCAAGCTCGCCAGACCGGCGCCCGACCGCCTCTTCGCGCTGTCGACGGCCTACGTCCTGTTCGAGACCGAGCTCGGGATCAGAACCCGCGGCCTCGCCGGCATCGTCTTCCAGCCCCTCGCGACGGCGGACTTCGACGGCATCGTGCGAGACATGGTCGAGGTCGTCGAGGGCACCTCGAGCGACGCGGGCACCAAGGTCGAGGCGAAGGACGACGAGTACGGCTACCGCTGGATGGTGCTGCGCGACCCCGACTTCGACGACCTCGTCGTCGGCGTCAACGCCGTCAGCAGCGCGCTCGAGGCGGGCGGTTACGGCGAGCGCATTCTCTGCGCCGTGTTCGCGTTCGAGGACGCAAGAGGACGGCCGCTCTACTGGATCTACAACTACAAGCGCGGCACGTTCTACCCGTTCGTGCCGGCCGGCGGCCAGCAGCAGCGCGACACCGAGGCGGAGCTGCGGTTGAGAGCGCAGGTCGGTGCCGAGCTGCCGATCGAGCCCGAGCTCGAGCGCTGGTTCCCCCTCTGGGGCATCCCCATCTGAGCCTCGTCAGTGGGCGTAGCGGCCGGAGCTCTCGCCAACGCGCCCCGGGGAATCTCCCCTGCGAGATTCGCCCAAGGCTAACCCGATCTCGGCCTCGCTTCAGAGCGCAGGCCGACCGGGATCGGGTTAGCCCGGGATGAGGCCTTCGCCGCTGAACTCGTGCTGCGCCTCCGCGAAGGAGGTGTCCGGCGGCGGCACGATCACGTCGGAGCCACGCAGGTCGTCATCCGCGAGGGGCGTGCCCTCGCTGCGGATGATCCCGAGCATCTGGTCGAACAGCTCGTGGAAGCGCGGCTCGTCGCCGGCGTCGACGGCCGCCACGGCCTCGTTGTCGAGCGCGTTCAGCCGCTCCGCGCAGTCGCCGTCGAGCTCGAACTGGCCCTCCGACGATATGCGGACGATCATGCCGATCTCTCCTGGCCGCCCTCGGCCTGGCCCGCACCGAGCTGTCCCGGCGAGCCGCCGGCGCCGAGCTCGGCCTTCATTCTCTCCAGCTCGCTGTCGACCTGGGTGCCGGAGCCGAGCTGCGCGAGCTGACGATCGATGTCGTCCTGGCCGTCGCCGAGCTGCGTCAGGTCCTCGAAGGCGCCCGCTCTCTCGAGCTCGTCCATCGCGCCCGCGCGCGCGCGCATGTTCTCGGTCTTGTCGAGCGCGCGCTGCATCGCGAGGCCGACGTCGGCCATCTCCTCGCCGACGCCCGTCGCCGCCTCGGAGATCCGCACCTGCGCCTCGGCCGCCGAGTACTGCGCCTTGACGACTTCCTTTCTCGAACGGAAGGCCTCGATTCTCGACTGCAGTCTGGCCTGGTTGTCGATCATCGACTGCTGCTGCTGCTCGAGCTCGGAGACCTGTGTGTCGAGGCCCTGCAGCTCGCCCTGGATCGCGGTCTTGCGCTCCAGCGCCGTGCGTGCGAGCGGCTCGTTGCCGGCCGCGAGCGCCTGACGGGCCTGCGTGTCGAGCTTGACGACCTGCTGCTCCATTCTCTGCGACTGGAGCTGGAGGCGCTTCTTGGACGTGACGACGTCCGCGAGCCCTCTCTTCACGTTCTGCAGCAGCTCCATCTGCTTCTGGTAGCTGTACTCGAGCGTCTCGGACGGATCCTCGGCTCTGTCGAGCAGCTTGGAGATTCTCGCCTTGACGACGGTTGAGAAGCGCCCGGTCAGGCCGGCCATCGGATCCTCCTTGGGGCAGGTTCGCGGTACGAGTTCGTCTAGCGTACCGACCGAGGTTCCGCGCGGTCCCGCGCGACGCTCAGAAGTAGCGCAGATGACGCGCGCTGAAGCCGCGCGTCGAGGCCTTGGCGGTGCGCCACCGAGGACCGGACTCGCCCGGACCGCTCGTGTCGAGCCGCAGCCCGGCGATGATCGCGAAGGCGTGGTCCGGATTCGTGTAGACGGTGATCCACTGGCCCTTGCCCTTGACACCCCAGTTCATGAAGTCGTTCGAGTCCATCGGCACGTCGAGCAGGCCGGCGCCGTGCAGCGCGTAGGAGACGGTGCCCGAGCAGTCGTAGCCGCTGGCGCGGAAGCTCGCGTGGCCGCCGCCCCAGACGTAGGGCTTCGTGCGCAGCTGGTTGGCGGACCAGATCGCCTGCTGCACCTCGATCGGCGCGGCCGCGGGAGCGTAGGCGACGCCCTTCTTGATCACGCCGCGCGTGCCGGGAACGGTCGGCTGCGGGACCGGGGCGGGTGCGACGCCGAAGCCGGCCGCACCGGGGCTATCGGGCGGGGCGGGAGCGGCCGGAGCCGGATCGGCGGGTGGCGCGATCGGTGCGGGCGCCGCCGGGACGGTCGAGGCGGGAGCACCGTCGCCCGCGCCGCCGCCGGTCGTCGTGGCCGCTGCCGGGGCCGGCAGAGCACATCCGAGCGTGGTGAGACCCGTCGCGACCAGAGTCGTGGCACGCACCTGCGTTCCTCTTTCGTCGGCCTCCGGGGTTAGCTGACGGGCTAGCGCTGAAAGAGCCTGCGCTTCCCACGGTCTCTCGTGGGATTCGCCCCGAACGAACTGGGTCCCCCGGTCCGAGGCTTGGCCCCGGATTCGGCGTGGGCGGCATGCTAGCGGACCGAGGCGACGTTACGTCAAGTCCGTTTTCCGCACGTTGCGGCATCGGTGCGCGTCCCCGGCCTGCCCGGGATGGCGCCCGGCGAGTCGCCGGGAGGCCGCGCCGACGTCGCGTCCGACAGCGCCGTTCACGACTCGTCGGCTCGGCGCGCACAAGGGCGGGCTATCGTCCGCGCGATGGTCCGTCTTCGCCTCGCCCCAACCGTCGCCGCCGTGCTGGCCGGCGCCGTCGCGCTCGCCGGCTGCGGCGGCGGCACCACGAAGACGACGACGGTCTCGACGCCGCAGCTCGGCAAGAGCGGGACCGAGACGCAGGCCTCGCAGCAGCTCGGCTTCCCCGGGTTCGCGACCAAGAACACGACGCGGGTCGGCGGCGCCGACCCGGTCGCCGACGCGGCGGCCGTGGCGCGCGCCGTCTATCCCGGCGGCGCTCCCGGCACCCAGCCGACGGCCGTCGCGCTCGTCGCCGCGAGCGACTGGCGCAGTGGCCTCGCCGCATCCGTGCTGATGAGCAGACCGCTCAACGCGCCCGTGCTGTTGGCCGACGGCGACAACCTGCCGCAGGCGAGCAGCGACGCGCTCGGCGCGCTCGCGCCGACCGGGGCGACGGAGCTGGGCGGGGCCCAGGTGATCCGCGTCGGGACGGCGCCCGCGCCGGCCGGCAGAAGATCGACGTCGCTCGCGGGCAGCGATCCCTACACGCTCGCGGCGGCGATCGACCGGCTCGCGAGCGCGCTCGCGGGCAAGCCGAGCCGGGCGGTCGTCGTCGTCTCGGCGGAGGATCCCGCCTACGCGATGCCGGCCGCCGCGTGGGCGGCGAAGAGCGGCGACCCGATCCTCTTCGTCAGACGCAACGAGATCCCGGGGGCGACGTATGCCGCGCTGCAGACGCACGAGAAGCCGCACATCTACGTGCTGGGGCCGGTCGCGACCGTCAGCAGAGGCGTCGAGAGAGCGCTTCGCAGCGTCGGCAGCGTCACGCGGATCCAGGGCGCCGACCCCGTCGGCAACGCGATCGCGTTCGCGCGCTTCAGCGACGGCACGTTCGGCTGGGGCGTCGTCGATCCCGGGCACGGGCTCGTCTTCGCGAACGCCGCGCGACCGCTCGACGCGGCCGCCGCCGCGCCGCTGTCGGCGAGCGGGACCTACGGGCCGTTGCTGCTGATGACCGACGCCGCGACGCTGCCCGTTCCGCTCGGCCAGTACCTGCTGGACATCCAGCCCGGCTACCAGCGGGATCCGGTCCGCGGTGTCTACAATCACGGCTGGCTGATCGGCGACGCGTCGGCGATCTCCCTCCCCGTCCAGTCGCGTATCGACAGCCTTCTCGAGATCTCACAGGTCAAGGCAGGTCACTAGTGAGCCAAGCCGAGCATCCGGATCGCCTGCGCCCCGACCGCGAGGTCACGGTCGACGACGTGCGCCAGCTGATGGGCGCGTCGACCCCCCACTTCGCCTTGCAGCTGCGCGAGCGCATCCGCCGCCTGATCCGCGGGCTGCCGGCCGACCATCCGGCGCGGATCATCGGCGAGCGGGAGATCGAGCGCCTCGAGCTGATCGCCTTCGACGGCGAGGTGCGCGGCGAGCCGGCCCAGCCGGGCATGCACGCCCTCGCCAGCGTGCGCGACGACCTCGACCTGCCCGACGACGCGCACTGACGGACGCGTCTTCGCCGGGTGGCGCGCGGGTCCG
>JAOPZA010000084.1 GCA_025964325.1 Conexibacter sp.
TAGCTGAAGACGGTCGCGCCGTCGCCGATCCGATCCATCAGCGGCGTCGCGCCTCCGAGCGTGGCGTTCGGGACCAAGGCGGCCGCGTCGAGCCGGCGGCCGTCGAAGCAGATGGGGCAGACCAGGAACTCGCCGCCACCCCCCGCCTACGGCATGCGCGACGACCCTGAGAATGGAGCTAGTCGGGCTCGAACCGACGACCTTCGCGCTGCCAGCGCGACGCTCTCCCAGCTGAGCTATAGCCCCAGGAAGCGCGGATTGTATCGCGCTCGCGCGCGTCGCGGCGGCTCAGCGGCTCGCCGGGGCCGAGCCGCGGCCGAGCCGGCGCCGAGCCCGCGACGCGCTAGCGCGAGCCCGGGATGAACTCGGGCACGTCGAAGTCGGGGTCGTCCGAGCGGCCGTTGCCGGCGCCGCTGCGCGGCGGCGACGAGGCGGAGGCGGAGCGGTCGTCGCGGCGCGGGGGCGGCGGCTCGATCCGCTCGAGATCGGCCGTCAGCTGGCCGTGGACGCGCAGCACGTCGCGCAGCAGCCGGTCGGCGTTCGCGCGCAGGGAGCCGCCCAGCTCCCGCAGGTTCTCCGTCAGCTCGAGACCCTCGGCGCGGACGTCGCCGGCGACGAGGCGCGCCTCGCTCGCCAGCTCGCGGGCGCGCGCTTCGCCCTCCTTGCGCTTCTCGACCGCCCACGCCTCGGCCTCCGAGCGCGTCGCGCGCGCCGCCTGCTCGGCCTCGGCCTTCAGCGCGGCCTGCTCGCTCCTGGCGGTCGCGACGATCCGCTCGGCCTCGCCGCGTCCCGCTTCGACCAGGCGCGCCGCCTCCCTGCGGGCGTCCGCGAGCAGCTCGGCGGCCTCGTCCTCGGCGGCCTTGACGCGGAAGCCGGCGGCGCGGTCCGCCTCGGCGATCCGTTCGCGCATCCGCTGCTCGGCGTCGCCGCGCAGCTGCGCGGCCGTCTCCTCCGCCGCGGTGATGATCGCGGCGACACGGGCGGCCGAGAGCGAGGCGCCGCTGCGCGCGGGGGAGGGTGAGGCGGCGTCGTCGGACATCGTCGCCATGGTAATCGGCGGCAGCTCCGGGCCGTTCAGCGGTCGCCGCGCGCTTCTCAGCCTGGCGCGGCGAGCGGGGCGCGCTGCCGCAGCAGCGCCGCGAGGGTCGCGCCGCAGAGCAGTGCCAGCAGCACATACGGGACGGCGTCGCTCGTCGCGCCGGCGAGGCCGCTCCCGACGACCGCGCCGACCACCTGCCCGCCGGACCACGTCAGGTTGACGAGCGCGAAGCCGAGCCCCTGGTCGAGTCCGGCCGCCTCGGCGCCGTCCGACAGCAGCGCCATCGCGGGCGTGTACAGCGTACCCACGCCGACGGCCGCGACGACGACGAGCGGGGCCAGCAGCGCGGCCGATGCCGGCAACGGCAGCAGCAGCATCAGCACGACGGCGATCGCCAGGCCCGCGAGGATCGGCGCGCGGCGGCCGCGGCGGTCGGCGAGCCGGCCCACGAACGCCTGTCCGACCGCCTCGATCGCGGCCGCGACGAGGAACGTCGCGCCGATCGCGAAGCCGCTCGCGCCGAGGTGGTCGAGGCGCAACGGCGCGAGCACGTTGAGCGTGCCGAAGACGAGCGACGGGACCGTCACGAGCACCATCCCGCCGCGCACCCGCCGCTCGCGCAGCGACGCCAGCAGCGACTCGCCGCCGCCCGTTGCGACCGGCGGCGCCGGCATCCGCAGGGCGGCGACGATCAGCACGCCGCCGAGCACGGCGACGGTGCTGAACGCCGGCTCCGGTCCGACCCCGCGCGCGATCGCACCGAGCACCGGGCCCAGCAGCGCGCCGCCGACCGCGGTTCCCATCGCGGCTCCGATCGCCTGGCCGCGCTGCGACGCCGGTGTGCTGCTGAGCAGCCAGCCCATCGCGCCGGCCCACGAGCAGGCGCCGCCGAGGCCCTGCACGAAGCGCGTCACGTCGAGCAGCACGATGTCGTGGCCGAAGGCGAATCCGAGGCTCGCGAGCGACATCAGCGCGACCCCGAGCACGACCGCGCGCTGCGCTCCGACGCGCGCCGCCAGCCAGCCGCTCGGGAGCGATCCGACGAGCGTCCCCGCCGCGTAGGCGCCCGCGAGGATCCCGCTCGCCGACTTCGAGAGGTCGAAGCGATTCGCGTAGAGCGGCAGCAGCGGCGTGATCGCCGAATAGAACATCGTGTCGACGAGGACGATCGCGCCGACGAGCAGGATGAGTCGGCGCATCGGCTCACGGTAACCTGCAACGCCCGATGAGCGATCTGCGAGACCTCCGCTACGACCCGAAGGCGATCGAGCCCAGATGGCAGGACGTCTGGGCGCGCGAGCACACGTGGGAGGTCTCGAACGTTCCCGACGGCCGCCCGAAGTACTACGTGCTCGAGATGCTGCCCTATCCCAGCGGCGAGCCGCACATGGGGCAC
Organism: Conexibacter sp.; assembly: GCA_025964325.1. Lineage (GTDB taxonomy): Bacteria > Actinomycetota > Thermoleophilia > Solirubrobacterales > Solirubrobacteraceae > Conexibacter. The sequence goes on from JAOPZA010000084.1 coordinate 2,436, forward strand.
CTGAAGAACTACGCGCTCGGCGACGCCGTCGCGCACTTCAATCGCCGCATCGGCCGCCGCGTCCTGCATCCGATGGGCTACGACGCGTTCGGCCTGCCGGCCGAGAACAACGCGATCAGAACCGGCGTCCACCCGCGCGAGGCGACCGCCGCCTCGATCGCGTCCTTCCAGCGGCAGTTCCGCGAGTGGGGGATATCGATCGACTGGACGCGCGAGTTCGGGACGCACGAGCCGCGCTACTACCGCTGGACGCAGTGGCTCTTCCTGCAGCTGTTCAAGCGCGGGCTGGCCTACCGCAACAGGGCGGCGGTCAACTGGGATCCGGTCGAGGAGACGGTCCTCGCGAACGAGCAGGTCGTCGACGGCCGCGGCGAGCGCTCCGGAGCGCTCGTCGAGGTCCGCCAGCTCGAGCAGTGGTTCTTCCGCATCACCGACTACGCCGACCGCCTGCTCGAGGACCTCGACAAGATCGAGTGGCCCGAGCACGTCAAGACGATGCAGCGCAACTGGATCGGCCGCTCGGAGGGCGCCGAGGTCGTCTTCCGCTGCGAGGAGGTCGGCGCCGACTACCCCGTCTTCACGACCCGTCCCGACACGCTCTTCGGCGCGACCTTCTTCGTGATGGCGCCCGAGCACCCCGACGTCTTCCGGCTCGCGGAGGGCACCGGGCAGGAGCAGGCCGTGCACGAGTACGTCAACCGGACGCTGAGCGAGTCGAACGAGGAGCGCGGCGCGACCGAGAAGCCGAAGACCGGCGTCGCGCTCGGCCGCACCGTGATCAATCCGGTCAACGGCGAGGCGATCCCGATGTACGTCGCCGACTACGTGCTGATGGAGTACGGCACCGGCGCGATCATGGGCGTCCCGGCCCACGACGAGCGCGACTACGCGTTCGCGCGGGCGTACGGGCTGCCGATCCGCCGCGTGATCGCCGACCCGAGCGGCAGCGACGAGCTGCCCTACACCGGCGACGGCCCGCTCGTGAACTGCGGCCCCGAGTTCGATGGGATGTGGAACCGCGAAGCGATCGACAGAATCGTCCAGTGGCTCGACCGCGAGGGCAGAGGCCACGCGTCCGTCAACTACCGCCTGCGCGACTGGCTCGTCTCGCGCCAGCGCTATTGGGGCTGCCCGATCCCGATCGTCTACTGCGACAGAGACGGGATCGTCCCGGTGCCGGAGGACCAGCTGCCGGTCGAGCTGCCCGACGTGACGGACTACAAGCCGAAGGGCCGCTCGCCGCTGGCGGCGGCGGAGGACTGGGTCAACACGACCTGCCCGATCTGCGGCGGTCCGGCGCGACGCGAGACCGACACGATGGACACGTTCGTGGACTCCTCGTGGTACTTCCTGCGCTACTGCGACGCGAACAACGACAAGGCGCCATGGGATCGCCAGGCCGTTCGCGAGTGGATGCCCGTCGACCAGTACATCGGCGGCGTCGAGCACGCGATCCTGCACCTGCTCTACGCGCGCTTCTTCACGAAGGCGTTCGCCGACCTCGACCTGGTCGACTTCGACGAGCCGTTCGCCCGCCTCTTCACGCAGGGGATGATCACCCGCGAGGGCGCGAAGATGAGCAAGTCGAAGGGCAACGTGATCGCCCCGGCCTCGTACGTCGAGCGCTACGGCGCCGACACCGCGCGCTGCTACGTGCTGTTCATCGCCGCCCCCGAGCAGGACGCCGACTGGTCCGACGACGGCGTCGAGGGCGTGCACCGCTTCATCGCGCGCCTGTGGCGGCTCGGCGCGGAGCTCGGCCGCACGGGCGGAGCGTCGGCGGACGCGGTATCGGGCGACGGCGCATCGGCTGACGGCGCATCGGCTGACGGCGCATCGACTGACGGCGCATCGGCCGATGGGGCCGAGATCGTCTCGCCGGCCGCCGACCAGCTGGCGGGCGCCGATCTGACGGTCGCACGCAAGGCGCACTGGGCGATCGAGAAGGTCACCAACGACATCGCGGGTCGCTTCGCCTTCAACACCGCGATCGCCGCCGTGATGGAGCTCGTCAACGAGATCTACCGCCACCGCGAGGAGACGAGGGCGGAGGTGCAGCGCTTCGCGACCGCGATGGCCGCCTCGCTGATCTTCCCGTTCGCACCCCACGTCGCGAGCGAGGTGTACGAGCTCGTGACCGGTCAGCGGGTCTGGGAGGTCTCCTGGCCGACGCCCGACCCGGCGCTGCTCGAGACCGACACCTTCCAGCTCGTCGCGCAGGTCAACGGCAAGGTCCGCGACCGCGTGAGCGCCCCGACCGACGCGTCGCGCGAGCAGCTCGAGGCGCTCGCGCTGGAGGCGCCGAACGTCCGCACGCACCTCGACGGCCACGAGATCGTGAAGACGATCGTCGTGCCCGGCAAGCTCGTCAACTTCGTCGTCCGGTAGCGCGCTCCGTCACGTGACCCCGCGTGCGGCGACGCCGCGCGCGGGCGTGCGCGCTTTCGTTGCGATCCGCGGGTGTTCCCCGGCGGTCGGCGCCGTAGCGTCGTGGGCATGGCCGATATGCCCAAGCCCCGCCTCGCGATCTACGTCGCGCTCGCGATCGCCGTCCTCCTGATCGGCTCGCGCTTCCTGCGCGGCTCGTCGGGGAGCTCGGGCGGTCCTGGCGGGGCGGTGGCAACGCAGTCGGCGGCCAGCGCGACGAGCGGTGGCGGGGCGGGCGGTGGCTCGACGGGTGCGCGTGGCTCGGCCTCGAGCGGCGCCGGCGCCGCGGGTGGCGCTCCCGACGGCACGTCGGCGGCCGGGGGCGGCCCGGGTCTCGAGGGCCAGCTGGTCGTCGACGTGAAGGGAGCGGTGCGCCGGCCCGGCGTCTACCGGCTGGCGTCGGGAGCGCGGGCGCTCGACGCGGTTCGCCACGCCGGCGGAATGACCGGGAGAGCCGATCGGCTCGGCGTCAACCTCGCGGCCCGCGTGACCGACGGCGGCGAGGTCGTCGTGCCGCGCCGCGGGCCGGGGAGCGGCGCGGTGCGGGCGACAGCCGGCGGCGCGGCGG